>PCBK01000072.1 GCA_002731275.1 Deltaproteobacteria bacterium | reverse complement strand
TTGCAAAGTGAATGAAGCAAATGACAACCGCATATGTTGTCCGAGCAGTCGAGCGTTAGGAGGATACTGCTTGCAGTATCCGTATTGCCATGAGGGATT
Source organism: Deltaproteobacteria bacterium (assembly GCA_002731275.1). Taxonomy (GTDB): domain Bacteria; phylum Myxococcota_C; class UBA6777; order UBA6777; family UBA6777; genus UBA6777. The sequence continues at coordinate 55,112 of PCBK01000072.1, read as the reverse complement.
GTGTCGTACATTCGGGTGCACTTTGCGAAGACACAAGTGCAACTGCCCCTGGATCAAATATCAAGTATCCCCCGCACATATCGCCTAAATGACTACTTTCTCTTACGAAATGCAAGAAAGAGCTTGCGCGATTTTCTTTGAGATGTAAACTTGTTTAACAAGTTGCCATGTTGATATGTTGACATGGTAGGAAGGAGAAGCATGTTTGGTCCATTGGAGAGAGCGGAGACGGTTCCGGAGCGGATTGCAGCGATTTTGCGTCGTGCGATTTTGTGTGATGAGCTTGGTGTAAATGAGCGATTGCCCTCGGAGAAGGCGTTGTCCTCCCAGTTTGAAACAAATAGGGTCAGTTTGCGCCAAGCGCTACAGATTTTGAAGGCCGATGGTCTGATTGAAGGCGGTCAGGGGAGACCCTGGCGAGTTGCTGATTACAGGGCGAATCCTGGACTTCATTTGCTTCCGTATCTTTTTGAGGCGAAAGGGATCTCCGAGGAGACAGTACGTGTGATTGAGGATTTTCTCGCGATTCGAACACCCGTGTTGGCTGAGGTCTTGGAGCTTGCAGTGCAGAGGATGACAGATGAACAGCTCGAAGCGCTGCGTGAGGCGTTGCAGCGTTTGCAGTCTCTCGCCGACGAAGATTCCTCTACAGAGGCCTTGTTTTTGGCTGATCTCGATTGGTTTGAGTGTTTGCTCGCTGCGTCCAACAGCTTGCTCTTTCGTTCGGTGTATCAGCCCTTGTCGAGTGTATACCGTCAGTTTTCGTCTGCGATTTCTATGTTTTGGACGGCTCCAGATGGTTATCCTGCGCGGTTATGGTCGATTTATTCGGAGGTCGAGGCGCGTAACGCGGCACAGGCCAAGACGCTGTTGGTGGAGTATCTCAATGAAGAGTCTGAGCGCCTCCACACGTGGATTTCGATGGTTTCACACACATTAGAAGGTGGTGCTTTTTCAGGTACCTCAGCTGAGATGATGGGCGCTTTGGCGTCATTGCAATCTATGTCAGTAAACGAAGGAGATTCTCATGGAACAGGTTCGTAAGGGGCTGTTGTCTGGTGTACGAGCGCGGTTTGAAGGGTTGTTAGGGGGCAAGCATGAGCGGCTGCTCGATATCCCTTGGTTACGTCCACGGATAGAGCGTGGGATCGACGCGCTTGGAGAGTGTATGTTTCCGGCGGGGGCTGAAATTCCTTACTCCGCCAAAGATGTTGAGTTGACCAAGTATATGATCGACTTCTTCTACAAGATCCCCACACAGCAATCCAACATGTTGTGCATGTTGATCCTCGCCTATGAATTTGCTCTGCCCACCTTGTACCGCAAAGGGTGGCTCTTTTCGCAGATGTCCTTCGAAGACCAAACAGATCTACTCGAACATCTCCATGATTCGCGCTTGTACCCCATTCGTATGCTCAACGTTGCGCTACGGATGTTTATGTCCTTTGGTTACATGGCAGATGAGCGAGTGTTACAGGAGATGGGGTACTTCAAGAACTATGCATACCCCTCTGACCCCCGTGATATCGAAATCATTGAGCGCATCTCACAAGAGTTGCAAAACACCATCGCGAAAGAACTCGAACAAGAGGAGACTCTTGACGAGAAGAACGAGGAAGTCGAGCTCTCTGAGTCTTTGCTCTCTGCGCCAGAGGCGACATCAGGCACTGCAACGTCCACACTCTCCTAGATAAGGGGCGATGTGTCCACACAAAGAAGACACATTGAAGCACACAAAATGAGGTGTATGAATGATTCATCAAACCGAACAATTTGATGGTGATCAGGTCCGTCATGTCGATGTTTGTATTGTTGGCTCTGGCCCTGGCGGTGCGACTGTCGCGAAGGAACTCTCTGAGCGCGGTGTACATGTTGCGCTGATGGAGTCTGGACCTGTCTTCGATTACAAACGTTCGACACGGGAGTCGGGAGCTTTTCTTGCAAAATACGTACAAGAGGCCTCGATGCGTTCGACCATTGGGAACGTCTTTGTGCCCACTATGCAAGGGGAGATGTTAGGAGGGACATCGGAGATCAATTCGGCGATCTTTAAGCCACTTCCGGACAATATTTTGCGAGAGTGGATCGAAGATTACGAACTGCGGGACATCTCGCTCGAAGAGATGCACGGGCACTTTCGCCATCTCGAAAAGGATCTCGGTGCCTTGGACTCCGAGATGAGCGCACAAGGACCCAAAAACCTGCTTGTGAAGCGTGGTTTTGAGAAGCTTGGTTGGGAGAGCCATCCTCTCCGTCGGGTGGTCAGAGGTTGTAAAGGGGCGAGTGATTGTATGACGGGGTGTCCTTCTGGAGCCAAGCGTACGATGGGAGCGACGTATATCCCTGATGCTTCGGAAAACGGCGCGGATGTGTACCCTTTATGTCGGGTCAAGCACGTGTTGATCGACGGTAAGCAGGCTCGTGGCGTTGTGGCTGACGTCCTGGATCCTGAGACGCGCAAAAAACGCGCAACGATCACGATTTACGCAAAAGCTGTTGTCATGTCAGCTGGAGTGATCTGGAGTCCGCTCTTGTTACGTCGTTCAGGTGTTAAAGGAAACGGCTGGGTCGGCAAAAACTTGCGTATGCACATTGGCGTCGCGGCGTTGGCCTTGTTCGATGAAGAGGTCAGTGGTTGGTATGGTGCGACCCAAGGTTGGGGGAGCAACGCCTTCTTTCGCCGCGGTTTGGTTCTTGAGACGATCTGGGCGCCTCCACCTGTCTTCTCATCCCGGTTGCCTGGGATCGGTCACGAGTTTATCTCCCGCCTGAAAAAGTACAAGAACTGCACCTCGATCGCGACGAAGCCAAAGGGATGTTCGACTGGATGGGTGAGTGAGACACGCAAGGGCGCACCATTTTTGTATCTGCATGTCAAGCAAGAAGACGTTGATGAAACTGCGATGGGTCTAAAGGCTTGCGTCGATGCTTTGTTCGCTGCGGGCGCAAAAGAGGTGTATCCCGGCTGTTATGGCGCGCCGTGGGTGATGAAGCGGCCCGAAGAGAGCGAAATTTTTCTCAAAAAGCGCTTTAAAGCCAACAGCTTTGAGTACGTTGGGAACCACGTCTTTGGTACCTGTCGAATGGGCGGGAGAGCCAGGAACTCTGTTGTCGATAGTTGGTGCGAGACACACGAAGTGAGAGATCTTTATGTGTGTGATTCGAGCATCTTCCCGACCGGCAGTGTCAACAACCCACAAGAGACCATCATGGGATTTTCACGACGAGCGGCCTTACGTATGGCCGAACGTTACGCGCCTTGAAGCAGAGGAGAATGACGAGATGACACAGCAAGTCACACATGAACAGGAAAAACACACCTCGTTTGCCCGAGGCATTCGGTATCGTTACTTCACTTTTAAGCGCCTTGTTGAGATGCCTTTGGTGGAGCTTGATAACGTCTTCGCACGTGGTCAGATGCCTGACATCGAAGACCTTGTAGGCTGGGAGTTTCGCGGTTGCAATACACGTAAAGTGACGCGTCTGATGGGGATTCGAAAGTTCCGAAAAGGATTTTTTAGAACAGAAGATACCGACCCACACGAGCTCTTTGGGTACAATGTGCAGGTCCGCCAGAACGCGACATACGATCCCTTTTTGGCGCTCCCCAACGAATTTGCGCCCAAGAAGTTTGGCTACTATCTCGTCACACCAGGCCGACCACATGGTCCTGATAATATGCATCCGCAGGCCCTCTTGATCGATTACTCCAGAGGTCCAGAAAATCCCCCTCATGAGCCCGCCAATGTGCTGCGTGATTACCTCGTTCAGGTCGATCCCGATAACAACGACCTGTTTCTCGGTAAAGCTTACGCTGCTCTCGGACCCAAGCGTGTATTCCTTAGCTATTTCGTCCTTGAACGATACAATCACATAGGTCTGTAAACGAATCTCTCGGTCTGTTCTTCCTGTCACACATCGCAATTGCCTGAAGATACACGTTCATCGAAAAGTCTTGTTGTCTTTTTCACATGTTATCATCTTTTCGAGGGGGCTTTGTGCAAGTTTCGCTTGTGTGGAATATCTTTCGCTAGTATGTTGTTTTTGCTTAACCGGGAGTCTGTGTGTGTAACTTTTGACACAGGACTTCCGTCTACCGAATGCATCTGTGGGAAAGGTGAAAGAGATGTCTGAGCATACAGGATTTCAAGCTGGAACGTGGACGTTGGGTCAGGATGACGGATGGTTACATCTTCACACCTGGAAATCTGGTTTACTCTCTGCCGTTGGGCACGATTTGTTGCTCGATATGAAGTCATTTTCGTTGGAGATCACAGCGGAGGAGGACGGTCATGCGAGCGTCTCTTTGCATATCCCCAAAGATCACTTTGAGGTGCTCACGCCAGAAAACCTCAAAGACAAAGACAAGCGAGACATCCAAAATAACATACGCAAACACCTGCCTTCTGATATCCGTTTCTCGGGACGGGCAAATTGGAACTCTGAAACAAGAGTACAGGTCGCTGGAGAGCTTCAGCTTGGTGGACGACAAGCACCCATCACTTTCTCTGCAGAGAGAGAAGGTGAGCTGCTCCATGGTAAGATGCGACTCTCACACAAGGACTTGGGGATCACGCCTTTTCGCGCTCCTCTCGGTGTGATAAAGCTCAAGGATGAGTTGGACTTCTCTTTTCGACTGAATTTTTCTTCACTTCTGCTCAAGTCGTAGGTCTCTCTGACCGTCGTTTTTTTCGGGGACGCTTGACCTGTGGTTTTGTAATCCCTATAACTTGAGAAAACTTTACGAGGGAAGGACAATGCCCGAACTTATTTTGAAATTACGTGACCGAGAACTCAAGCGTATCGCGATCAACAAGTCAGAGTTTACCATCGGACGCGATCCTGATAACGACCTCTTTATCGACAACATTGGTGTTTCCCGTTGTCACACAAAGGTCCTCTTTCGCAACGATCACTTTTACGCGGTTGATAACGGAAGTAGCAACGGTACCTTTGTCAACGGAGATCAAGTCGAAGAGCGTCTGCTGAAGGACGGAGACGAGATCCAGCTTGGAAAATACAAGATCACATTCACCTCTGCCGGCGAGATCCCCGCGTTTACACCGACGTTGGATACGGCTCCCCAACAACCACAGGGGCAAAAGAAAGTCCGCAATGTCTTTGGTACATTGCAATTCTCTTCTGATGAGATCCAAAACCTGATCAAAAGTCAGGATGGACCTGGCGCAGATAACGCAAAATCCCAAATGAACATTCACTCCGCGGATCCCGATCCAGGTTTGACTCCCACAAATGAAAGTGATGATTCCAAAAATCGCCTGATCTTTGGCTTGGTCAGTGTGATGGTGATTCTGGTCCTGTTGCTCGTCTTTATCATCCTGCGCCGCTGACGGCGTTGTCCTCTTTTCCCCTCGCCTCAGTGTCCCCTTACCCCATCACTTCATCTTCCGAAACAAAATCACAACCTTGTTGACCTGCCCAAATGACGTGAATGTATACAGTCCTTTGGCGTTGATCATTTTGCAAACATCGACCATCGCAGTTTGTCCAATGGTCTCTTTGCGTCCAAACATATCCTTGTCGTAGACAGTCAGTGACACTGATGAACGCTTTTTGATGGGGATGGTCTTTTGCCCTGACAAGAAGACAAACTGCGTTTTGTCCTGGATCTTTGGTGTTGTGAGGGTGTTGTTGCCGATCTTGAGCTCGATGAGCACGTCTGGCCTGCTGAATCTTTTGAGACCACGATCCCAAGACTTACCGTTTTCCTTCTTTGCGTTGACATTATATTCAGCGATACGAACTTGATACACACCTTCGCAGCTCGGAGCAGGGGAGGTGATGGGGGTGGATTCCAGGACGAGCTCTTCAACCTGCCCAAAACGCTTGAGCGTAAAGGTGCCCCCTGCGAGGAGCTGAGGGGGGAGCACTGAACCTTTCCATTTGCCGATGATATCGTGCTTGTTCAAGACTGTATCGTGATCGTAAACGGAGACATTGAGGGCGTCATTTTGACCCACTCGAAAGACATGTCCGACGTTGAATCTGCTTTGGCATTGGTTGTTTTGTTTGGCTGTGGTGAAGACCTCGTATCGTCCGATTTTGATTTGGACATATGGGTCCGGAGCTTTGCGACCTGAGCAGGCTTGTTGGAATGTCTTGTGTTTGAAGTAGTCCGTATATTTTTTGTTGCTGTCACGAGTGGGCATGGGGTAACGCTTGCCAAAGCAAGGATCCCAACACTTTCCCGATACTTTGACAGGCCACAGTTTGAGCGATTTCACAGTCAGCTTGACGTAGCGGACTGTTGGTGGCTGTGTCATCGTCGAGCTGAGGTGGTCTTGTGCTCCTGCGTGTTGGGATAAAGAGAAGAGTAACAACGCAGACAGTGGTAGAGTCAGTGAGAGTTTCATGGACATCTCCTTTGTAAGGGTCTCATGATGTGATCGTTTGCCCGTAGGGGGTGTGGGTGAGATCGGCGTCAAGCTGCCATGGACCACGATGGGTGTCATGGCGAAGAGCTGCTTTGAGTGTCTGTAAAAATTCAGCGCGTGGGCGCTCTGTTGCGCCAAAGTGGGCGAGATGTGGTGTATAGACTTGGCAGTCAATCAAGCAAAAGGACCAACGTTCAAGCTGCCTTGTCAAGGCGACAAAGGCTATCTTGGAAGCATTGGAGGCGTGGGCAAACATCGACTCACCAAAGAAACCTCTTCCAAGGGAAACGCCGTATACACCACCGACAAGGCGATCGTCCTGCCATGCTTCTATACAGTGAGCGAAGCCGAGGTCGAAAAGTTCGCAGTAAGCTTCCAACATATCCGAGGTGATCCAGGTCCCGTCTTGTCCCTCTCGCGGTGTCTCTGCACATGCCTCGATGACTTCGCGAAAGTGTGTATCAAAACGCAGCTCATAATCGTGTTTGCGTAACGCTTTGCGCAGGCTGCGATTGACTCGTAGCTCCGACGGATGAAGCATCATGCGAGGATTGGGGGAGAACCATAAGATGGGAGAGTCTTCGTTGTACCAAGGGAAGATGCCGTCGCTGTAAGCGAGCAAAAGTCGCTCAGGACGTAGATCGCCGCCGACCGCAAGCAGCCCATCTTCTTCGGCGAGCTCGGGTGGAGGAAAGAGTAGGTCTTGGGTCAGTCCGTACACTGGCATGGTGTTCTTTGTTTTCTTCGCTGTGCGGTGTTGTGTGGAATCTACTTGCGTTTGTCGGGTTGCATGCCCGCAAGTTGTTGGAGACTCAAAAGGTGCTTTGGGTTGTAAAGTAGTGCCTTGCGGAAGTTTTGCAAGGCTGTTTTAGGTTGCTTGAGCACCTTCGCTTGAAGCCCTTCAAAGGCGTACATATTGGCGAGCATGGCCTTTATCTGTTTGGAAAACACGCCCGCGCCACCTCCTATTTCCTTGTCGAGCTTGAGCGCGCGCATCAGGAGTTGAATGGCGACGCTTGAGTTCCTGGTGTTGTGGGCATTCCGGCCTTCTCGAAAAGAGAACGTAAATTGTTTGAGATGGGTGAGGGTGTGTGTTTGATTGGCCTTTTGAAAGAGCGCCTTCGCTCGTTTGAGCGCACCTGCGTGGTAGGCGTATCGTGCCAATTCGAGTGGGGTCGGTGGAGGTGGTGGTGGTTCTTCTTGTACGCCTGCGTCTGATGGCACCGGCTCTTTGTTGGGAGCGCTCAAACGTACTCTCGGACGTTGTATTGGTGCAGGATGATGTGGCTTGTTGACGACTTGTGGGCGATGAGTTGGAGGGGGTGTGGAGATTTTTGGAAGCCTCTTGCGCAATTTTCGCTTTGTATGCAAGGCGAGACTCCACACCTGCTCAGCGTGGATGCTTCCTGTTGCGAGGTTCGCTTCGGCTTTTTGGAGGGTGGCGAGACACTCTTTCCATCTTTTTTTATCGTGCAGGAGGCGGGCTTTGCGCAAAAGCATGGCCACACGCGCTTCTTTGAGCGCGTTTTCGAGGAGGCTTGCGACTTGCTGGCTCTTTGGCGACTTCTTTTGGGCCAGGCGAAACTCAAAGATCGCCTTTCTCCACTTGGATTTTTGTAGGTGTTGCAAGCCCTGCTTGATATGCGCCTGTGTCTCCTTCTCTAGGTGGCTGTACTGTTGTGAGGGGCGCTGGCTTACAAAGAAGACACCTCCGGCGATGAGCAGGACAAGCACGAAAGTCGCGAGGATATATTTAAAGTTGCCCTGTGAGGTGTGCTGTTCGAGGCGTTTAAACTGGTAAATGGTCTGTCCAATTTGGATGGTGTCGCCATCTTTGAGCGTGGCGCGACCTGTGAGCCGCTTTGTGTTGAGGATGGTGCCATTTCCCTGTTGGAGATCCTCGATCGTGTACTCTCGGCTGCCGCGGTGAATATGCAGTTGCTGTCGGCTTACGAGTGGATCATTGACTGTGATGGTGTTGTGTTGATCTCGTCCCATGGTGATCAGAGACTCGACAAGGAGGACCTCCTGGTCTTGGGCTTTTGCCCCTTTGAGTAGGACGAGTTTGCTGAGTGGGGCGACTTTGTCCCCCAATTGCTCGTACAAAGCAGTCGATGCGCTCGCGATCTGGTCGTTTTGTGGACTCTGTGCTGGGACGTGTTTGGATTCGAGCGGCTGGCTTTGTCGCTTGCTGAGAGGGGAAGAGGTGTTGTACTGAAAGGGATCGGAGGTGAGCGGCTTGAGGGCTTTCATGCGGCCTGTTGGCGTCGAAAGAATCGGTGCATTTGATGGTAACTGTGCAGGGATGGCGTGGAGGTCTGTGGGTTCTTCTGAGGGCGCAAGGGAGCCGATGTTGAGCTGTGTTGGGCTATCATCCTCAAAGGGATCTTCGTTGGTCGTGTCGGCCACTGGGTGAAACTGCAGCCCTGGAGGCGTTGTTCTTTGGGCGATATCTGCTGCCGCTTGGTGGGGACCGATAACCATATGTGGGTTTGTGGGGCCGTCGCTGTCGAGAGAAGGAGAGGCTGACCACTCCTCTGATGAGCTGACTGGCCACTCATCTTCATCATCTAGATTGTAGGAGTGGACCTTGGCCTGTGCGTTTGGGTTTCCTTCGAACCCTTCGTCTAACTGGAACTCTGTGGGGAGATCATCTTGCAGATGCAGTGGTACAGAGGATGATATCTCGTGTAGTACGGTTGCCCCATCATCTTCATGTGAGGATGTGCGCTGGTTCTTTGAGGGGACAGGGGCCCACACTCTGCCTATTTTTTGGGCCTTTCGGTTTTTCGGTTCCTTTGAGTCTGTCATACAAGTGTATTGTCCTTGCGAATGGTATGCGTCTACAAGAGGAATGCTCGTTGTGTGTTCAGCACAAATTGTTTTCGCTACTCTAGCTTTGCTCTTAGCCGTTGTAAAGAGGTGGCAAGTATGGCAACATGCGCTCGATCTTCAAAGATCTTTCTTATTCTACATCCAAATATGCGCTTATGGACATGGAGGTTGGGATGCATTTTGTACGTTATGCTTTGATTCTCATCATGTTTTTTTTCACGTTCCCAGTTGAAGCCAAGAAGAAATACGATCGACCTGACATCTCTGATCCGATCGTCGCAGTGACTCCTGTGGCCAACTCACGGGTCCATCTCGATGTGGGGCTTGGGAGCATCGCCCGTGAGAGCGGAAACGCGACCTCGCAAGAGCACTTCTCTGCAGCCTTTTCGCTGGTGTATGAGTACGGCGATGAAGGGTTTGGTTTTCGGATGAGATTGCCTTTTGGGCAGGCCACATCGACGGACACTGTCTTTGGTGCGACCGCGGAGAAGTCGACCTTTATGCTTGGGGACATGAACTTCCAATTTCGTTGGAAAGCCCTCAACAAAAGAGACACAAACAGTTATCTGGCCGTCGGTCTTGAGGTCACCATGCCCACGAGTTTGCTCAACACACTCGGTGGTAAACGGGCGGAGATCTTGGCTCGTCGGACGAATTACAACTTCTATCGGGCGGAGACGGGCTTCAAGTTGATGCCCATCCGTTACTTGATGTTAGGGCCAGGTGTTGCGTACGCCCAGAAAGTCGGCCCTGTGACCGTCGGAGCCCATATCCTCGGTAATATCATCGTCGCGTGTGATTACGCAAACCTATACGAAAGTCCCCACGTAGAGGCCATTCTGACTTGGGAGCTGTATGGAGCGTATAACATTCTCGGCAATCGCCTGATCGAGGCGATCATCGAGATCGGTGGTAATCACGAATTGACACAGACCGCTGGAGATATCACGAGTGGCGCAACGCAAGACCCGACAGGTGGGGTGACGTTGACGATTGGCGCACGCACGACCTTGATGAATCTCGTTGAGGTCTCACTTGGGTTTCAGCTTCCTATTGCGGTCAACGATGGTGTGAGCAAACTCAAGAGAGGTGCGGACTTGACGACGTTCTACCGCCATGATTGGTCGTTGATTTTGCGCGCAGGTGTACTACTTCCGTAGAAGTTGCACTGAGAGGGGATGTGGGAGAGGAGGAAGAGTTTCAGGAGGTCTTGATGGCCTTCGAGACGGCACTAAAGTCTTCATCTGCTGCGCCGAGCGCGCGGGCTTTCTTGAATGATTCATTGGCAGACGCACAGGTGGACAGTGGTTGGGCGACCTGATCACCTAAGGCGATCGCGAGGCGCATGTCTTTCTGCATGTGTTTGAGTGGAAAGGCCACTCCAAAGGACTCCTGTTGGATGAGTGGTCCTTTGATGCGGAACATCGGGTTGGACATCGCACCTGCATCGAGCACGTCAAGAAGGTCTGTTGTTGAAAGGCCTGCCTTTTCCGCGAGCGACATGCCCTCACAGAACCCTGCCATCATCGCGCCCATGATCATGTTGACGACGAGTTTCATGTTTGCGCCATTTCCGACCTCTCCGAGGTAGAGGGCCTTTTTGCCCATCGCCTCAAAAGCCTTCTCCGCTTCGTCGTACAAGGACTTGTCACCCCCTGCGAGGATGATCAAGGTTCCGTCGGCTGCAGGCTTTTTACTTCCAGAGACTGGAGCCTCCAGGTATCGACCCCCCTTTGCTGTGAGCGCCTCGCCGATCTCTTTGGAGGTCTCAGCGTTAATGGTCGACATATCGACGTAGCCTTTTCCCTCACTGATGCCGTCGAGGACGCCGTTTTCAGAGAAACACAGCGCACGTGACGCTTCTGGGTCCGAGACGATCGCGAAGGTGATATCCGATGCACGGACGACATCTGCGGCTGTATCTGCTTGTGTCGCACCTGCTTCGACGAAGGGAGCACACTTTGAGGCTGTGCGATTGTACACTGTCAGAGAAAAACCTGCTTTCAACAGGTTGTGTGCCATCCCTGTGCCCATGATACCCAAACCTAAAAAACCTAATTTCATCGTGATCTCCTTATGAAAAGAGCTGATGTGAGCGTTCATTTTTGGCGCAGTGGACTACGAATTGGACCTCATGTCAAGTACAAAAGAGAGCGCTATCATCGGCGAGGTCGTAGGATCTTGTTCTGTTTGGTGCGAAGGTATCGAGGGGTCGCGTGGATGCTGCGGAGCGGATTCGTTCAGGCGCTCTCTTCTTGCTGGGGAGGGGGAGAGAGGCGCAACGCGATCTGGCCAAAGACAAAAATCCCGAGCCAGTTGGAGAACATATCACTCCATTCAAATCCTCGGAACACAAAGAAGATCTGTGAGCACTCTTCAAGAGTGATCAGGACCGCAACGATCGCGCTGCCGAGCAAAAACGGGCGTGAGCCGATCTTGAACTGACGACAACGCAAGGCGAGATTGACGAACAATGACGCCGTCCCCAGCAAGAGGAAGTGTCCGATTTTATCGAAGTATGGGAAGGTCTGTAGTTTGAGCAACCAGACACGCAGGATGCCTTTGTCCGCGAGGACGATCAATGTGACCAAAAAGGCGATATACAATGCCGCAACGATCGTCATACGCTTCGAAAAAAGCGAGCTTTGCGGAGGGGGAGTTGAGATGTTGTCCATGTGTGTTGTCCTATCTGAAACGTTAGGGAGCATGCTCTTATCTTTCAAAGTATACGCTTTAGAAAGCTGATATGTACACCCGTTATTGTCACTGATTTTCGTCATCTTTTTTTGAACAGTTTTGTGCGGATATCGGTGCGTGTACTTTTTGGCGCGAAGACATGAAAGGAGTGTGAAGAGGGGGTGAATCTTTCTGTTGGGTTGTTGAGCTCGTTATGTCTTGGGGACGCAGCGGTTGAGTTGGCAGGTGAACACGCCTTTGGAGCTTGGGATGAGTTGGCAATCGGCGTCTGTGTCACATGCTCTCAGTGGACAGGTCTCATCGACGATACCGTCGCAGTCGTTGTCTTGTCCATCGCACTTGACCTCCTCACAAGAGCTGTCAAAGGCTGTTGGATCACAGGAGGTCCCAGTATCGAGGTGTTGTGCGTCTGGAAGGACTTGCTGTGTGCACTTGCTCCAAAGACCATCTGCGCCGCAAGTTTGGGTACCATCCCTGCAGATCCCTCTGTTGCGTTGGTGGAGTTTACCAGTGAAGCAAGGTTGTGTTGTCCCTGGTAGACCACATGGATTGCATTGTTTGGCGTCGTCGACTTTGTCATTACAGTCATTGTCGATCCCATCGCAGTTTTCTACTTGCGGTGTGATGTCACCTGAGCAAGGTCCCCAGAGCAACCCTTCTTTTTGTTGTACACATGTGCGCAAACCAGAAGTGCAGATCCCTTTGTTGAGGGTGTCTGCAGGGCCACCGTAGCACGGTCCTGTTTCTCCGGCCTTGTCACATTTACATCCCTCTGGATTTTCGTCGACCTGACCATCACAGTCGTCGTCTTCTCCGTTGCACTCTTCTTGCTTGGGCAGGATCTCATCCTGGCAGGGACCATATCCCTTCCCATCCTTGTTGCATGTCTGTGTTCCGAGCTTACAGATCCCTTTGTTGCGAGCGCTGTCAGGCCCTGAGTAACAGGGTCTTGTCGTATCGGGTTGGCAAAAGCTCGCACAATCTTCATCGAACTTGTCGAATTTACCGTCACAGTCATTGTCCAGCGCGTCAAAGCAGAGCTCTGGTGTATTTTCGGCTTGTGTACGAGTGATGGGGCGACAATCGCCCCACTTTTTGAGCGTAAGTTCTTCTGGTTGACAGGTCTGTTGTCCTTGGTCGCAGCCTTCTTTGATGTCAGGTTTGAGGAGGGTGCAGGATTGCGTCTCTCCTGGCTCTGTACAGTCTTTTCGAGTGTACGCCTCACACACCCCTTGGTCATTGCAGAAGCCATGGAAGAGTTGGTTGTTACACTCACAACGCTCGCTGCAAGGGCTGCCGTTTGGATCGATGGTGAGGTTGGAGACATCATTTTTACAGACATGCCCGGAGCCACAACCGTTGATGCCCAAGGCATAAAAGCAAGCTATGAAGAGGAGATATTGTACCATTCGTCGAAGGGTCATGTGACATCCTGTCTTGGTGCGATAGAGTAAGACAAAGCCTTACAGCTCGATTTGGGTGGGGTCGTTTGTGGAGCGTGTTGGTGCATTGGTGGGAGTTACGGGTTGATATACACCCACTCACAACGTCCTTTGAGTTTGGTTCGCTCGACGACCTTTCCTTCTTTGTAGAATGTCAGGATAAACGTTGAGCGATATCGAAGCAAGAAGGGTTTGGTGATGAAGCGCTGTACGAGGAAGCGCAAAATGGCGTTAAAGTGGGCCAAGACATCGAGGCGATTGGAGAGTGTCTTGTGTAAGATCTTGAGGTGGAATGTGCGCCCATCTTTCATCTTTCCCCAATATTCGACTTTCCGTGGAGGGTAGTAGCCCGTGACTTTGTCTTTCAGCTTGCGGCTCTCTTTGTAGCGCAGTTGAGTCGCGCTTCCTGAGTAAATCCACTTGTTGCCTTTGGCGATCTTCAGTCCTGGGAGCTCGGGGCCCCATGCCTTTGCCGGTTGGAGATGGCTCGCGAGCACGCTGTAGGTTTTGTTAAACCCGCGTCCTCCGTACCAACGACGAGACATTTTGGGGGGCATAATGTCCTGCCAAGAGTGATCGGAGAAACCAATCCCCTTGAATGGGACTGTCTTTTTACCTACACGGATCGTGCCTTTGACCTTTGTACGTGGGGCGTAGCTCAGACCAATAAATTGTTCTTTGCCGAAAGAGATGGGGCCATTTTGTACGCGAAATCCACTGAGCAGACGCTTGAATCGCAAACGCACCCCCATCTTTTTGAACTGGATGACCAGCGTCGCCTTCTTTGGTGTACCGACCAAACGGTGCTTTCCTCCGATTCGTAGGCTAAACGTTCCCTTCTTGAGACGCAGATCCTTTTTCTTGTAGTCCTTGATGTGTTGGTGAAGTTTTCCGTCAGGGGTGCGGAGAGTCAGCATGACACCAAAGCGCGTGCCCAAAAAGATCTTGGTGATGACAAACAGCGCGTACACTTCGTAGCCTTGCTTGTTCCATGCCCATACAATCCAGCTCTCTGTATAGTCGCCTTTTTTGACGATACGTACACCGAGATGTTTGCCACGGATAGGGGGGTCTTTTTGTGTGGAGGGGACCAGTTTGATCGTTTTCTTGGCCCACGCGGTCGAGCTTGAGAGTGAGAAGAGGCAAAGACAAATCCCGATAATCAGGCGAATGTTTCGGGGCTGCATTCATTTTCTCCTATGGATGAGTACGTGTGTCAGGTGTGTACATATCGTTTGGACGGTTGTATGTGCTCTCTTTGCGGCCTTTGTCAATATGTTGAGGTGTGTTCAGTGGATTGTCCAGGGGAGTGACACAAGATTAGGTGTCCTTATAGGGAGGTAGGTCGATGTGAACTTGTGTGCCTTCGTTGATTTGACTTTCCACTGTCAGGGAGCCGCTGTGATCACGGATGATCCCATGACTCACTGAGAGGCCGAGTCCTGTGGAGTGTGTCCTTTCTTTTGTCGTAAAAAATGGATCGAAGATCCGTTCCTGAATGTGTTCAGGGATCCCTGTACCGTAATCTTGGATGGTGATGCGGATGGTGTTTTCGTTGGTTTCACGTGCGAGGACTTTGAGCTTTTTGTGCTCGTCGTGTCGAGGAAAACGCAAGTTCAGTGCATATCGAGCGTTGTTCACCAGGTTCATAATGACTTGTTGCATTTGATTGAAATTGCATTGAACGGGGGGGAGTTTGGGTTGGATGTCAAACGCGACTTGGATATGATCATGACGTAGGATCGTTTGCAGAAGCCGAAAGGCCGATTGAATGAGCTCGGATACCTTTGTCAGTTGGCACGCGTTGTTGTCGTTTTGTGCGAAGTGTAGCAGCGCATAAACTGTGTTGGTCACGCGGTTGGTTTCGTCGATGATCGCCTCCGTGTAGCGCTGGATTTTTTCGTCTTGTGGGGCGTGGACTTGGAGCAGCTCTGTATAACCCAAAATGCCTTGGATGGGGTTGTTGATCTCGTGCGCCACACCACCAGCGAGTGTTTCGATGGATTCGAGCTTTTGTTGGTGGTGGAGTTTGTGCGCGAATTGTCGCAAGTTGACGGAAGTGTAGACAATGGAGAGTGAGGACTTCGCGTGTTCGAGAAGTTTACAGAGCGCTTTGGTGTGTTTTGTGGAGAGTGGTTGAGATGATAGAGGTCGTTCGATGTAAAGACCTCCGGGGCCCTGGGGGGTGATAAAGGGAAGGCAAGTTGTGTGAGAGGGGGGCAGTTGCTGGTTGGGGAGAGAGTGGTTTTGTGAGGATTCAAAATGTTGTTGGAGTGTGTCTTTGCAGAGGGACGCTGCTTCTGGGGAGAGTGGTGGTTGGTGGGATTGTGAATGGCTTTGTCCTTTGGAGGCGACGACCGCGAGAAAATGTTCGTTGGGGAGCAAGAGCGCGAGATAGGATGCGTGGCTGAGAAGATAAGCTGCGTCGAGGAGCGAGCGATGTAAGGCGGTGGGTTGTTGTGATGGGTGCAAGAGGGAGAAAGCATCTGCGACAATATCCCATGTGAGAGAAGGGAGGGGATTGTGGTGTGTGTCCATGCAGTCTTGCCCGTTGGTGTTGGTCAGGAGAGAGGTAGGGAGAATGAGAAGGTCGCACCTTCTCCTGGCTGCGACTCTGCCCAAATACGTCCTCCATGACGCTGGACGATACGCTGTGCGATGGAGAGCCCAACACCTGTTCCTTCATAGTCCTCTGAAGGATGGAGTCTTTGGAAAGCGTCGAACAATTTGTCTGCGTAGCGCATATCGAAACCGACGCCGTTATCTCGGATGTGGTAGACGTGCTCTTTTTCGCTTGTGTTCCCGAAAATACGTACTTTTGGGTGTGGTTCTTTTTGGGAGAATTTGATCGCATTGTTGATGAGGTTGAAGAAGACCTGTGTAAGGAGCGCTGGATCGGCCTGACATGAGGGGAGGTCATCGAGCTCAATGGTGCTCTGTGGGGTGTTGTGGGGGAGGTCTTTGAGAAAGGACTGGATCAACTCGTGAGGGTCGACAGATTGTTTGTGGATGGCTTTTCGGCCGAGACGTGAGAAGGACAGCAATGCTTGAATCAGCTGCTCCATTTGTTCGGCATTTTGGGTGATGAGTTGTACGAGTCGTTTGGCGTCATCTGGGAGTTGTTGTTGGTGTGTTTCGTAGAGGATTTGTGCGAGGCCACCTATCGCACGAAGAGGGGAGCGTAGATCGTGAGAGACGGAGTAGTTGAATGCCTTTAGGTCTTTATTCGCGGTGCGCAGCTCACGGACGAGGTGTTCGAGTTTGGCTTGGTGTTGTTTGTTTTCTTCTTCGAGGCGTTTTTTTTCATCGTTCCAGAGTTTTTCACGTGCGGCGGCGTTGACGACGCGACAGATCTCGCTGGAACGGATGGGTTTGCAGAGGTAGTCATATGCACCTGCGCGGACAGCTTCCGTTGCGGTTTCGATGCTGGGGGAGCCTGTGATCATGATCACCTGGATCTCTGGTGCGCGCTGGTGGAGGTGGTGCAACAGCCGGACACCATTAATTTTGGGCAAGATGATGTCACACACCACAACGTCGAAGGTGTGTTGTTGTAGTTTTGCTTCCGCCTCTGGGACGTCACAGGCCGTCTCTACAGAGTGTCCTTCATTTTTGAGGAACTCCCGCAAAGTCAAACGGATGCTAGGTTCGTCGTCGACGATGAGGATCGAGGCCATGCTGTCGTCCGTCTAGGATTTCTTCTTTCGTTTGGAGGAGGCGGTGCGCAGAAGGAGGATGCGCAAGAGTTTGTAGCTCGTGCGGATGTTGAACGTGTCGATGGGGTGCCAAAGAGATTCGCCTTGCAGTTCGAGCTGTTGGCTGATCAACGCGGGATCTTTTCCTTCGGAGCCTGAGACCATGACGAGATCGGGGAGCGCGTATCGAGAGAGGAGTTTTTTACGCAGCTCTCGGATGTAGATGAGCTCTTCGTGGTTGTCAAAGTCGATAAAGAACAGGAAGCTCGCGAGGTTCGTTCCAATTTTTTCGAGCAACGAGTCGACAGCGTTCTCTGTGAGTGCGCCGTACACGACGAGCAGTGAGTCACTGCGAAGGGGGATGCGCGCGAGCTCTGCTTTGGGGATGTGTGGGATCTGCACGGAGCGATCTCTGGGGATGCGAGATGATTGTGTTTGTGAGATCTGTTGAAGGGAGCTAATCCACTCATCACGCCGTTTTCCACGAAGTCCAAAGACGATCACCTTGAGCAAGACAAAGGCGTCTTGTGAGATGTCGGAGCTGGCGAGGGCTGATACTTCTTCTATAGAGACGTTGTGTCCGAGAGTCTCGGCCGTCGCGCTGTCTGGGAGTGGGATGTTTGCTGTTTGTAGGATACCACTTTGTTTGAGACTTCGGAGGACAAAGTGACCCATGCGGTTGGGGCCAGGGAAGTCTTGTAGCCAGCCTTGTACTGAGCGTTGGTGTGGCGAGGAGAAGAGCCATTGTTGCCAGCCTTGTGGGAGCGGGTGCTCTTTGAGCTGTCGTGGTGGGTTGGGGTTGAGTCGCAGTTGTTGTCGTGGGTCCATCGTTGGAGTGAGGTGTGATAGCAATTGAAGCGCGGTTTGTGCGCTCTGTGGTGGAGAGGGGGCAGGGCTGTGAGGACTCGTCCAGCGCCTCATGATGCTCTCCATTTGCTCTGTCGCGCCAGGCCACTCAAGCCATCCTTTTGTTGCGGTGGCGAGCTGTGGAGAGATATCCCTTGGTGTGCCCACGAGCAGGACATTCATGTGCTGTTGTTGTTGCAGGGAGGTCAGCAGAGCTCGTTCGTGCTCTGTGGCGAGCTCTTCGCCGAGCAAGAGGAGGGAGGGTTTGCTCTCTTGTAGAAGGGCCGTCATATCTTCGAGGTGAAGCAACATCCCAACAGAGTAGCCTTTTTGTGCGAGGCTTTGTGTCAGCGAGGTGCGCCGCTCTTCGTTGGTGTCGAGGAGCCAGACAGGCACATTCGAAGGGGTCAAAGAGCTCGCGTTGTGTTCATCTCCACGACACAACATAAACTCGCCTTCTTCGACTGTACAGAGTGCGTTGAGCGTTTCTTGGAGTTGTGTATGTTGATGGCTTGCGTGGACAACTTGGCCGGCTTCCAGCTGGATTTCTCCGACGTGTTGGGGTCCCTCGATGCGCAAGATGGCGTCCTGGCCTGCTTGTACCGCAGAGTCAACGAGCTCTGTAATCGTTCCTGGTTCGATCTTTCCTAAAAGCGGCATGTTACTTGAGCACCTCCGGATGGGATGTCGACAGTTTCAAGAGTGAGTATTCAGATTCGGCCTTCTTCATTCGCTTTGACGATGCTGTGATATGCAGCTGTGAGATGTTGGGTTGTGCGTGTCGCCTGATCGTAGGCTTTTGGATCCGACATAAAGCGGTCTGGGTGGCTATCTTTGAGTAGATCTCTCCAACGATCTTTGACCTTGTCGATGCCTGTTCCGTATGGCAATCCCAAGAGTTTGTAAGAGCGTTCGACTTCGGGATCGGGGCCCCACAGGGTTTGCCACGAACCACCTTGTTGACGCATCTGTTCTTCGAGCCAGACACGCAACTCTCCTTCGAGGTCTTGTCGCAGGCCTCCGAGGTGTGATCGAAGATCTTTTCGCGCCTGTGTCCAGTCTGGCGTGTCACGACGCAAATCCCGCTCTAAATCTCCCAAAAATGCCTTCCCGTGTTCTTGTGCTGAACGAAGGATGCGTTTTCCCAGGTCTGCAAAACTCATTTCTCATGCCTCGCGGGGCTATAGTGACAACTTTTGCTTCGTAGCTCTTGGGCAGGCCGGTGCAAGAAACCGGCTGCCTTGTGTGGCTCGTGGCCCTTTTTATCGATCAAAAGATATAATCCTTCTTTGGGTTTGTCCACCGAAAAAAGTTTCGATGGTGTTCCTGTACGACGTTTTCAGTCTTTTATCGCAGTGGAAATATGCTCATAGAGCCGTCAAACGAAAGATGAGTGTACACGACACTGAAAGAGAAAGTCCACACGAGAGGCGCTTGATGTCTCTTGGGTTGTGTTGGGTTGGATGGGTAAATTGGGTGTGGGGTTATTTGTGGGGATGGACCCCAATCGAAAACTTGCCTGTGCTGTACTTTGAGTTGGAGGCCGTGCGTATCTGCACGATGTATTCGCCGGGGGAGAGGTTGAGTCTCATTCGACAATTGCGAGCAAAGCCGCTGTCATCGTCTTTTGTGATGATTTTTCGGGTCTTGCGGTCCATCAATACACACTTCGGATCTGCGTTTCGTCCACGAGTTTCGATGTTGTAGTGACCGGATGTTTGGATCTTAAATGAAAACTCTTTGATCCCACCCTGGGGCAGGTGGGCGGCTTTGTTCTTGCCAACGGAGAGCACTTCGGAGGTGAGCGTGAGCTTGTCAAACAGCGCTTGGTATCCAAATTGTCGCCGTAAACGACTGCGCTTTGAGCGGAACAGTTTGACTTGGAAGTAGTAGGTTCCACGTTCGAGATTGAGCATCAGCGCGCAATTTTTGTCGCCTGTTTTGCCATCGTCGTTATGGGCGACCTTTTTACCGAGGTCGTTGAGGAGAGTACATTGTGTGTCGACGTTGCCTTTTGTCTGTAAGGAGTAGAGGCCTCTTGTGTTGATGTCCACGCGGTAAAAGTGCATCCAATTAGGCGCTTTGAGGAGGTCTCGTATCGGCTGCCCCGAGACCATCAACTTGGGACGTAGGTAGTCGACGAGCAGGGTAAATGGTCCGGGCGTGCGGTACATCTTGATTTGCAGAGGGTACACACCTGGTGAGAGGACTGAGGTCATAAAGCAATTGCGATCGGTGCCGCTGTCGTCGTCCATCGCGATCTGCTTCCAGTCGTTATTGAGCAGAAAGCACTTGGTGTCCGTACTACCTGTTGTGCGTATGCCAAACATCCCTGTTTGAGGGACTTTGAGCAAGTATGTTTGAGGCTTGGCCTTGCTCGCGAGTGTGCCCTTGACGGGCTGGCCAAGTACGAGCCAGGGGATCGTTTTGGTCACGCGTTGGACCCAAAATAGTCGCTCACCGCCTCGTGAAGCGCGAGGGATTCGTCCTACCTTGATCTTCAAGCGGTACCGGCCCGGCTTTAAGTAACGCGTGATGCGGCAATTGTAGCGCTTGCCCCCGTCATCGTCGTATAAAAGCTGTTTGCCTTTGTTATCATACAATGAGCAATTTGTGTCGATGTTTCCGTGTGTCTCGATGACTGTCAGCTCTGGGTGTTTGACATCCAACTGCAAGTTGCGAACAAATCCTCTGTAGGAAGGCCCCATCAATCTGGGGGTTGTGTTGTTCAAGCGTTGACCACTTGCAGGCCGATACGCGAGCATCGCGAGCTTATATGGTTTCTCTCGGCGTGTTTTTGGGTACGCCTGAAGGAAGTAAACGCCTCGCTGCAGGTGGGCGTAAATCATACATCCATCGTCTTTGGACAGGTCCATCAAGAAGGGTTTTTTGTTTTTTGAGCTGTGTAAGACACAACGCATGGCGCGACCAAGCAGAGAGAATTGGTAGAGGCGCGCTTCTTTGACTTGAATCCGATAGAGCTGCATATGTTGCTGGAAGCTCGGGGCAATCTGCTTTTTCATGTTGGGGTGGAGCGCTGTATAGGTTTGTTGCTGAAGGCTGATCAGGTAATGACCGCCTGTCCCACGACGGAGTTGGATACGGACGAAATATTGTCCAGGAGGAAATTGCCCACTGAGCAAACAGTTTTTTCCATCTTCGGCGAGCTGTGCTGTTTGGATAACGTGTCCGAGTTGATCTTCGAGTTGGCATCGGAGCGCTTGCGTCCCGTGTGTTTGGAGCAGGTGTCGCCTGTTTGCACGCAATTGAAAACGGTAGAGGTCGAAGATGTCACGTTGGATAAATCCTTCGCGGATGTGGCCTGTTTGTAGATCTTGCATCCTCACCATCTGGAAGGAGAGCTTGTACGCATTTTGAGGTTGGTTACTTCGCAGCTCAAAGTGATATTCGCCAGGCTGCAACCAACGTCCTACGACACATGAACCGTAGTTTTGGCGAAATCCCGGCTCTGAGAGCCACTTTCCACTGGCCGCGCGAAGCATACATTGCATTTGGTGTTTGCCTTTGACTTTGATGTAGATCAGCCGTGGAGAGCGTAAGTGGAAGCGAAAACGATGGCGATCCTTAATGCCCTCGAGGGTGCCTGAGAAGATCTTGTTGTCTTGTGGGAGAGTGTTATTTTCGAGGCGTTTCCAGTTGATCTTGCTGAGCTTTGCGAAGAAGTGACCGCTGCCATCAACGCGGACTTTAAAACGGTGTTTGCCTGGAGGGAACGCCCAAATCAGGCGACAGTTTTCGTCTTTTCCCCCTGTATCTCGCACGATCAAGAAGTGCTCTGTTTGCTTGTGGGTACGTACCAGCGCACAGAGCGTATTGGATTCCCCAAAGGTCTCAAATGCGTACAGACCGTCTTGTTGTACCTGGACATGAAATTGGTAGACCAGCGCGGTGTTGTCTGTCAGAGGGATCTTTTTTTTGGCACCGACCTGGAGGGAGTACACTTTGACGTCGGGGTTGGGGAGCGTGTTCATTTGCTTGGTAGGGGAGTGTGTCATTGGACAACCTGCTACCAAGAGCCCCAGAGCGAAGAGCAGACTGTATCGAGAGAGCCAATTCTTAAGATTCATCAAAGGGGCCTTTCGTGTCGTCAAAGCGTGGAGATCGTGACCCAGATATCCTGACTGGTTGAGATGGCGTTTGGATACGATCGACAGTGTCTACCACTATCATGCGGTTGGTGTCGTTGATCTTCAAGACAAAATACGTACAATGGCCGTTCTTTTAACAAGAAGCCGAGTGATTTCATTTCATTTTGCTTTGGGAGCATAACAGTTGGCAAAAAAGAAACCATCCACCAAAGCCAAAGCGTCAACATCCACAGAAGACGCATCTTTCGAACATATCTTCTCGCAACTTGAGCATGTTGTCAGCGCGCTTGAGCGAGGTGAACGGCCTCTGAGTGAATCATTGACGCTCTTTGAAGAGGGGATTCGGCTCTGTCGTCTGGGGACACAAAAACTCGATGAGGCCGAACGCACTGTTGAGTTGTTGATGAAGGAGCCGGAGACTGGAGAGGTACAGGTCGTCCCATATGAAGGGGGGCAAGCTGCAGAAGAGGCCGGTGACTGAAGCTGCTTGTGTTTTTGGACAGGTTGTCAGCCTTCTCGGACGAGGCTGATAAATTGTTGTCCAGCTTGTTTGTGTCCAAGCTCAAAGAGGGCAATGGATGCGAAGATGCGGACTTTTCTGGATGGATCACTTTCCATGGTCTCGCAGAGTGCGTCGATGCTCTCTTCTTTGCGCTGCAGCCAGGTCGTCGCACGAAGCCCCGAGATGTTTTCGGGAGCTTTGATCATGCCTAACGCACGGGCAGCATACGCTCGTGTGTCTTCGTTGTCACTGTAAAGACTGTCGATCAAAATGGGGATGGCTTCAGGGTCACCAATACGCCCAAGAGCTTCTGCTGCGTTTGCCGCGACGAAGCCATTTTCGAGAGCGGCTGCCAACCACGTCAGAGCACGTGAGTCTGCGAGCTGACCAAGGGCCCAGGCGATCGCAGAGCCCACGAGTTGATCGTCTGTTTGGAAAGCCTTCAGCAAGTTGGGGACGATCTTGGGATCACCTACTTTTCCCAATGTAACCGCTGCATGTGCGATCACTTCGGGGTTGTCATCTTCCAGGTTTTTGGTAACCTCCGCGAGGAGCGCGTCGCCCCCAATCTGGATCAAGGCGATGGCTGCGGCTTGGCGGACTGTCCCATCGCTGTCACCTTCTGCAATCTGTTTTAATGGAGTCAACGCCGGCATTGCGCGGGTCTTTAAGCGACCAAGAGCCTCCGCTGCGTCGATCCTGACGTCCGGATGATCATGGGAGAGACCATCGATGATCGTATCTATCGCTTGTTTTTGGATCGCCGACGCAAAGTGGTTCTCATCGGTTTGTGAGGTGAGCCCGGGCTCCATCTTTTCCAAATTTGTAAGCAGTTCTTCATAGCCTGTATCCGTGGGCTTTGTCATTCGCTTTCCTTCCGGCACCGTAATGGATGAGGTGTTGCTCAAGTGTGTTCGTTTGTCGGTTGGTACTTTGCAGACTTCAAAGTGTTATGTTATACGCGAGTTTCGGCTCCGATGGCAAGAGAATTTTCTCGTAAGGTGATCAGAATTCTACTGATAGAATGAGGTGTTGACATGCGTCTAAAGCGAAGAACAAAGGAAGAGCAAACACAAGGCCCTGTCGTGCTTGTTGTGATGGATGGTGTGGCGATAGGCCGACGAGATGAGAGCGACGCTGTCCATCTCGCACATACACCGACACTCGACGCGCTCTCCCAAGGGATGTGGACAACCCTTCGCGCACATGGTACCGCCGTTGGGATGCCTTCCGATGGCGATATGGGGAACTCTGAAGTCGGGCATAACGCGCTCGGCGCAGGACGTGTCTTTGCGCAAGGCGCGCGACTCGTCCAAGAAGCCATCGACTCTGGTGCCATCTTCGACGGAAATTGGCAAAACGTCACCGCACATTGCAAAGACAAGCAGAGCACACTCCATCTGCTCGGTCTGTTGTCTGACGGGAATGTACACAGTCATGAAAAACACCTGCACGCCATGTTGCGACAAGCAGCCAAGGAAGGGGTCAAACGCGCACGTGTCCACGCGCTTCTTGATGGGCGAGATGTGCCCGATCGTTCAGCCCTTGAATACATCGACAAGCTCGAAGCCGTATTTGCTGAGATCAACGCTCAAGAAGGCTTCGATTACCAGCTCGCCTCTGGTGGGGGCCGGATGTTGATTACGATGGACCGCTACGAAGCGGATTGGGAGATGGTCAAGCGAGGATGGGCGCTGCATGTCCGAGGTGAAGGGCGACAATTTGCTTCTGCACGTGACGCCATTGAGACATTGCGTCGTGAGTATCCAGACGCTAACGATCAGTATTTACCCTCTTTTGTGATCGCCAAAGACGGAGAGGCTGTTGGACCTGTTGTCGATGGTGACGCTGTTGTACTGTTTAACTTTCGAGGAGACCGCGCGATTGAGATGTGTCGGGCTTTTGAGGATGAGGACTTTACTCCCTTTGATCGTGGCACACGTCCTGATGTTTTGTTTGTCGGGATGATGCAGTATGACGGAGATCTTCACATTCCTCAACGCTTCCTCGTCTCGCCGCCTCACATTGAACGCACCATGAGCGAATATCTCTGCCACGAAGGTGTCCGCCAATTTGCGATCAGTGAGACCCAAAAGTTCGGTCACGTGACCTACTTCTGGAATGGGAACAAGAGCGGAAAGTTCAATGAAGAGCTCGAAGCATACGTCGAGATCCCCAGTGACGATGTACCCTTTGAAGAGAGACCGTGGATGAAAGCCGCTGAGATCACAGATGAGACGATCAAGGCGCTGCGTAGTGGCACCTACCAATTTCTACGACTCAATTATCCAAATGGCGATATGATCGGTCATACTGGTAATATGCAGGCCGCAATCCAATCTGTCGCTTGTGTCGATCTTTGCCTCGCTCGCCTGCTCAAAGTGGTCAAAGAAGTCGGTGGTGTCGCTCTAATTACCGCTGATCATGGTAACTCCGATGACATGTTCGAGCGAGACAAACAGGGGCAGCCAAAACGCGACGAAAACGGAAATCCCAAAATCAAGACCAGCCACTCCCTCAACCCAGTCCCGTTCTATATCTTCGATCCCAAAGGTCACAAAGACTACCAACTGAGCGAGCTCGACGACGCTGGTCTCAGCCATGTTGCTGCGACTGTCTTTTACTTCTTGGGCTTCGAAGCGCCAGAAGACTACGATCCCTCACTCGTCACACCTGCTTAGTCACTGGCTTTTTTCTTTGTGACTTTTTTGACTCCCTCTCTCCTCTCATCTTACAATCCACGATCTTACCTTTCTCCATCAAACTGGTCAAAAATCATCCAGATCGATCTGGTTCAAAATCATCCACCTGGTCAAAAATCATCCACTTTGCTATATGCTGTTTTTCTATGTACTTGTAAAGAAAAGATAAAAAAAGAAGAGGGAAGTTGGATCGTCCTTTGCTATGGACAGGGGCAGACAGCAAATGTCGACAAACAATCAAACCAACACAAACAAACCGGCAAAAATCTGCTCAAAAGAGAGCAAACTTTCGACACATATGAGGAGAAGGAAAGATGGCAAATAACATTCAAGCAAGTCTCAATCGTGCAATGGAAATCAACGGCGCAATTGGTGTAGCACTGGTCGACTTTCAATCCGGAATGTGTTTGGGAACCGCTGGTGGTGGTGGTCTCAATATGGATCTGGCTGCGGCGGGAAACACCGAAGTTGTTCGGGCAAAAAAGAATGTTCGTGACAAACTTGGTCTGAAAGACAAAATCGAGGACATCCTGATTACATTGGATGGTCAGTATCACTTGATTCGCATGATGCACAACAACATCAACGTCTTCCTTTACTTGGCACTTGATCGTAGCCGTGCAAACCTCGCGATGGCGCGTATCGAGTTGGCTGCTATCGACGACGACCTGCAACTGTAAGACAACCGTCATCATTTCGATGATATAGTGTCTTTACCCCATCCCCTCCATCCTCTCCCTATCCACATACAACCTCTCTGCTGCTCTGGTTGTGCTTTCCCCCCAACGTTTCTTTTCTCCTCTTCACACATTGCGTGCTGCCGCTTTTGGTAGACTTGTATGGCGAGGCTTTATTGTATCTCCCCCATTGACAGCATAAAACACGGCTCTATTACGCGTCTCGTGAGTCGGAAGTTCTCGTAAGCTACTGAAAAGATTGAATCCCAAAAAAGTCAATCGAATGGGCCTGATCACGCAATTTCAGAGACTTACAGGATCGGGGTGTTCTCTTCGAGAAGAACTTCCGACTCACGAGTACGCGTGATACTTTCTTTTTGTACACGTGTATCAGTGTGCTGCGAGCACGAGTTGTTTTTCCGTCTCAAGCAATACGAGGCGCGCGTAAGCGAGATTGGTAGACGCGCGTTCCAAGAGCAAGAAGAACAGGATATGTGGGTATTGGCTGCTGTTGCGGTACATTTGGAACGTGACTTCGCTGGTCACGGTGATCTCTTCGAGCGAGCCACATTCTCCAAGTCGCTTGAGTACGTTCCTCTTTTTGTTGAAGAAAGTGCACTGATCTGGGATGGATATGTCCCATCGAGACTTTGCGTTTCCTCGCGAGGCGAGGATGCGTTTGTTGTTGAGATCGATGATGTACGCGCCGATAAATCCTCCCAATCCCTTGAGGCGATCGAGAGACTGATCAAAGTTATGGACAGAGATGGAAGAGAGGGAGGCGGCCTCCAAATCGGCTGAAGAAGGGCTGATAAAAAAGGGTGATGAGGGAGGATCTTTCGGAAAGGGGTGGGAGATGTTTTCCTCTTGCTTTTGCTTGTCGAGGGTCATAATTGCATCTGATAGCAACGCAGGAGTCGACGTTTTGATCGTCTCTTGATAGAACTTTGCACCTTCCACAAAGGAGAATTGATGTTTTCGCCACTTGAGGATGTTCTCGAAGGCGATGGTGCCGGTTTGTCTCCCATCATCTGCGTGGACGATATGGCCTTTTGAGAAGCAAATGGTCCCCGAATGTTGTGCGTTGTTGATCTTGAGTGTGCCATTCGAGCAGGCGAGGGCGTGCAGTTGTATCATATCGATGAGCATCGATGGGCTGTGGTGTGTCGGTGTCTGAATCGTCGAGGGGTTGTGTTCGATGACATGGCGGACGAGTTGGATGAGCTTTTGGCTGCGAAATGGTTTCGGTAGATAGTGAATGGCGCCGAGATGGAGGATTTGATCGAGCTCTGGGGAGGCGAACGCGGTCATGATGATCGTGGGAATCGTTCCCCATCGACTCGCCGCCTGTGTGATCAACTCGAGACCTGAGACTTCAGGCATTCTCAGGTCTGTGATCAACATGGAGGGTTGATGTTGGGCCAGCCATGAGAGACCTTCTACAGGTTGTGTGATGTTGTGGATGGGGATCTTGGGAAATTCTCGCCTCAGGATGCGGGCTAAAGAATCACAGAGATCTTTCTCATCATCGATCATTAAAATGGGTCGCATAGTTTCTCCGCGGTGAAGCATTCGCTCATCTGATATGCACCGAAAATAGTAGATTCACATTTGGTCTTGGTGTGAGCGTTGTCGTCGACGGCGCAGTGTTTGCCTTGTGATGCCCAGGCGTTTTGCGGCCTGTGTGATGTTTCCGTCACATAACTCCAAAACAAACTCAATGTAGTGGGCCATGGCTGTATCGAGTCGTAGATCATCTTCCTCCCGTAAGTGTGACCACAAATCGGGGAGTGTTTTCTCTTGCAGCGGGTGTGTCCTCTTTGTGGGGAGTCTCTTGGTAAGATGCAGCAGGTTGGGAGAGGGATTTGAGTTCTTGTGGCAAATGCATGGGGAGAATGTGTTGCCCACGGGAGAGGACGAGCGCTCGCTCGACAACATTGCGCAGCTCTCGGACATTACCGGGCCATGAGTAGGTTCGCAGTATGTGGAGTGCGTCGTTTGAGAACACAGTGTCTTTGTATCCCATCTCTGCGCCGAGCTGCACTAGGAAGTGAAGCGCGAGCTTTTCGATATCGCCAGCACGCTCTCGAAGAGGAGGGAGCTGAATTTCCAGGACCTTGAGTCGGTGGTAGAGATCTTGGCGAAAGAGTCCTTTCTCAACGAGCTCTGGAAGAGAGCGGTTGGTCGCAGAGATGAGCCTTACATCAGGTTGGACGTCCGTATCCCCACCGAGACGGCGAAAGGGTTTTCCTTCGAGGACGCGGAGCATTTTTGCCTGTAGATCGAGGGGGAGTTCACCGATCTCGTCGAGGAAGAGTGTGCCTCCATTCGCTTGCTCGAAGACGCCTTTTTTGGTGCCACGAGCGCCTGTAAATGCGCCCTCTTCGTATCCAAAGAGTTCAGCTTCGAGGAGCGAGGAGGGGAGACAGGCCATGTTGATCGCGAGCATTGGTTTGCGGCTGCGGTGGCTTTGTTTGTGGAGGAGTTGTGCGGCGACTTCCTTTCCTACGCCCGGCTCACCTGTGAGCAGGACGGTGGTCTTTGGGGAGGCGGCTGCAGCTTTGAGCATGGAGAGGGTGTTTTGCCAAGCGGGTGCGTCGCCGATCACATACGTCGAAGCGTGTTCGATGTACGCACGAGCGTGATTGCGTGAGTGGACCTGTTTGTAATTTAACTCGATGGACTTGAGCAGGTCTTTTTCGGAGATCGGCTTGGTCAGGTAGTCTTGCGCACCCAGCCGGAGCGTGTGCACCGCGAGCTCTGCGTTGTCGTGCCCTGTCAAGACCAAAAGCGCGGCATCTCGCTGCAACTCCCTCACCGCTGAGACGACCTCCACACCTGACGCATCAGGCAGTGTCAGATCCAACAAGATGATGTCGAACGCCTCTCTGGACAACTGCTCCTTGGCGTCTTGTAGTGTTGAGGACAAGGAAGAGAAGAAGCCATGCTTGCGCAAAATGAGAGAGAGACCAAATGCGAAATCTTCGTTGTCTTCGACGAGTAAGATCTTTCTATTTGGATGTGTCACGATGGCCTCTGGAGTTGTTCTTCTTGTTGATCCTGGTAGGACGGCAGCAAGAGGCGAAACGTAGAGCCGTTTCTAGAGCTCTCAAGGAGCACGACATCGCCTCTGTTGAGGCGCGCAATGTCCCTGGCAATCGCAAGGCCGAGTCCTGTACCCTTGCTCTTTGTTGTCACAAATGGTTCGAAGAGCGTGTCTTGTACGGAGGGATCGATCCCTTTCCCTTTGTCGATGATATCGATCGCGATAAATGAACCTTGCCAGCGTGAGAGGGTGGCTTTGGGGTTGGTATCGATTTGTACGGAGACACCATCATGACCGGCTTCTTCCGTCGCATTTTGGAGCAAGTTGGTCATGACGGAGATGATCTGTTCGCCATCGACAAAGACGGGGATATTGGTGTGTTGTTGTGGGAGTTTGTCTTGAGGAAGTTGGATACCTGCTTGGTTGAGTAGCTCGGCGGACTGTTGAAGAAGGACACCTAGCTGGTGCCATGCTCTGCGAGGAGAGCGGGGGCGTCCGTACGAGAGCGCGATCTTGATGAGATCTTCGATACGCTCGACGAGCGTGGGGATACGGCCTAACGCGCGCAGTGTGTCGCTCTCCATGTCAGGCATCATCACCCCCTCCACGAGGGTCAAGATCGCGGAGAGGGGATTTCGTACTTCATGGGCAAAGCCCGCAATGATCGAACCGATGGTTGAACGTAGTTTGTATGTTGCTTCTGTCTGCTGTGTTTCAAAGAGCGACTTGAGGCTGATGAGTGTAATCCAGAAAAACTCTCCGTCTGGGGGGATCTTTGAGGGAGGTGGTTGTTGCTTTTTTTGCCACAAGTGAAGGAGACCTCGCTGTGTGAGGTACAGCGTCGTGACGGTAAATTTGATGTGTGATGTGTCGCCTGTGAGGGGACTCTCTTGCATATCTTCTGCGCGTTCTCGCAGCGTCTGTACACACTCTTGTTGTGTCCCAAAGCCCGGAATGTATGCTGAGAGATGTTTTCCTCGCCAGGATGGAAGTTGAAGTCCGAGTCGTTTGTGGATATCGTGATCGACACAGAGGACTTCGCCATCCGAGGAGGTCAGTACGTGTGTGGTGATGTTTGTTTGCTTGATGTGTTCATCCACGTCTTTCGAAAACATATTCTCACTCCGTCTCCTTGTGTGGCACTGTACCATTGTTCAACAGATGACTATCATATACCAAACGCGAACACATGCCACCTTTCACATCGAACGACAAAGGAAAGGAGCGCCTTCATTTGATAAATACGCGACACATACGTGGCTTTACATTATTGCTCGTGATCTGTGTTTTTTTGTCAGGTTGCCCACACAAGAAGACGACACCTGAGCACGCATCGAGGCAACTCCTGTGGCGAAAACCCAGGGCGCTGTCATTGTTTCGGGGATTACAAACAGGAAGCTCTGTCCGGCAAGCGCAGCGTGTCATCTGTCGAGAGTGGTCGTTGGGGCAGTGTCGTGCAGTGGAGCCAGTCCTGGATAAGAAGCTCCCAGAGGGCGTTCATATGTTCGCCTACACGCCACAGGCGTCACCCTACCCCTGTCGTTACGAGTTGACCTTCCATCAGTGGGGGCTCGTACGTGTGGAGTGGTCCTGTCGTGCCCATCTCCCCAAACAAGTGAAAGCCATGCAGCGACAGTACAAGAAGGTGTACGGTGCGCCTTCGTCGACTGTCCACTTTCGGCGACAGCTACATGTCTGGCGCAACCAAAGGACGCAGTTTCGGAACATCTCATTGGAGGTGCAGGGGTTAAAGCTCCACGCTATACATGAGGATATCCGGGCCTCGTGGCTTGTTGAAGCCAAGAATATCCAACCTGAAAATGGCGAAGTTCCACAGTGGTCATGGAAGCGTTGGGAGGGGGTTCCTGTGCATTTAAAGCGCGAGGTACTAGAGCACTTTGGGCGGATGATTTACATGTGGAGAGAGCGCTTAAAGGGTTCATCGTATCGCGCGCTACAGTCGAAGCACGAGTGGACACCGCCTCTCGAAAAGGAGCGCTGTCGTTCCTTTGCAAAGGGGAGCAAGGCGTGGTCGAAGGCGCCGTGGACACAGCTCGACTTTTATCCGATCAACGCACATTGGCTACACTATCGTCTGCGTTTGTTGATGAGCTCGAAGAAGAGGAAAGTGATCAGACGCATTCCTTGGGCGACACTGTCTGTGCCTGTCCGTCTGGAGGCGCGCGGCTGTGGGTTTTTGTTTCGCTCTGAGGGCGTGCTGAGAGGGAAGCAGATTTACTTTGAGCGGATCAAAGCGTTTGAGGAGGAAAGCTAACGCTCAGGTGTTTTGTCGTTGAGGGAGTGGGGAGAGGGTGATTAGTCTTGGCTGAAGGCTTGTTCGCGATCTTTGTTATGTTGGTCGCGCTGACGTTGGCGTTGATCTTCTTTGGGGTCGCGTACTTCGAGGTCGCGGATATGGATTCCACGATCTTCTAGGGCTTTCTTGAGATCTTGCATGTTGCCATCGATGAGGCGTCGGACTTCGGGGTTTTCAGCGACAAAGATCGCTTTAAGTTGTCCATTATCCATAGACATACGCATTTTGAGCCCACCGAGAACATCGCCTTTGAGGTCAAATTGGAACTCGGGAGCGCCTGTGGCGTTGACACCGACACGTGCGTGTTCAACCATTTTGTCGAGCATCGCAGTGGGGATCTTGGCACCTTGGACCTGGTAGGTGCCTTGTGCGGCTTCGATTCCGTTTTGTCCGAGCATTTGTTGGCCAGCGATCTGGCTCATGTCACCGCTCTGTCCTTGTTGGCCGAGCAGATCACCCTGGAGGGTGTTATCGCCGTCGCCGAGGAGCATCTTGTCGCCTTTGCCCATCGCTGCGCCGTCGAGTTTTGCGCCTTTTCCTTCGCCACCTTGGAAAGCTTCGAGTTTGGCTTGTAGGTCGGCGACGGTGGTTTTGCCACCGCGTCTCGACATCGCCATTTGACCATGTTTTTGGAGCAGCGCTGTGGAAGCATCTGTGCCGGCTTTGGCGGTGGGTTGCTTCAGCGTTTGTTGCTTGGGTTTGGGTTGTTCATTTTTGCCCTTGAGGCGATTGGCGAAAGCGTTTTCGCCGGCCTTGCGCTGAACATTTTGGTTTTTGGAGAGATCCTTGGGGGGTTTTTGGTTTTGTACAGCAGGCTGTTGTGATTGTTGGTTGGAAACACGACTCATGTCGATTCTCCTTGTTGGCGTTGCACGTCTACACGTTTATTTGTCGCGGAAAAGGAACATGGCCATGGAGATCTCTTCCTGTTTGAGTTCTTCTTTGGCCTGCATTTCTTTTTTATACTGAGTTTCCCATTTTTCTTTATGTTTTTCAAGGGCTTTATATTCCTGTGTTGCTTTGATCAGCTCCTCAGTGGCCCATTCAACTTCTTGCTCGGCGAAGATCACTTTTTTGTCTTGTTCCTTGATCACGCTCTTGAAATCTTCAATCTCTTGATCAAGTCTTTTGACGTAACGTTCGGCTGCAAGGAACTTTTCGATGCCCATCTCACCGGACTGCACTTTGCGGGCGTTCTCCTCCGCTTGTGCAACACGACGATCTTTCATCTCCTGATGTTCTTTTCGGAGATCTTCCGCTTTTTGTTGCTCTTGTCGGTGAATTTTTTTCGCTTCAGCGAGCTGATCCTTCTTTTCTTTTTCTGTGCGTTCTCGGATTTCGAGGAGCGTTTGAAGCCGATATTTAGGTTTTGCCATATCCAATCCTCTTGATGTCGAGACAAAAAAGATGCACACCGTGACGATGGGGCGTCGATTTTGTGATGTAATTACAATCCAAAGATACTCGCGAGGTGATCGATGGATTCGTTGAAGTCAGGTTTTTCGTAGAGACCTTGCTTGAGGAAGCTGTTGCACTCTTCGATCTTGTCGATGGCGTAATCAGTCTCGGGGTCGGAGCCATGTGTGTAAGCGCCGAGGAGGATAAGGTCTTCGTTCTTTTTGTAAGCTGCGAGCACCTGCCGTAACTTCTTAGCGGCTGGTTTATGTCGGTCATTCAGTGTTTCGAGTCCATTCATGACCCGACTGAGTGAGGGGAGAATGTCGATCGCAGGCCAGTGGTTTTTTGCGCCAAGCTCTCGGTTGAGGATGATGTGTCCGTCGAGAATACCACGCACCTCATCGGCGATCGGTTCTTCCATGTCACCACCTGCGACGAGGATGGTGTACAAGGCCGTGATCGAGCCGTTTGCGGAGTTTCCAGTGCGTTCGAGCAAGCGTGGGAGCATGGCGAAGACGGAGGGGGGATACCCTTGCCGCGCTGGGGGCTCTCCGACAGCGAGGCCGATCTCACGTTGTGCACGTGCAAATCGCGTCGTGGAGTCCATCATAAACAGGACCTTGGCGCCTTTTTCGCGAAAGTACTCGGCGATGGCTGTTGATACAAAGGCGGATTTCAAGCGGACGAGAGAGGGGGTGTCCGAGGTCGCGACGACGAGGACCGAGCGCGCCATCCCTTCTTCTCCGAGAGATTCTTCGATGAAGTCGAGGACTTCACGCCCCCGCTCTCCGATCAGGCAGATGACGTTGACGTCCGAAGAAGCGTTACGTGCGATCTGTCCCATGAGGGTCGATTTACCAACCCCAGAACCAGCGAAGAGTCCAACCCGTTGTCCTTCGCCGACTGTGAGGAGTCCATCGATCGCGCGGACACCAAAGGGCAGGTGATGGAGGACACGTTTACGTTCCATTGGATCGGGTGGTGGGCGTTCGACAGCCCAGTCATCCATGCCGCGCGGGAGGGGACCTCCAACCATCGGTTCGCCGACGCCGTTGAGGACGCGCCCAAGTAACTCATCACCGCACTTGATGGTAAATGGTTTTCCCGTCGGGATGACCTCAGAGTCAGGTCCGATCCCCATGGCTTCACCGATCGGCATGAGCATGACCTGTTCATCGCGAAAGCCAACCACTTCGGCGCGGATGTCGGGAGCATTGTGGTTCTTGATGATGACCATTTCGCCGACGCGTACGCCTCCGACAACAGCTTTGATCACGAGACCGACGACTTCGGTGACGCGACCACGGCTTTTGATGGTGGAGACTTGATCGAGTTTGTCGATATACTTCGATAGATCGAGGAGAGAGGATGAGAAACCGTTACCTTGGTTTGTCGAAAAAAGACTCATCTGCGGTGGACCCTTTCTTTCATCCGGTCTTATCCCAAAAGAGCGTTCTCAAAAGCCACGAGCTGTTTTTCCAGTACGGCTTCGATGGTGCCGATCTCGGATTCGACGATGCAGCTACCTTGTGCGATGCTGCTGTCCGAGCGGATGTCGATGTCTTGGGCACGTGAGAGGTAGTCGAGAAGTTGGGGTTTATGTTGTGTGAGGACTTCGTAGTCTGCGGGATTGACGCGCAAGAAGATCTCTCTCTGGTGGCGGACTGCGGTGAGCGCTTTGCCTACGATTTGGACGATGAGATCGGGTTGCATTTGTAGTTGCGCGCCGATGAGTTTCTCGGCGATTTGCACGGAGAGTCTAACGAGGTCGGGCTCCGTCTGGGCCAGACGCTGTTTGTAATTTTGTTCGAGTCGCAACAAGGTCTCGGTGATTTGGGACTTCCCCTCTTCGAACCCTTCTTGGTAGCCGTCTTGGTAACCTTTTTGTCTGTACTCTTCGGCTTGACCCCTGATCATCTCGGCTTCTGCGTATGCCTTCTGGATGATACCCTGGTATTGGTTGCGCGCTTCAAGCTCATCGCGCTGGATAACCCCACCGCTGTTGCGATGTTGGGGGCGTTGATGTGGCTGTGGGCGTCGGCTGGTCGCAGGTGCGTTTGTCGAACTGTAATTTGCACCGGCACCTTTTTTGATGACGCCACCGCCTCCTTTCTTAATCACATTGCCCGCCATAGTTTGCTCCATATACTGAGGGTTATCGATACAGGGAAGATATCCCTGGTTGGTTCAGCTCTGATCTTATCTACTATAGCGTGTTTGCGTGTCACTGTCATCCCTCAGCGTAGAGGAGATGTCGTTGCGCACATACAGTGAATAGGATTGCCGCGTGGAGACAGGGGGCAAACGCCTCATGAGCTTTTGAGAGGGACAAGCAAATGATGGTGTGGAGAGTGGACTTTCGTGGAGGGAGATGTTCAGTCGAGGGCGTCTCCTGTTTCTTCGTCGTCAGGTGTAAGCTCTCCAAACTCTTCCTCTTCAGGCTCTGGTTCGGGGAGTGGGGGGAGGGTGATCTCGATATGTTTCCAGAATGGGGCGATGCGTTCTTTTTCGGAGAGGTATTGTAGGGTGTTGGCGATGCGGTGTTGCAGCTTGAGTCGTTGAAGATCGTCGATAGGGGTCGATTCAGGCAACAAGAGGCGTTGTCCGATGCGCTTTGGGAGGCGGTATGCGATGAGTTGTCGCTCACGCTCTGGTAGTGAAAGCAACGCCGCGTGTAGAAGGTTGAGTCCTGCCTCTTCGACGATCTCGCTGCGTGAGCTATGTGTGAATGAGATGGCTCGGATACTTCTTTGGGCGGCCTTCACTTCGTCTGAAGGAGAGGGGGGCAGTCGTTTGATCGTGCTGAGGAGATTTTCGGCTTCTTCTGCACCGAGTCGACGACAGAGCTCTGTCAACGGTCCTTTTCCTGCACCGCGGAACGCTACGGCCAATTCGACGAAGCCAATCTCTCGGATCAGCATATAGATCTCTTCTGCTTTGGCTGCTTTGAGCGCGCTGAGGTTGAGCTCTTCTGGTTCATACTCGGGAAGCTCTGGGACCTTGCCCTCGAAGGCTTCTTGTACCACACGGAGGATCTCTGGTTCGACGGTGCCAGGTTGGGTGGGCAGCGATTGTGTGACTGTTGGGGGGAAGTTTTTGGCGATCTGGTTGGCGATCGGGCGAGGGAAATTGCGCAAGACGCAGCTGATCGCGATGGGGCTCTCGTGTTGTAAAAATTCGGCGAGCCAGTCAGCGGAGAAGTGCTCTGTGGTGCTTTTGTTCGCGAGCTTCAGGCGCTTTTTCAGCTCTGTGATCAGCTGTGGGAGGACTTGTTTGCGTGGGCCGATCTCACTGAGCGCCTGACCTGCTTGTAAGAGAGGTTCGGCTGTCTCGTCGGGGAACATTCTCAAGATGTCGAGATCTTGTTCGCCTTCGAGGATGAGAAGGGTGAGCACGAGGATGGAGTGTTCGTTGGAGAGCTGTTGGAGTTGTTGCATGGAAGGCTCTCTTTGAGGTCAGGAGGGGTTAATTGAATGCGTTTGTGTTGAGCGCGCGCAGTTGGTTTTTGAGGGAGGTTGCGCGTGTAAAGAACCACACAAAGAGGGAGATGAAGAGCACGAGCAAGAGGACCATTCCGCCAAGGATCAGTTTGAGTCGCATCGCGTGTTTGGTGTCGACACGGATGGAGAGGACAGAGGAGGTCTGGAGGTCATTTCCGATGGTCTCTGTCGCACTCTCGCCGGGGACGACGTGTGGTCGAATGACGACGCTGATGTTTTGTGCTTTGAGTTTCTCGATACTACCGTTGACGAGGGACTTTGCATCTCGCGAAAGTTCCGCAAACCAGCGACGTTTGTTGACGGCGCTTTTGAATTGCCCTGTTTTGACACTCAGGAAGACGGAGGCGCGCGCTTCGGGTGGTTTTTCTCCGGGCGTTCGGAGGATCTTGTCTTCGGGGATGACGAGGTGGACACGTGCGTCGAGGACACCACCAATGGCTTTGAATGTTTTGGTCAGCTCACCGGCTTGTGCCATCAAGAAGCGCGCACGCTCTTGTGTGGCTGTGGGGATCATTCCCGTCTGGCTGTAAGTTTCGCTCAAACCGGCAGCCTTTTTGGAGGGGATGTTATGTTGTTGCAGCAGCTTGATGGCTTTGACTTTGTCCGAGCTGCCGACGACGATGGTCCATTTGACCTCTCGGCCTGAGGCATCTTTTTGTTTGGTTGCCTGTATGCCGGCTTTCGCAAACAATACAACGATCTTATTGGCTTGATTCTCTGTCAGGTTGTGTTGGATCTCTGTTGAGCAACCTGCGAGCAAGAGAAAAGAAGAAAGGAGACCTGCTAACAGAATATTGTAACGTCGGTTCAAGGCGATTACTCCCATCCGCGCTGGGTTTTGGGGCATACAAGGAGATAGGGTTCAAGCTCCAGAATGATGTTGAGATCTATAGCATAGCCCGGAGGCTTAAGCAAGAGCCTGTCGTTGACTTTGGCGTGAAGTTGTCTTGTGCGAGCGTGAAGGCTCATCCATTTTACGAGGAGAGGGGATGTGAGTTGGGAAAGGGAGAGGCGGGGGAGATTAGACTTGGGTGTTCATCGCTTGTTTGACACCACCAGTCGACTTTTCGACGACTTTACTGGTGAGGTCCATCTCCATGGAGAAGGTGGAGACTTTGTATTGGAGAACGAGGAGCTCTTTTTGGTTGAAGCCTTTTTTGCCAGCGAGGACTTGCTTGATCAGCTTGTCCATGTCCTTTTTGCGGTTGCTGAGACCTTCCATCATACGAGAGAGGCCTTTGGGCGCGTTGGACTTGGTGTTGTTGAGCTTGTTCATGCGCGTGGCGTCAGTTTTTTGTGTCGCCTGGACCTTTTGGCTTTGCGCGATGTTGCGAATGGAGCGGGTCTTTCCGGCCTGATTTGCTTTTTGCACATCGTTGACCTGATTGACTTTTTGCGCCTGGTTTGTTTGGTGGTTTTGCATGGTCTTCTGGAAAGAAGAGACTCCACCACCTTGTTGCCCTGGCTGAGCGACAGGGGGCTTTGTTTGTTGCATTTGTTGCAATTGCTGCATCGCGATTTTGAGAGCAGCTCCGCCACCACCGGAAATTGGATCACTCATTGTATTGGCTCCTGATCTATGTTCGTAAAATGGTATTTATCGACAACTCACGATACTAGTTTCGGCAGGACCAAAAGTAAAGTTGCTGATTTTCTGTGAGCGGTCTATCTTTTTTTGTAGTTGTTTGTTTTTATTGCGAAACAACGCGTTTATGTTTTGATGCCTTCGGGGGCGAGTTCTTTGACGTACTTTTGCAATTTTTGGATCGCCCGTGCGTGAAGTCGGGAGGCCCAAGATTTGGAGAGTCCGAGTTCGCTGCCGGCTTGTTCGAGGGTGTAGTCTTTGTAGTAGTAGTACTGGAGGAGCTCGCGTTCTTGCTCGGAGAGGTGGGTGAGGGCTTCTCGGATCAGGACTTTGGCTTGTTTCAGCTCGACCTGGTGATAGGGATCGCTCTCGGGGCTGTCTGTTTGGACTTGGATGTGTTCGGATGCGTCGAGAGATGTGATGTAGATCGTGGCGAGAGTTGTGATCACGTCGCCGATCTGGTCGACTTCATCTCCGAGTGAGCTGCTATGGCTGGAGGCGTTTCGCTCGTTGACGCTCGTGATGTAGTTGTTTGCGCGCTCTTCATAGCGGAGTTTTGCGTATTGAGAGCGTGAGACCCAGCCCATGCCGCGCAAGCCGTCGTAAATCGCGCCCCGGATGCGGTAGTAAGCAAAGGTCATGAAGTTGACCTTGAAGGTTGGGTCGAAGCGATCAGCGGCTTCGATAAGGCCGAGCTCGCCGTAACCTATCAGATCTTCGAAGTCGACGTCTTTGGAGAGTGTTTTGCTTATCTTGTGTGCGATATTGCGCACGTAGGGGCGAAATTGATGGATCAACTCATCGCGAGTCATCTGCGCAACATCTGCTTTGTTTTTGTTGGTCCCTTGCTCTGAAGAGGTCTCTTGGTTGGAGCGGGGACGTGATGTTTTGCTTGTTTTGCGGATATTTGGCATTCGCATTTACCACGATGAGTACGAGGAGTACGTTGGCGACTCCATTGTTTTGGATAAGTGGGCGTCCTTTTATTTCAAAAGTATGCTCTACTATGAATAACACGAAATAAAGCACAATGCAAAGGGATGACGCGCTGTGTTTCTTTTGTAAAAAGCGACGATTGGGAGAGTTTATGGAGCTGATGTCGTGTCACTTTGCTCTGTGCGCTTTTTTTCATTTTTCGCGACGCGACGGAGCGCAAGCTCTAGTCGTTCGCTGAGTGTTTTGTCACCAGTGATCGATGAAGAGACGGTGTTTGCGATCTCATCAAGTGCTTTTTCTGGGAGGTTTGTTTTGCCCAGATGTTGCTTGAGCATCGCCGAGACAACAGCTCGTGTTGCTTCTTCGAGATCGGCCTCACCGTTTTCGAAACGTTGCGACTCTTGTGCCATCACGTCGTAAATCGGAGAGTCGACTTGTTCGACCTGATCGAGCAGACTCGTCGCAGACGAGCCCGCGATTTGGCTTGCTTGGCCGGCTTTACCTTTGCCTTTCCCCTTGGACACACCCTTGCTGCTGTTCGCTTTGGACGTGCTTTGGGGTTGGCGGATGTTGTGAAATGGTGAGCCTCCACCGGGTATCTTCATCGTTCTTCTCAATTCATTGAAACGCCCACAAAACCGGCATCCTTGCGCTGTTGATTTGGGATTATGGTGTGGACGTTGAGTTGGAATGACTGGCTGTTGTCATCAAGCCTCAAAAAACGCCTTCTTGTGCGGCCTTCAGGAGGGACTGTGCCAGCTCTGCTGGGGGAGCACCTTCAGGAGACAGCTCGATCGCTTTTTGTAGGGATTGTTGTCCCTGCTGTGTTTGCCCTTGAAGCATCAGCACTTCGCCCAAAAAGGCATGCGCTGTTGCTGACTCGGGGCTGATCTTGACGGCGTTTTGGTAAGCCTTGATGGCTTCTTGGTGTTTTCCTTGTGTGACCAGCAAGTTACCCAATCCAACAGAGGGAGCATCACTACGTGGAAGTAGCGATACACAACCTTCGAAGATCTCTTGGGCCGCTTGAAAGTCTCCCATCTCCATGTACAGGTAACCAGCTTCTAGAAGGATCTGAGCCTCTTGTTTGGAGACTTCTACCAATCCAATCAAACTTTCGTCTGCGCTCATCTTACACCACTCTTGCTTTACTTGGAGGCCATAGGAAGGAAATAAATGGACACCGATGAAACATCGGCACCATCCAGACAATTGTGTAATAGAGTTGTATCAAAGAATGGGGAGTCAGGCAAGGGGAGATACATGCGAGGAAAACGACTAGGAAGGACTAGTTGATGTTACGGATGGAGTTTTTCGCAGTATCCGAACGGTTTTTGATCACGTTGGACATTGTTTGGAATTGACGAGACTCGTTTTGCATTTTGGTTTGCAAGTCGAGGAACTGGAGGTTGAATCCAGCTTGCATTTCAAACATTTTTTTGCTCTGTGCGAATGCACCATCGACGGAGCTGCCGCCTGTGTTTGCGCCACCGACGCCGGGGAGTGCGCCTTGTGCTGTACCCACACCACCTGTTGTCAGGCTACCTGCGCCGCTACCTGCTGCACCAACGGGTGCTGCGTTTGCGTTTCCTGCTGTCAACGCGGAGCTGCTGGAACCAATGCTTCCTTTTGCACCAGAGAGTGCTGCGCTGATGACGTTTCCGCCTGGAAGGTTGGGGATCGCCATGGAAGCTGCTCCACCAACAACGTTTGCAGTTGCTTGGAGGCCTTGTGCCAATTTGGAACCGAAGCTGGTGTTTTTGGTTTGACGGATAGTTGTGGTGGACTGCATGTTCATGCGAAGTCCGGGGGTAGTGTTATTAACTTTCATCGTTTCCTCCCATAGGGCGTGTAATGATGTTTGCTCATTTGTTTGTTTTTTGATTCAAAGGGTTCTCGTCCAACCCAATTCAGTTTTCGGCAAACACACAAAAAGGTTTCCTGTTTTTTTGGGACTTTTTTTGTCTGAAATCTATTTGCTTGTTCTTATTGGCTATTTTCGTTTTGAGCGTGGAGCATTGTTTGCTTCAATTGCATCAAATGATCGATCAGATCGAATGTTCTTTCGTAGGCTTGTCGTGCTTTTTGGGCTTCGACCTTGGCACGTCCGCTGCGTGTGTTGACGATCTCGTCAAGCTGGTCACAAGTTGCGCCCATCTTTTGCCCGATCTCTTCGAGTGCTTCTGTTTCGATCAAGATCTCGATGTTGGGGAACACGCGATCTTCGGGCGCGATATCCATCGCCTCTGGTGTCGCTGAAGCCACTGGTTGACTAGGGGCCGGGGCTGGAGTCGAAGCGATCGGGGGACCTCCCATTGGGCGAGGAGGGGTGAGGTTCCCAATTTGAAAGGATTGAAAATCTTCTTTTTTATCAGACATGGATCTCCTCCGCTTCACGCGTAGAATTGCTCTGGACCAACTTGAGATTCATCACGGCGATTGTTGTGTCTCGTCCGCTCCTCCAAACATTACCGCTGTGGATCGCTAGGAGCGACTGGAAAAGGTGACTTTTCAAGCACACAACTTGATCTGTTTCGGAGTGTAGCGATAATTGAAACTCCTGTCAACGCGGATTCTTTTACGATGGAGGTCAAGATCTTGTTCTTTGGATCGGCACACATACAACGCTCCATATTCATCTCTTTGTTGGGCTGTTTTCTCCTACTTTCCGTCGGTTGTAAGCGAAAGAAGAAGCCCCCACCACGAAAAACCAAACCCTCGGTCTCGGCGCCCAAGTTCAGCCCTGCAGAGCGCCAAGCTATCGCGCGCGTCAAAAAGGCTAAGAACACATACGGCGAGGACGTCGTGTCGTTTATCAAGCGTTGGCTCGTACGTACGAACAAAACGCTTACAAAAAACAAGCTCAAAGCACGTGCCCGTCTCAAACGCTGGAGCGCAAAGTGCGAAGGTGAGTACTGTCAGGTCAACGTTCGGTTTTTGATCGGGAAAAGTCCGCTCCAGGCGGGCTGGCTTACGACCAAAAAGGGGGTCAAACCGCTCGATAAGTACGCTCGCATGTTTATGACCGTCGGGCACGTCCCCAAACCTGTACCGCGCAAAAAGATCGTCATCCAACAAAAGACGATCGTCAAACGCAAAATACGCAGAAGACGACGACGTTATCGAAGACGTCGGAGAAGGCGATATCGAAGACGGCGGAGGCGAAGACGCAGGAGACGAAGGCGTAGAAGACGGCGAGCACGTAAAAAGTAGGGGTTTCAGGCTGCTGAGGGGAGCTGTTTTCCTGGCGTAAGGGCATCTGGAAGTGTCACCATAAATGTCGTCCCAACACCTGGTTGGGACTCAAATCGAATCTCACCGTTGTGTTGCTCGACGATCTTCTTGACGATCGCGAGACCCAAACCACTACCGCCCTGACGCCCCGTAACAAAGGACTTGAAGACCTGATCCTGTAGCGCAAGCGGGATGCCTTTTCCTGTGTCAGTACAGCTGATGTGGAGGAGATCTTCTTCGCGCTCAAAGGTCAGCTTAAACTCACCACCTTTGGACATCGCCTGTCTCGCGTTTCTCGCGAGGTTGAAGATCAAACGCTGGATCTTGATCTCGTCAAAGTAAGCCTCTCCATAGTAATTCGAAGAGACTACTAGTTCGATCGCATACCCATCAAACTCTTGCAAGAGATCTTGCTCGATCTCCGAGATGAACTTGTTCAAATGGATCTTGCGCACAAGCAGTGTCGATTCTCCCCGTGCAAAGGCTAAAACCTCTCGTGTCATCTGGTTGAGACGTGCGATCTGTGTCTCGATCGATTGGCTGAGCTTCTCCCTGTTCTCCTTGCTCTGTGGATGTTGCAGCATCTGCGCATAGCCGGAGATAAGGGTCATTGGCGTCTTCAGGTCGTGTAGGACGCCGGAGAGCAATTGTCCGATCGTCGCGAGTCTGTTTTGTTTGACTTGCTCTTCGCGCTGGCGTCCGATGCTGATCGCCCGGCCGATCTGTGAACCGATCAAGCGAAGCAGCTTCAGATCGTCTTCGGCAAAGCCACTTTTTTGCTTTTTGTTGAGCAGCTGGATCGCGCCGTGCTTTTTGTCGTCGAAGATCAACGGAACACATAGGACAGAACGCAACGGAAATTCGAGTTTTTCGGCGATATCATGTCGAAAGCGCTTGTCGAGCAGCGGATTGTTGGACAGGAGGGCTTCTCCGTGCTTGGCGCTCCAGCCGATAAACCCTTCTCCTTTTGGGATCTTCAGGGTTTTGACTTCGTTGGATTTTTGTCCGAGGACTGAGCGAAAGGTCAGCGAATCTCCCTGCTCATCGATTAAGGCGATGGAGCCAGCTTCACAATTG
Organism: Deltaproteobacteria bacterium; assembly: GCA_002731275.1. GTDB lineage: Bacteria > Myxococcota_C > UBA6777 > UBA6777 > UBA6777 > UBA6777. The sequence goes on along the minus strand of PCBK01000072.1, from coordinate 12,119 downwards.
AGCAGATCGACAGCTTTGGAGAGGGTACGGATCAACATCTCATCGAGATGAAAGGCGTCACTGACCTGTTGTTCGATCTCGTAGAGGATGTCGAGCTCTTTGCTGCGCTGCTGTAATCGCATCGAAGTCCTTAAGAGCTCTGTGTTTTTTTGAAGGATGGTGTGGTAGAGCTGAGCGTTCTCCAGAAAGATCGCGGCTTGTGCGGAGATGGCCATGAGCAACAGCTCATCCTCTTTGGAGAAGGCCTGCTCTCCTTTTTTATTGAGGACCTGGATGACGCCGATGATCTCGTTGAGTTGATTTTGAAGGGGCATCGTCAACATCGATGTCGTGACATAGCCCGTCTGTTTATCGATGTTGGAGTGGAAGCGATCGTCGTCATAAGCGTTGGAGACATTGACGGTCTCGCCTGTCTCTGCGACCCAACCTGCGACGCCTTGTCCAAGAGGAAGCCGGAGCTGGATCAACTCTTCGCCCTGGATAATCTTGGACCATAGCTCACCACGATCGTGATCCACCAAAAAGAGGGTAGAACGATCTGCGTCCATAAGCTCTGTAATTTTGTCCATGACAAGGGACAAAAGGCGTTCAGGCTCGTGTGTGGATGCGAGGGTTCGACTGATCTCGAGGACGGAGCGCAATTGAGCTTCAGTTCGTTTGAGTTGACTCTCTTCTGCGCTTGCCGGAATACGCGCCTCTTGTGTTGTAGGGCGTAAACCCTGCTCTTGTGATGTCTCAGTATGTGAGGGCTTCATGCACTTTGTCTCGCAAAAGGACCAAAAACAGAAGGGGAAGATGATTTGTTCACCGTTGCTTTTGTGTCGCTAGGTTCCAGTACTCAATGTATCGCAAATGACGTTCCTGATCAAGCGGACACATTCGTACTGCTTTTGCGTTTCGGACCACATGTAGAGGGCAAAGTCACATTGCCCATTTGTGACCCCTGCGATGAGTTGAAGGCGCCCCGGTAGCCAAGGGGTCTGGGCTGTGATCCAGTGCGCCCGATCTTGGTTCGAGAGGAAGGGGGGATGATCGGGGTGAGAGTGGTAGACTCCATGCCATCGCCAGCGTCCCTGATCTTCACCTTCCAGGAGGTCGAGAATATCGAGAGGGTCGAGCGTGAACGCCCGCTGTTTTTGTGCCGCGATGTTGTGTAAGCGTCGACTGGACCACCGACCATCAGCGTGTTGAAGCCAGACACCACAGCATTCATTGGGGTAATCATCGTGGGCGTGTTGGGCGATGTCTTGGAGCAATGTGTTTGGGAGTTGGGGGAGGTTGGACAAGAGGTTTTTTATCGTTGGAGACGAAAGGCGTAGAGTTTTCCTTCGTTTGTGAAGGCGTACATCATGCCCGAGGAGACGATGGGCCGAGAGGCGAGACCGTGTCCGAGGCGGATCTTTTGTACGGTGGTGTATTTTTGGTAGCGTTTTTGGATCTTCTCAAGCTCAAGATCACTGGATTTGTAGACCTTCTTGTGTTGCTGAAGGCAAGTGCGCAGAGCGTTGAGTTTTTTGATGTCCAGGATCTTCATCCCGTTGCGATCGCCGAGGATGAGGTTGTTGTTGTACACGACAGGTGCGCCGAGGCTTTTTGCGTGTTTGAAGTGGCTCTTCCAGCGGACTTTTCCACTCTCTTTGTTGAGCGAGACGATGTCGCCTTCGGGGTTGGTTGCGAAGACTTCGTTGTGTTTGATCGCGACCTTGGAGGCAAATTTGAGCTTGTGTTTCCAGAGCTTTTTGCCTGTTTTGGCATCGATGGCGTGTAGCGCACCGTTGTAAGACGCTGCAAACACCTTGCCTTTGTGGAAAGTGAGCGGTGAGTCGACGTCGGGGAAGCGATCGTTGTCACGTAAGGAGACCTTCCACAGTTGTTGTGTGTCTTCGACGCGGAGCGCGATCACTGTCCCATCTGAGAAGCCCGTGTAGAGGATGCCATTGTGCAAGGTTGGGGGCGCTTGGCCGCGGATCGTGAGCTGTTCTGGTGGATCGTGTTTGACCTGCCAGAGCCACTTACCATCTTTTGCCTGGAGCACTTGCAATTTGTTGTCGCTGCTTGTGAAGGCGAGCTGTGCGGGGATCTCTTTGTCTTTGTCTTCGCGTTCGGGGATCAGGACAGGGGAGGAGAGGATCTCGCCTTTGGCTTGGTACTTCCAGATCTCTTTACCTGTTTGTCGCGAGAGCGCGTAGAGCAGACCGCTAGTGGTGCCGACATAGACGCGATCTTGGTCGAAGGTCGCGGCGGAGACGACACGTCCTTGTAAGCGCTTGGACCAAATGATCTTTCCTGTTTTGGCAGACAAGCTACTGAAGAAGCGCTGTTCGTTGCCGACAAACAGGTGTCCTTCTTCTGGATCAAGGACGGGCCGTGCGGTCTCTTCGGGATTGAGTCGCCATGTCAACTGCCGTGCCCCAAAGGATGGGTCGATGGCGCGACGCCAAGCGAGCTTGATCAGTTGGCGACGAAGTGATGTGCTAGAGCCTCCCAAAAATTCGCCGTTGGCAACCTGAAATCGCTTTTTGGGTGCGATCCCGAGGGCATCACAGCGAAATGTGGGGCGTTGTTTGACGCGCGCTTTGGAAGGACAACCTGTGCCCAAAGCGAGCAGGCTACCCAATAGGATGGGGAACAATATGAGGCGTTGGTACACGATTGTACTCCGGAAAGGTTGGGGGATGTTCCCCAATGTCCTATGTGGATGGATAGGCGAGAGGGGAAGATGATCAGGGCAAGACGGCGAGACGTTTTTTGGCTTCTGCTTGGAAGCTGGATTTGTCTTTGGCGAGTTTCTCGTAGTATTTGCGTGCTTGCTTGTTGTTACCTTTGTGTTGGTAGTACTCAGCAAGTCGCATCAGAGCGAAGGCCTTTGTGTACGCAGGACCTTTCTCTTGGACACTATCGAGGATCTTCAGACCTTCTTTTGCTTTGCCCGTGGATTCGAGACAGTACGCGAGCCCATTGGCACCAAGATAGTACATGGGATCCTCAGGGGAAAGACCTGCCTTGAATTTTTTGTAGTGGGGGATCGCTTTGTCGCACTTGGAAAGCTGCATGTAGCTGTTGCCTGTAAACAGGTGTGCGATCAAAGCCGCGCGTGTCTTTCCGTACTTTTTGATCACCTTCTCGAAGGCTGTGATGGACGCGGTGAACTTTTCTTTGGACGTTTTGAAAGTCTTTTGACTATCATCTGTCGGTTTTTTCTCGGTGACCTCAGCGTTGTAAAGTTTCAACGCCTCTCCGAGAGCGGTCGTGGCCTCACGCTTGGAGCTATCATTAAAATAGAAGAACGTGTAGATCCCCAATGCCACAGCAAAGATTGTCAAACATACGACGATGACGGCGTTGCGGTTTTCATTGAGCCACTCCGCACCTTTGGTGCTCGTCTCAACAAATTGATCCGGCTGTTTGATGTCTTTTTGTGTGGGTTGTTTGTCGCGTGACTTGGCCTTTTTGGCTACCTTAACCACGAGCTTTCTCCTCTATGTGTTTCCAGAGTTTGGTTGATGTGACGACGTTACGTTCGGCAAAAAGGGCAAAACTTGTGCCTCTTTATGGTCCTTTTTGCTGTCGCAAGACAACACTATATATAGGGAGACGAGCTGACTGTCAACAAGACTGTTTGATTCTCTTTTTGACTTGCGCATGGACTCGCAAAAGGAGGGGCTGCTTTTTCTCGAAAATTGAAGCCTCCCTACATCCGCCTTCACCCCTTTTTTTTCACTCGTCTCTTTCTCACAGGAGGGTGCAAAAGCACGGCAGATGGATATGATGTTGTTGGAGATGTCCACAGTTAAAGACTTTTTCACACTCACTCGTCTTGTATGACGATTGTGTGACGATGGACTGATTAACTTGAAAGACTTCGCAATCCGGCAGTTCTCACTCGATCTGGTGCACACATGAAAACAGCGGGTACATCCGAAAGAAGCGTGTTATTGGTTGGCCAGGCAGGCTATTGTGCCTTGATGTCACGGCAACTCTCTGAGGAGCCTGACTATACGGTCCTGACCGCGACATCAAAGCATGAATTTGACACTGTGCTCGACGCACACGATATCGATCTGTTTGTCGTCGATCTGGAGTTTTACCGAAATATCGGCTTGCATGTCCTACTCAAACTTCAGGAGAAATGGATACACCGACCCATCTGTTTCATCGCCAGCGAGACCGCTGAGAACACACAATACAAACATCTTCGTCTCTTTCCTGGCATTCAAATCAAGGCCAGACCCTTCCTCGTCGGGGATATCCTGAAGGCACTGCACAACAACCTTGGGACAGCCTACATATCTCCAATGTATTCCATCATCGACTTTATTCACCTTGCATGTATCGGACGGTACACATGTGAACTCTTCGTCGAGAGTTTTGGGACACCACTCGGGACGTGCACGATCGCCCGTGGTGAGTTGTGGTCGGTTCGTGACATCATGGGGACTGGTGTCGACGCGCTGCGGCGCCTTGCCTCTATTGAACACGTCGTCTCTCACTGCCACCCGACGACAAGAGCTTGGGGAGAGAGAGATGTCAACGATTTTTGGGCGAAGGTGTTGTACGAGATACAAAGTGAGGCGCCAGCGCCTGAGCTTGCGAAGCTCTCCGAAACAGGGGAGTTGCAAAGAATATTTGGCATCCGAGAAGAGAAGGGCGCGCGCACGAGAGAGTTGACACAACCAAGCACACCTCCTGCCGAGATCCTCCAACAGGAGCGACGACGTTCGCTCCTCTCAAGCGAAGCCATCTCACAGGATCAGGGAAGTCTTGATGGACCACGCATCAAGGAAACCCTCGATACATTTGAGCGTGAACACGCAGATTCTCTTCACACTGTCGACGTGCGTGAGCTTGCCGAAAAAAAAGCGGCCTCCTTCTTACAAGAACTTGCGCCCCTTCAGGCCCCCAAACCACCTGCTGCCCTTGCCGATCTGCATAACTTTTCGACGCTGATGCGCAACGGCAAAGAACAACTGGACGCGAAAAACTACCAAAAAGCTCGCCGCTACTTGACGATCGCGAAATCGCTTGAGCCTGACAACGCTGAGGTGCAGGCGCTTCTCCTTCAGATCTCGACACAACTCGATACTTGAAATCTCCACACAATTTGGTATTTGGGCCGCCGGATGAAAAAAGGAAACGGAAAATGAGACGAACACAGGAGGTTGTTGCTGAAACCACAAGCGTCGTGATTCGTCGTCGGCGTAGCGATGCTATGCCTTCTCCTCATGCCTTGCTTGAGGCTCCATCCACTGCCCTCTTGTCTTCGCTTTTTTCCATCCGACGGCCTTGAACGAGAACAGCTCGCGTGTTCTCGCTTCTTTTTTGGAGGGGAGTCGTTTCGCAAGCGAACGTTTTCCTCTCCACAATCCACTTATCCCGTCCTGGAGTTCTACACATGTCGTCTACGATCGATCGAGTTGAGTTGAAACGAACATTACAACACGCACGTCAAGGTGGGCATCTGCGCACACAAGACACGGCAGCGATCTTCTACTCGTTGTCTCTTCTTCAACAACGTTTAGGCCTTATGCGTTCGGCGTTTCCTGCGTCCACGCTCCATGCGGTCGCTGTCAAGGCCAATCCCCTCCCGTCCGTGCTGAAAAAGGTCGCTGTCTGGGGGTATGGTGCCGAAGTCGCCTCTATGCCAGAGCTTCGTATTGCCCTTGAGAGTGGCTTCCCTGTCGAGCGCATCGTGTTTGACTCTCCAGCCAAGACCAACGAAGAGATCCAGGCCTCTCTCGCGTTAGGTGTGCACATTAACATCGATAACTTCCAAGAACTTGCGCGTTTTGAGGCTGCGCTGGCGTCCACACAAGACCCCTCAACAGATCGGCACATTGGGATCAGGATCAACCCCGAAGTCGGCGCTGGGACGATCGCCTCGACCTCTGTCGCCTCGACGGACTCCAAGTTTGGTGTACCCTTTGAGGCCCATCAAGACGAACTTTACGAAGCGTATCTGCGCTGTCCTTGGCTCAACGGAGTGCATCTTCATGTTGGTTCACAGGGTTGTGCGCCGGAGCTGCTTCTGCGAGGGGTCGAGAAGGTCTTCGCGTTTGTCGAAGAGGTCAACCGAAGAGCAGGGCGACAACAGATCACAAGTGTCGATGTCGGTGGTGGTTTGCCCGTTGCCTACGCTCCTTCCCAGGATGTGATGTCCATGCAGACATATGTGTCGATGTTGACAGAGCGGTGTCCTCGTCTTTTTGATGGTTCTTACCGGTTGCTGACAGAGTTTGGTCGTTATGTCCACGCCAACACGGCTTGGGCATACAGTCAGGTGGAGTACGTCAAACCCGGAAAGGAAGCCGACACCATTATCATCCATCTCGGCGCAGACATGTTTTTGCGAGAGAGTTATCACCGCGATGATTGGCATCATGAGATGGAGGTGATCCCCGCGACGGAATTACTCGAAGACACACATGAGGATGTCGATTCATCTTCGTCTGTTGGGCTGTATCATGTCGCTGGTCCACTCTGTTTTTCAGGGGATTATATCGCCAAGTCTCGTACACTTCGACGTCCTGAACCCGGTGATGCCTTCATCATTTGCGACGCTGGGGCATACACTTTGTCGATGTGGTCTCGTTACAACAGCCGGTGTATGCCTGTTGTGCTTGGGTACACATCGGATGAAGATGGCGTTACGTTTGAGGTACTACGCCGCCGGGAGACGTGGGAGGATGTCGTCTCGTTTTGGGCGCTTGGTTATGATCAATTGTGAGAGAAGGTGTGAATTCTTCTATCTCGTCGGCTTGACCTTTAGAAGGGGTTTTTTGTTTGACGAAAATTGAGGTATGATTGCAGGTTGGCTACGATTTCACTTTTTGCTCGACGACTTGCCAAATCAATTCTGCAAGTCTTTCTTTCTGCTTGTTCTCCTCGGTTACCTCAATCCCATATTCTCTTGCTCTATCAAAGAGTTCCTCTTCTTCCACGCTCTCTAGATATTCTCGGCGTATCTCCTCGGAGAGGTGTCTTGAGCATGCAATTGCCAAATACCCCTCTGCCTCGATATCAAAATTGTCCTCTAGCTCTAGAACTTGAAGACCATTAAAAGATGGAGAGTTGGCAAGTTCTCTACAACCTTCATTACCAATGTCATTTTCTCTCAGGGAGAGAGTGTGGAGTTTGCTCAAAGATGAAGCATTTGCGAGCTTTTTACAATCTTCATTGTTTATTCCGTTCCGACTCAAGTCAAGGATTTGAAGGTTGTCCAGGTACGGAGAATTTGCGAGCGCCTCAACAGGGTCATCAAAACCATAATTGTCTCCGTTCAGGCCTCTGACAGGGTTTCCATTCAAAAAAAGAGAACGAAGATTGCTCATATGCGGAGAGTTGGCAAGATCAACAAAACTCTGCTCATCTATTTCACAACAACCCAGGTCAAGAGTCTGAAGGTTGTTCAAGTACGGAGATTTTGAAAGTATTCTACAGCCCAACGGACCCAATGAGTTTCCCCTCAAACAAAGATGCTGTAGATTTCCTAAAGACGGAGACTTCACAAGTTCCTCACAACAGTCGTCATATAGTTCGTTTTCGCTCAAGTCAAGAGAGTAAAGATGCGTCAGAAATGGAGACTTCACGAGAGCTTTACAATCTTCGTCACCAATTTCTTTGCCACTCAAATCAAGAGAAAAAAGAGCAAAGGGAGCAAGCTTCACCCACTCTTCAAGTTCCCCCAATGAAAGCACTGTTTTTTTCAGACTCTTCAGTGTTTGCTTGTGTTCAGAGCAATAAGGAATCCATACATCTCGGTATTCCTTCTCTCTCTCTGTAGACACTCTTTTTAGCAAATCCCAAAAAACTTCATTCCACTCTTCACTTTGGGATGGGTCAGAAATAAGTCCCCGCAATGTTCCAAAATCTTTATCCATCTTCAACTCCGTCTTTTCTTGAAGATATTCTTATTTCGTTCTCAAACATACTCCTCGCACCTAGGTAGCGATTGTTTGTTACTGAACTACCAACGAGAGAAAGGTGATGCAAAGAAAGGACAATGCCCAAGCATAGGACTCAGGGCATCGTTGGGATAAAATATGAACCTTATCAAAACTTTGCTCCGAGACTGAACAAACAGATACCACAGTGAGCAATTTACGTTCAAGCAGTTCGTGAAAAAAAGGCCTTTTGTTTGGCTTTTGAGACAAGAGAGGGGTTTTTCGCAAAGTGTGATTGTCCATTCTGTTTGCGAAAAGGGTGATCGCTTTTCTGATGTACCTCTTTGTTTCGTGGAGAGTGTTCTTTTTTGTATGGATAGACGTTGTTTGCGCTCTTTTTTGTGTTGTGGGTTTTCAGATGGGGATGAACTTGCTATAGTCGGCCACCCTTTTTGCGCTGGGTCCATGTGCCTAGTGTGTAGTTGGCATCTCCTCACGGAGTGTTTACGTTGTGTCTGTCGCAATGATTGATGACCCCAATTGGATAAGAACCGATGCGGAAACGGATAGCAAATCATCTCCCTGGTCCTTCGCTGCGTTCGAGCGCAGAGTTAAAGCGCCTTCATGAAGAGGCACAGGCTGGTCGTGGGATCGGGAGAATTCGAGATCTTGAAGAGGAAGCTCGTGCGCTCGTGGGAAAAGGCGAGCGCATCCCCGATCACGTGCAACAAACCCTCTCGTTCTTTGTTCGCAAAAAGCTATGGTGTGTGTTGAGTCGCAACCATGAGGCCCGCAGTTGTCGTGATGCCGTTCACAAGCGAGAGCGTCTTGGGCGTTTTGGGATCCCCCTCGAAGATGAGCTAAAATCCTACTTTGCGCGATATGAATTGTCTGATACATCGAGCCAATACGTGATCTTTCACAGTCGCGCTCACCAGCTGCTCGATTGGGACAAGATCGAAGTGCTGCTCAACGATCGATTTGGTGTCGGCACACTCACACGTCTCGAAGAAGAAGAACTTCACACGCACTTTGGCATGGAGTACGGACGCGTCAATCCGTTTACATTGGAACGAAGCGATGTGCCTGTCTTGCAGATCTTTGATGTCTCGACACGTCTCTCGACACGCGCGCCCTTCACGATGATGACCAACGCCGGTGAACACACTTGGGCCGTTGAGTTTCGCCCCTCTGAGATCGCCGAAGCTCTGGAGTACGCGACATTCCACGATATTTGTCATACACAAACACCTGCGCCACCTCCTCACTCCATCGGGATCATCACAGGCAACACTCCTGAATCTGGACTGCTGCTTTGGAATTGGATCAACGATGAAGTCCGCAAACAATCAGGCTCCCATTTTTATGGAGATCTATCGTTTCCTCGTGTGACGATTGAGTCTGTCCCTGCCTTGGGCGTCTCTATCGAGCTGGATCGTCGCGAAGAAGAGACCTGGCATGTTCTCAAAGATGCCGTCAAGTCGCTCTGTGAACGTGGCTGCACGTTGTTGTCTTTGGCGTGTAACACTGCCCACTATTTTACCCCTCAGATTCGTGCGCTCTGCGAAAAGTACGGGACGACATTCGTCTCGATGGCAGAGGTCACAGACATCTATCTCAAGACACATCAGATCGAACAATTTGCGTGCCTTGGGATCGAGCTTGTTGCGGACATTCATGGTCCGTGGAGTGCCTATCATATGTTGCGAGATCGTGACGTCGAAGACCTCTCTAGTCGGGCTCATGAGCGACTGTATACACTTGCTCACAAGGTCAAGGCCGAGGGGGCCAATGAGTCTGGCTTGCAGCTCTTGCGCGATATCCTCAAAAATGAGGTTCGTTCACAACACGTCGTGCTCGCGATGACTGAGTGCTCGATTCTCTTGGCGCATCAAAAAAAGCGCGGCAAACGCAAGCAACTTATCGAGCCCCTCAAGCTCTATGCTGAGGCCATCGCAGGGCTCTATCTCGAACGTGCGCAATGTCATCTCTCCACACATTGATCAGCCTTCTTTTGTGGGCTGGCCTCACAAAGGGACGCGATACATGACATCTTCTCAAGACCATCTCCTTCCACTTGAAAAAGACGACCAAACAGGCCGTGGGATCTTGTTGATTTACACGGGCGGGACGATCGGGAGCGCTCCACAAGATCCGATGGATCCACACAGTCCCCAGATCGTGATGCCGTGGAGAGACTTGAAGACCTCGATCCCAGGGCTCGATCGTTTAGGATACCCGATTGACGCGATCAGCTTCGCGGAGCCTCTCAACTCTTGCGACATTGAACCCTACCATTGGCAGTGGATGGCGGACATCATCGCGCAGCGTTACGACGATTACGAAGGCTTTGTGATTCTTCATGGAACTGATACGTTAGCGTATACAGCGTCGATGTTGTCTTTTATGTTGGGGCACTTGGGGAAACCTGTGGTTGTCACTGGAGCGCAGATTGGTGGTGTGTCGTTTGTGCGCAATGATGCGCACCAGAATCTTCTGACGGCTGCGATGTTGGCGCATCCCAAGGCACATGGACTCAAATGTATCCCTGAGGTCATGGTGTGTTTTGGTGGACGGATCTTGCGTGGCAATCGAACGCGCAAGGTGGATTCATTTCGTTTTCAAGGGTTTGATTCTCCAGATCTGCCGTGGCTTGGAGAGTGTGGAGAGCGGATCGTGTTACGACCTGTCTACTCCTTGCCGATTCCTTCGGAGCCATTGCGTGTGAGGACAGAAGTCGAGCGTGATGTGATCATGTTGGAGATGTTCCCAGGGATACAACGTGCGAAGATCTTGGAGGCGATATTGTCACAACAGGCACCAAAGGGGATCGTGCTGCGTTCGTTTGGTGCTGGGAATATCCCGACGGAGAAAGGGTTCTTGTCGACGATACAGGCATATCTTGGTGATGGTGGTGTTGTCGTGAATGTCACAGGGGTAGGGCGAGGTGGGGTGAATATGGGATTGTATGATACCAACCAACAGCTCTTGGACCTGGGGATTTGGAGTGGATTTGATATGACCCCTGAAGCTGCAATGTGTAAATTGATGTGGCTCCTTGGGCAAGAGCATGACGATGTACAAGAGATCTTCCAATCCTCTCTTGTTGGTGAGCTTTCTATGTGAGTTTGCTTTTTCTGGCTGCCGCGCTTTGCTTGGCGTAGTGGGTTTGCCACCCACACCCGCCTGGGGTCGTTGCCCCCAGACCCCACGATGCTCTCGCATCGTTTGTGTTGCGCTCTTCGAGCGCTGATGACGAAAGGAAAAGGGGGAAACTTATAGAGCGCTATTCTTTTTTGGGGGGCTACTATATCGGTGCATTCGGATATATTGCTTTTGGTGAGTAATAAAGTCTTGAAGGATGAAGAAAATGTCGTATACTCTCAGTCATAACATGACATGATCCAATACGGGGGAGCTCTACGAATATGTCCTATCTTTCGGCGCAAGATATGGCAGATAGTCTTTGGTTTCATCTTTCTTGGAGGGGTACGTTGGTAGACTTCATCATACAAAGCTCCAAGCTTCATCTGCTCATGCAAAGGTCACTCAAGATTTTGAGCAAGCGGCAAAGCAACTTTCCTTCGAGGGTGATAGAAAAATCTTCATGGAAAAGTGGAGAGCACTCAAAAGACAACATTTTGGCAAAGGAAAACCCCAATGAGTAGACTTTTGGTTGTATTGGCTGTTTGTCTGGTGTGGATGTTTTCTTCCATCACATCGGTTCAAGCGTGCAGTTGCTCTTGTGGTCCGAGAAAAGCATGGTGCAAAGACAGCAAAGTTTGGGGCATTGATGATGAGACTTGTTACAATGAGTGTAAATGCAAAAAGGGATGCAATCCTACTTGTAAAGGCGATCATTGGAACACTTGTCGTTATGGCTGTCGCATCAACAAAGTTATCACTGACTTCAGAGGCATCAAAAGAATCGGGCTTTTTCTGTGCAATCCTTATCCGAAAGGCGAGCGTACAACAGACAGAGATGGTGGTTTTGGTCCTCCAGATGGGAGCCTTTATGCTGATTCCCCTTACCATAACCAGCAAAAAGACTCCCCAAATCTCGGTGGTGGTGGGATTCCAGGCTGTGGTTGCTCTGCAAAGCACTCCAAGTCCTTTGATGTCTCTTGGTTTTTCTTGCTCTTCCTTCTCTTTCTCATCAGGCGAAAAGCCTGATGGCAAAGGAGTATTTCAATGAGTAGGCTTTTGGTCGCAAGAGGAAAACCCCAATGAGTAGGCTTT
>PCBK01000071.1 GCA_002731275.1 Deltaproteobacteria bacterium | reverse complement strand
GTGGATATGTACCCCAAACGTCTTCCAGACCTGTATCGTGGTGGACAGCTCCTCGTCTTCGGTCGTTACAGAGGAAAAGGTCACGCCGCTGTCACACTCAGCGGAAAGATCAACGGCAAAACACAGAAGTTCGTCTACGAGACCAAATTTATCGGTGAGCAGAAGGAGAACAACTTCATCACACGCCTCTGGGCCAACCGTAAAGTTGCATATCTGCTCGATAATATCCGTAAACACGGGGAAAACGCAGAGCTGAAAGGTGAAGTGGTCCGTCTGGCGAAGAAGTTTGGTATCGTCACCCCCTACACTTCTTATCTCGTCGTCGAAGAGAAGGATCGTTGGAGACTCAACGGTCAGAAGCGCCCCCTCATCCAAGGGACAACTCGGCGTCGTCGTTGGGGAAGTATGCCGTTGGGAGGCGCACCGAGTGGTGGTGGTTCAAGAGGTTCAAGAGATCTCGATGATAGTCCGAGAAATATGGCACCAGCACCTGCGAAGAAAGCCGAAGCGTTCTCTGGTCGTTGGACCAGCGCTGGCGGTAAGAAAGGCGTCCGCACCAGCCGTCTCCTGAAGAAGATGAAAGAGCAGTCTGTGGTTGAGTCAAATCACGGTCGCAAAGCGCGTTTCATCGAAGGTCATTTGTTTGTATGGAAGAGCGGTGTGTGGACGGATAAACGATACAAATCTTCGATGAAGACGTTGAAGATCAAATACTTGAGTAAGTCCTACTTTGCGCTGTTGTCTGTCCGTTCGTCGCTTCGTAAGTTCCTCGCGCTAGGCAGTCGGGTGATCCTCGTCGTCGGCAAAAACAAAGCCATTGTTATCGGTACATCCGGTAAGAAAGTCTCCAAGTCTGCCATCCAATCCTTCCTCAAATAAACCGCCCCGGACACTCTCTTGTAGCCACACTTTTTGCTTCCTACCCTCTTTGTTCTTCGACTTACCTCAGCTCTTTCCAGCAACATCGTCCTGTGAGGTCCTTGTTTGTTACAAGGTCTTGGCTTCTGAACACTCTCGCCTCTTGGGGAGGATTCTGGTATCGTCTCTAGACCCAATGGATATCCCCGCAGGAGAAATAGATGAAGAAGTCGATGGTGAGAGTCGGAGTGTTTGCGTTTGTGATCGCAGTGGCGATAGGGGTGTACTGGTTGTACACGCGTGCTTTGGAGAGTAAGCAGAGCCGTTCTTCACCGGCTGTGATGCTCCTTACAGATGTCAACGGTGATGGGAAGAAAGACACGATCGTCGTTTACGACCACCACAACAAATCAAATGTTCTCGAAGCATTCGATGAAAAGGGGAAGTTGCTTTGGGTGCAAGAGACCAAGAACGTCATCGCGGCTGATCAACACTCATATGCACCTGCGCCTCGTCACGCTGTGACAAACACGCATTTCTTTCTATCGCATCGGGAGTTCCGAATAGAAGGAAAGTATTGGATCACAGCGCGAAGTAAAAAGAAGGGGGAGCTTGTCTGGCGTCATACATTCGACGCTGGAGAGGAGTTTTCCTTGTACACCAAGATCGTCGTTGTGGAAGGGCGTATTTTGCTGTTTACGGCGTCGAGGAAGGGCAAACACAGGGAGTATCTCACTGCGTTGGATGAAAAGACGGGAAAAGTGCAGTGGCGTAGAGAACTGAAAGCTCTGTACCCACGTGCGCCGTGGTTCACAGGGTCGTTTGTGTTTGTATATGGCAGCTCAACTGTCGAGAAGAGCACAATCTCTTCTGGGAAGACGGTGACCATTCGGTCCTCAGGTCAGATTCTTTTGCGTGGGGGGTTGTGTTGGTATGTCTCGTACAACAAACCAGAGAAAAGGTTTGAACTGGCGCGATACAATCCAAAGACAGAGACCTCCGAAGTGATCAAGGCCGGTGATGAAGCCGTTGTTTTTCCAAGAGGAGCGAGCGTATATGGAGGTTGGGGGCTCTACAAACAGCATGTCTTTGTGTTCTCTGGCAAAGGGATATACAAAGATGTTTTGTCTTTCCTTCCGATCGTCAAAGGTGAAAAAGCGTCCAAGATCGTCTTCGCTGATGGGTATGGCTTTTCGACGATTTTTACGGATTGGCGAAAGCGCGCGCCATTGTATGCGCCGTTGTTACAGGGCGATGTGCGCTATGTTCCTCTGACGCTCAAGAAGAAGCTCGACAAAAAGCAAGTGCTTCACAAACTCGTCCTGCTCGACTTGCAAGAGCGACGTATCGTGTGGCGAAGCAAGCCATACAAAGGCTACAGCTTGAGTTTGTTGTTCCATCACATCTTTTACAAGGATGGACGATACTACTTGCATCTTCCTTTCCGCTGGAAGGGGCCAAAGAGTTCACGTGCCTTGGTCATTATGGATGGTCGCACGGGGAAGTTTCTCAGCGCCCATGTGCTCCAATGGAAGTGGACAAGTACGCAAGAGGATTGGCACACTGGATGCCCCAAGGCGCGTCCTTGGTGGATGTCATATCCACAACAGATTGGAATGTTTGGTGCGTTGCGTTGGCGAGTGGATGTCGAGCAGGGGGTGTTCTCTTTGCGGTATCCTGAGGAGAGTCGCTGGGTCGATGTTCGTAAAGCGCTTGAGAAGTCCTGGGGGACGCTGCGGTGAGGGATTAGAGGAAGTAGAAGCCTGCGCCACCAAGGAGGATACCGACGACCATACCACCCCAGGCGATCGAGTCATCCATCCCACCAATCAGGGGAATCCAGTCGGGGATCAGGTCCCAGGTTCCCATCAACTTGTACACCAATCCCAATGAAAACAAAGATACACCTGTGCTGATGGAGATGGCTTTGATCGAACCGAAGGATTTGACGGATGTCCACCAGATGAAGGGGATTGCGATCATAATGGCGATGAGTAACAAGAATTTAAAGAATTTTGCGAGCATGTCTGCGCTCCTTTTTGATTGAGTCATAAAAGTTGTGACACAATGTAACAAAGTCCACGTCACTACCTGTCACAATAGGGCATGCACCCCAAGACCACTGGTATCGTTGCCTCCGTTTATCATGGCTGTGTGATGCACTCAAAAAGTGTACACAGCTCGAAGGAGGAGGTGGTCTGGTTTCTTTGCATCAACATCGTGTGTTCCGAAAATATGCCATGAACTTGGTTTCTTTGCCACCAAAAACACAAAAGAGAGGCATCACCTGAAGTTGCGAGTGATGTTCAGGTTTCTTGTGTATGCTCGGTTTCGGAAGGAGGTTCGTGTGTGCGCTTGTGAAGCAAACCAACAAGTGATTGTCCGTGGAGTCGCAGATCGTCGAAGAAAGTGTAAAAGAGCGGGACGACGACGAGGGAGAAGAGAGCCGAGGCGGTCAAGCCGCCGATCACGGTCCGACCTAAGGGGGCATAAGAGATCCCGATCATAGCGTTACCACCGAGCGCCATTGGCATCAGGCCGCTGATCGTCGTGAGCGCTGTCATCAGGATGGGACGTAGACGTTGTGCACCAGCTTCCAGAATGGCTTCGGAGCGTTCAAAGCCCTCCGAGCGCAATTGGTTGATCCGGTCGATGAGTACGATCGCGTGATTGACGACGATCCCAATCAACATGATCAGGCCGATCCCTGCCATCATATCCATCGCTGTGTCCGTCAAATACAAAGTCCAGTACACACCCAGAAAGGCGAGCGGGATGGCCAACAGGACGGAAAAGGGGAGCAAGTACGATTCAAACAAGATCCCCATCAACAAGAAGACAAAGGTGACGCTCAAGAGCAGCGCAAATTGGCGAGAGGCATCGGCCTTACGTAGGCGCCTGTACTCAAAGCCTTTGGACCATGAGTAGCCACGAGGGAGCGGAAAACCCTGCATGTATTCATCAATTTTGACGTACAGGCGGGAGAGATCTTCTTGTTCTGTCGCGATCTTGATCCGCATGTACGTTTTTCTATTGACACGTCCAATCACACGAGGGCCCTGACCAAAGGAGGTCTTGGTGATGTTGCCGAGCGGGACAGATTGGGTATTGGAACCACGCAATGGGAGCTGTTGGAGTTGGAAGTAACTCTTGCGATCCTTCTCCTGGTATTGGATGTACACAGGGATCTCGCGCCCCTTGATCTGTAGGTCGCGTAGACGTCGGCCACTCAGGGCGTAGTAGACATTGCCACCGACGAGGCTGCCTGGGAGATTGTAGCGCAGCGCCCACCGTCTCTGCACACGCAGTCGGATCTCTGGGAGGATATCTTTTCCCACGTCTGCTTCTGCTTGTTTGAGATCGGGGAATTGTTTCAAGTATTTTTCGAGCTTGACGGCGATCTTTTCGAGTGATTGAGAATCAGGACCGTAGAGATGAAGGGTGATCGACGCGCCACCACTGCTGCCGCCGAGTGGGCGCCAGCCCACACGTCTGATGACGCCAGGCGCAAGCGGAAGTAGCTCGCCCATTTTCTCTCGTAGCTTGCGCCTGTCGGCGGCAAGTCCGGAGGCACCACTCTTTTGCCAGACCACAATAGAGCCGTGTGTGGAGTAGCGGTTGAGCTTTGTGATGATGTATTTGATGTGCCACTTGCTGCGCCGGGTTTCGAGGAGTGTGTTGACTTTGTCGAGGTACTGTTTTTTGAGCGCAAAGGTGTAATTTTGAGGGAAGGTGAAGCGCAAGCGGAAATTGGAGCCTCGTGGCCGTCCCTGTGTTGTGCGCTTCATGTTGTTCATTGGGTATTGGCACGTCGAGAAGAGCAGCAAGCTCAACACCAGCGTGTCAAAACGTCTGCGGATGACCCACGCGAGCAGCGCGCGGTAACCTGCCGCGAGTTTGTCGAAGGCTGGCCACGGTTTGGGTTTGGCATTGCCGAGGAGCTTGGACGCACCCAATGGGGTAAACAACAACGCCACGAGGAGACTCGCGCACAAGGCGATACTGACAGGGTATCCGATCTTACTCATGTAAAATCGAAAGTCTCTGGAGCCGCTCATCAAGATCAACGGCAAGAAGACCACGATCGTCGTCGAGGTCGCAAGTAGGATCGCGAGCGCGACCTCAGAGGCGCCTTCTCTTGCGGCTTCCAGGGGCGTCGCACCGTTTTGTCTGAGACGGGAGATGTTCTCGACGACGACGATCGCGTTGTCCACGACCATCCCAACGCTCAACATCAACCCCATCAGACTGAGCAAGTTAAGGCTCTCACCCATAAAAAACAGCGAGGCCAGCGTCAACAAGAGCGACATGGGGATGGCCATCGTGATCAACAACGTCATGCGCATGTGTCGCAAAAACACCAGCAGGATGAACAGCGCAAAAAGGCCTCCCCAAAAAGCAGCTTGTTGGAGCTGACTGAGGGCATCTTCGATCATGATCCCCTGGTTCATCATGATGTGCGCTTTGAAGTTGATAAGCTGAGGGTGTTTGCCGACCTCTGTCTTGAGCAGTTTGTTGATCTTCTTACATAGATCGACGGTGTTGGCCTCTGACTCTTTGAAGACATCCACAAAGATCGCCTGTTTACCGTTGATTTGGGAGATAAACGGCTCTGGATCTTCTCCAAACGTGATACTGGCGATCTCGTGGAGCTTCACACCTGTTTTGACTGGGTAATCTCGTAAGGCTTGTAGACTGTTGATGCGGTTTTGGCTCCGCACGTAGTAACGTCGTTTGCCATCATTCAGTCGGCCAGATGGTAAGTTAAAGTTGTCACTGCGCAGCTGTTTGATCAGGTTGTACATCCCAATGCGATGGCTGTTGGCGCGCTTTCTGTCGACGGAGATCCGTACGTTTGGTTGTTGAATTCCGCCGATTTCGACGTTGCTGACACCGGGCAGTCGCCTGATCTTGATGAACAGGTTTTGTTCGAGTTGTCTGTAGTTGTCCTTGGAGTTGGTATCCATGGAGATACCAAATTGGAAGATCGGGCTGGAGTCCGGGTCCCACTTCCAGATGCTGTATCGTTCGACGCCTTCGGGATAGGTTGGCATCAGCCGTTCGAGACGGTCACGGACCTGGTTGTAGATGCTGGTCATGGAGGACCAGGAGTTAAAGCGCATCCAAAAGGAGCCTTGAGAAGAACCAGACCACGTCCTCATGCGTTCGAGGCCTTTGATCGTCGCAAAGAGTTCTTCGGTTGGACGGACGATCTGGTCTTCGACTTCTTTGGGGGTGGCGTTGGGATAGTAAACGCGGATAAAGATGAAGGGAGGACTGTAACCTGAGGGGAAGAGTTGCATGGGGATCTGAAAGTAGGCGATGACGCCAATCATGCAACAGGCCAGGACGCCCATCGTCACGGTAACGGGGCGTTTAAGACTGAAGTTTGGGAGGAGTGAGCCAAGTGATATCAAGTTGTGTGAGACCTCAGATGTGAGCAGTATCTAGCGGCACACTCCGCAGATGGAGTGGGAGGGATGCTATGATTTTGACTTGGGTTTTTTGAGCGATTCGAGCATGCGATCGATGATGGGTTGGATGTGCTTGCCACCACCGACGTTGACGGCGCGAATGACACCTTTTGTATCGACGAGAAAAAGTGTTGGTACTGACATCACGCGATATTCGGCTGTCGAGGTTGGTTTCTCTGGACTGAGCATCGTCATCGCTTGCATGGGTGTATGCTTTTTAACGAGCGCCTTCAACATGTTTTTGAGCTGTTTTTTGTCTGTACGAACGACACCGAGCATGTCGAATGCCTTTTTCTTTTTGGCATACTCGCAAAGTGGTGGGAGGGTCGCCTGGCAGTGTGGGCAGGTGACGGACCAGAAGACGACGAGGGCAGGTTTTTTCTTTTTGAGCATCCCACTGAGGCTGCCTTTTCCGTCCTTGAGCGCGTATTTTCCAGTCAGCGAGGGCGCTTTTTTGCCGATCAGGTCGTATGGATTGGGGGAGTAACCAAGCGCGCGGGCGAAGGGGGGTTCCTTCCCTTTGGAGACTTTCGTGATGAATTGGAGGAGTGATACACCCGGTGCGATCGTCTCTGTGAGCTGGCTCGCGCGGGCGAGTCGAAGGTAGCCAGAACGTGTCACGACCGCGTAGGAGGGGACACGACGTGTCAACATGACATATGCCATGAGCCCTTTCTCGTCGAGCAATACAGGGATATCGATCTTGAGTTCCTTCATCTTTTTGTAGGCTGCTTGGGCCTCTTTACGCGTCTGTGCCTTGGTCACAGCAAAAAACTGCACGCTGTCTTTGAAGACCTTGGAGGTCGCCGCGAAGACCTTCAGCTCGGTGATGGAGGGGGCGTGTTGTGGAAGGAAATAGAACATGACGACAGGTTTTTTGCCGATGACAGACGCAAAGTTGAACACCTTGCGGTAGTACTTTTGCTTTTGTTTGTATTGGAAGTACGTGACTTTAAAGGATGGGAAACGAAACCCATTGCCTTTCTTGGCCGCGTCTGCTGTGTGTGGTGATGTGTGTAAGCAAAAGATCGCCAAACATAAGCAAATAATCGATTTGAGCTGCAACCGCATATGTCAATTCCTCTATCATGTTTCTCGTGGATTTGGGTTGTCTTTCGCCAAAAAGGTATTCCCCCAAGGTGCCTATGGCAAGGGTCAACCTGGAAAAACCCACCCATCTTTGTCTCTATCTAGCTATTTTTCCGTCTCTTTCACTTTCCGATACAAAAGCGTGTAAAGATCGCTTCGAGGATGTCTTCTGATGAGACCTGTCCTGTGATTTGGACGAGGCTCTGCCGGGCTGCACGTAGATCTTCTGCGACAAACTCAGGCCCGAGTGAGAGTCCTTCGTCGAGTGCTTTTTGTAGGTACTTGTGTGCTTCCTTGAGGGCATCTCGTTGTCGTTCGTTGGTGATCATGATGGATGTCGCTGAGGTTTGCTCGGTCATGTACTGTTCGAGCCATTGCACGAGGGGTTCACAGCCATCTTTTGATTCGCAACTGATCTCGGCAATATGTAGAGGCGCGAAGGCGTCCTTTTGTGCTTGGGAGAGCTTGAGTGCGTCGGGGAGATCGCACTTGTTGAGGACGAGGATCGTGTCACGTCCCTGGCAGGCGTCGAGGACTTTTTGATCTTCCTCTCCCCAGGGTCTCGAACGATCGAGGACTGCGAGCAGCAGGTTGGCACCTTCGGCGGCTTTCAGGGCGCGATTGATTCCGATTTGTTCGATGGCATCATGGGATATCTGGGCGTCATGTTGTGTGGCTGCGAGCGTGCGCAATCCTGCGGAGTCTGCGAGTGATACGTGAAGTCCACCGAGCGCTATTTGTGTCTCAAGTAGATCGCGTGTCGTTCCAGGTAGCGATGTGACGATCGCACGCTCTTCGCCATTGATATAGTTGAAGAGTGAGGACTTCCCGGCGTTGGGTTTTCCGAGGAGGACGAGAGACCAGCCTTGTTGGATCTTGCGTCCGGTCTCATAGCTCTTGAGCAAGGTGTGTACTTGTGTGGTAAAGGCCTTGATGTCGTCGAGGAGTCTGGCGACTGAGTCATCGAGTGCTGGGTCGAATTCTTCGGGGAAGTCGATCCAGCTCTCTACTTGCGCAGCGAGGAGGAGGGAGTGTTCGGCGAGTTTGTCGATCCGACCTTTTAGATCGCCGCGCAGGTGGCTTCGTGCGATGCGCAGCGCCTGCTCATTGTTGGCGGAGATCATGTCCGCGATCGCTTCGGCGCGAGTGAGGTCGATGCGTCCGTGGAGAAAGGCGCGCTTTGTAAACTCGCCGGCTTCTGCGGGGCGTGCGCCGAGGCGAAAGCTCTCTCGCAGGAGTTGCAAGAGGTTGAGTGTGCCGCCGTGGGCGTGAATCTCGACGACATCTTCGCCTGTGTAAGAGTGTCCTTTGGCCATCCAGGTCACGAGTACTTCATCGAGGACATCGCCTGTTTGGTCATGACATTCACCAAAGTAGAGTTTGTGAGAGCGCCACTCTTTTGTGGCGTGATGAGGGGTGAACATTTGCTCGATGATTGGGCGCGATTGTGCGCCACTGATCCGAATGATCCCCACACCTCCTTCTCCTGAGGCTGTTGCGATCGCTGCGATGGTGTCTTTGTCTTGTCGTAATTGATAGGTGCTCATTGGGCGGAACGTTTCTTCTTTTGTTGAGAGGGTGTGGTGTGTATATCCTGATGACGATCAAGGGGCAGAGGGTGATTAGATGGAACGTAGGCGACCACCATCGACGGGCAGGCAGACGCCACGGACGTAAGATGCCATCGGGGAAGCCAAAAATGCGATCACGTTCCCCAATTCATCTGCGGAGCCGAGGCGACCCTCTGGAATACTCAGGAGCCAACCTCGTTCGATATCTTCGGGGGTGGTGTTGGCTTTCTCTGCGCGCGCTTCGGCGAGAGATGCGAGCCTCTCTGTTGCCGTAAATCCCGGCAGGATGCTGTTGATAGTGATGCCAGGGGGTAGCTCTCCTGAGAGAGTTTTGCTCCAAGAAGCCATCGCCGCACGGACTGTGTTGCTCACACCTAGCTGGGGGATGGGCTCGCGGACTGAGGTGGAGAGGACGCTGATGATGCGTCCATAGCCAGCGTCTTTCATGCCAGGAAGCAAGAGCTTAAGCAGGCGCTGGGCGGAGAAGAGGTGACGTCCAAAGGCGGTGAGGAGTTCTTCTTCTTCGGCTTCGAGGAGGAGGCCGCCGGGGGGACCACCTGTGTTGTTGATCCATATTTGGATCGAGCCATGCTGCTCCAAGTGGTTGGAGACTTTTGTGACGAGGTCATCCCGTTTGTCAAAGTCTGCGACGAGCGTGTAGACATCTGGTGCGCCTGCTTCTTTGAGCGGTGCGACGAGGTCTTCGAGTCGCTGTTGTCGCCTCGCGAGTATGGTGAGCGTTGCGCCCATTTTTGCGAGGGCGAACGCCGAGGCCTGTCCAATACCCGCGCTCGCACCACAGACCAGCGCATGTCTACCTGAGAGGGGAAGTGTTTGATCCATCTGTACCAACCTTTTTCTGGCAAGTGTCATCGACGTGTTTATGTCAAAGGCGTAGGGCCTCCAACGGCGTATGTCGTCGCAGCAAAAGCAGTATACACAAAATGTGTTTATTTGTCCGCGAGTGCCTTGATACTTTCGAGGGCTCTGTCTGCGTGGACGTTCATGTTCAGCTCGCTACTGAAGGCATCGACGACCTCACCTGTTTGTGGATCGATAACGAAAGTCGCGCGTCTGACAAGCAATAGGCCACCAAGACGAAGAACCCCAAATTGTCGGCTGAGTGTCTTCTCTTTGTCTGAAATGAGTTCGTAGGGGAGGGTATGTTTGTCGCGAAAGGCTTCGTGGGATGCGTCGTCATCGAGGCTGATTCCAAAGATGGCCCCACCTGCCTCCCTGATTTCACTATAGAAGTCGCGAAAGTGACAGACCTCCTTTGTACATCCTGACGTGAAATCTTTTGGGTAAAAGAAGAAGACGACAGCTTTGTGTTCTTTGAGCGTTTCGAGATCGTAAGTGTGGCCTGTGCTGGTTTTGAACGTCAGCTGATCGATTTTGTCACCTTTTTTGAGCATCTATCGGATCCCTTCTTGTGATGAGTGGGAGGAAAATCACCTTGGTGAGCATCCGAGCCTGTTTGGGTAAAGAGACAAGAGGAGCAAGATCGGACGCGAGTCGCTAGATTCCTTGCTCAAGAAGATGCAAGGTCCATCTGGAAAAGTCCATGTGGGGGATGGATGTTTTTTGCGTATGCTGCTGAATTTTATCGAAAAAATAGTTTTTAAATTTTTTGTGTCGTTTTTTTGCCTTTTAGGGAGCAGATCTTTAGCCTCTACCCTGCACCTTTCGATCAAGGGATGAGAGGTGAGGAGACATCCATTTTGTACAGGGATATCGGCATGAAAAAGGGTATCTGGCGAGAAAAAAAAGTCGGCGTGTTTTTGGGAGGTATCTCTTCTGAGAGAGATGTTTCGCTCGACACAGGCAACGCGATCGTCAAGGCTTTGCGAGGCAAAGGATACGACGTGGTGGAGATCGATCCTGATCACGACATTGCCCAAACACTTCAGGCCAATCCGATCGATGTCGCCTGTATCGCGCTGCACGGTCGGTATGGAGAAGACGGATGCATCCAAGGGCTGCTTGAGTGGATGAAGATCCCCTACACAGGCTCTGGTGTGTTGTCTTCGGCGTTGGCGATGCACAAAGCGCTCGCCAAGAAGGTCTTTGTCGACTCAGGCATTCCAACCCCCCAGTCCAAAGAGATCTCATCTGATCAATTGGACTGGGACCTCGAAAAACTCGGAATGGGGGCCGTTGTTGTGAAGCCCTCCAACGAGGGTTCCTCCGTCGGCATCCAAGTCTGTAAAGAGGACGCAACGCTCAAGGCCGCGCTCGAAGACGCTGCGAAGTATGACACCTCCATCCTCGTCGAGCAATTTATCGAAGGGCGGGAGCTTACAGTTGGCGTGCTCAACGACCAACCCCTCGCTGTGATCGAGATTGTCCCGGCAGAGGAGTTTTACGACTTCACCGCCAAGTACAAAAGCGATCAGACACAGTATCTATGTCCTGCTCCTGTCTCCGAAGAGATCACCGCACAAGCGCTCGAACATGCTAGAGCTGCATACAGAACATTGGGTTGCCGTGGCGTCGCGCGAGTCGATTTTATGCTCGATCAAGACGGCGGACTTTGGGTCCTCGAAGTCAACACTATCCCAGGTATGACCGCTACGAGCCTCGTTCCCAAGATGGCAAAACAACTCGACATCGACTTTGCTGACTTGTGCGAGATGATCCTCGACGACGCATCGCTTCAACGCTAGGAAGAGCCCATGAGAGAACAGCGAGAGCCCACAGTGGACAAGAAAGGCAAAGAGACGTCCTCAAGGCGGACCAAACGACGAACAGGTATGTTTCGCAAGAAACGCAACCATCGACGTGTACCAACCGCCCAGCGAGTACGTACTTTTTACCGCTTGTTCTCTCGGTTGCTTCGATGGATCAAACCCATCCTTGTCGTCTCGTTTCTCTTCGCTGTTGGGACCTTCGTGTGGTTTCATTTTAGCAACAGCGAGACCTTCCAATTGAAGAAGGTCTCCATCCAGTCCAATCTCCCTGTGCCAACCAAACAGATCATGGAAGTCGCAGGGATCAAATATGGTGACAATGTCTTCACGATGGATCTCCATCGCGTCGCACAGCGCCTCCATCGTTATCCACGTGTTCGTCACTTTACACTCAAACGTAGACTTCCTGACACCATCCAATTCACGCTCAAGTTGCACAAGCCCACCGCTGTCGTCATGTTGGAGAAGCCCTATCTGTTGAACGCCGAAGGTCGGCCTTACGCACGTGTTCTCAACAAGAAAGAGACAAAAGGTCTGTTGAAATTGACTGGATTTCAACGCAGTGACTACCAAAGCCAGCCCGACAAAATGCGGACGTTGTTCCGCCAGGCGCTCGCGCTGTCTCGATTGTACCAATCCAACAAATTGACCCGTTACCAGGATGTCAAAGAGATCCAATATGATCCCATCCTTGGTTACATTCTTCACGCCAACCACAGCCGCATTTATCTCGGCACGGATCGTTTTCCCGAACGTATGAAGCGCCTCAAGCAGGTGTACCAGCTGCTTTGGCAGCGGGGTGTCCGCAAGATCCATTACGTGTATCTGAACAATCAGAGACACCCCAGGCGCGCGATCATCCGTATGGTTGATGCAGTCCCTGTGATCGAGACCTCAGACGAAGTGAGCGGTCGCAAGAAGCTGTAAGAGTGAGCAAACATCGGACGTCATCAACACTCATATGTGAGTGGCACGTTTCAGATTTTTAGACACAGAGAGTGATCATGGGCAAAATCAGAAAAGAAGAAATTCTCGTCGGTCTCGACATCGGAACGTCCAAGGTCTGCGCGGTCGTGGGTGAGAGCACTCCCGAAGGTGAGATCGACATTATCGGCGTCGGCACCGCGCCAAGCAAAGGCGTACGCAAAGGTGTCGTGATCGACATTGATGGGACGATCGAGTCGATTCAAAATGCCGTCGAAGAAGCTGAGTTGATGGCTGGCTGTTCGATTCACGAAGTGTACACAAATATCTCAGGTGGACACATCAGAGGCAACAACAGCAGCGGAATGGTCGCACTCAAGGAGCGAGAAGTCCGCGAAGCGGATGTGCAAAAGGTACTCGATGGTGCGCGCGCTATCCCGCTCCCATCGGATTGTCAGATACTCCACTTGTTGCCACAACAGTTCCTGATCGACGATCAAGATGGTATCTCCAAACCCTTGGGGATGCGAGGTGTCCGGCTCGAAGCCAAAATCCACCTCGTGACAGCGTCGATGAGCAGTGTGCAAAATATTACGAAATGTGTCCGGCAGAGTGGGCTTCAGTCTTCACTCATGGTGTTTGACGCGATCGCCTCTTGTGAAGCCATCCTCAACGAAGACGAAAAAGAACTCGGCGTTGTGCTCGTCGATATCGGCGCAGGGACAACAGATGTCGCGATCTTGGAGTCAGGGAGCATCGTTCACACTGCGGTCCTTCCGATCGGCGGCGATCACATCACCAATGACATCGCCGTGGGATTTAGGACGCCCATCCCCGAGGCCGAACGACTCAAGATCAAATACGGTTGCGCCAAGACCAGCCTCGTCCGGCATGACGAGACGATCCAGGTGCCTGTCGTCGGTGGACGACGCCCCAAAGAGCTCAGCCGCCAATTACTCGCGGAGATCATCGAACCCCGCGTCGAAGAATTGTTTCAACTGATCCAACAAGAGATCCGAAGCTCCGGATATGAAGATCTGTTGGCATCAGGACTCGTCTTGACTGGTGGATGCACCAATCTGGATGGTATTTGCGAGTTTGCAGAAGAAGTGACTGGTTTGCCTGTCCGACGTGGATTTCCACAAGGCATCGGTGGACTTGTCGATGTCGTACGCAGCCCCTCCTACGCTACGGGGATTGGACTCCTGCTCCATGGTATGCGTCGTCAACATGACCCCCTCGTTCGCTCCCCATCGACCATGTCCTTTGGTCGACGCTGGCGGAGGTTACGTGGATGGTTGGCGGACTTCTTCTAGCCTGCCATCGCGTGGATGACGCCGTCTGTTGACGAATCATCCAAACTGTTCGATTTCATCAAAGGAATGAATGTTTGCAACCCAACTTTTTGATTTAAATAAGGTTTTCAAACCTTGGCTCAACACAGAAGGAGAATCCCCTATGTATCCTTATGACGAACAAGAACCACGCCAGGCCATCATCAAAGTTATCGGTGTCGGTGGTGGTGGTGGAAATGCCATCAATACAATGATCAAGAGTGGCATCACTGGTATCGAGTTTATCGCGGCAAACACGGATCTTCAGGCGCTTAGCCTCAGCGAAGCGACCGAGCGTATCCAGATCGGACCACGCCTGACCAAAGGTCTCGGCGCAGGTGGAAATCCCGAGGTTGGTCGTAACTCCGCGCTCGAAGATGAAGCTCGTGTTGCCGAAGCTCTCGCTGGCTCGGATATGGTTTTTGTCACCGCTGGTATGGGTGGTGGTACAGGAACTGGGGCTGCTCCTGAAGTAGCTCGTATCGCAAAAGCCCAAGGCGCCTTGACTGTTGGTGTTGTGACACGCCCCTTCAACTTCGAAGGAAAGCGTCGTCGCCGTCAGGCTGAAGCAGGTATCGAGGCGATGAAAGAAGTCGTCGATACGCTCATCGTGATCCCCAACCAACGTCTGCTCTCCGTCGTCGGTAACGCTGGCTCCCTCAACCAAGCATTCAATGTCGCAGACAGCGTCCTCCTTAACGCTGTCCGCGGTATCGCTGACCTGATCACCATCAAGGGATTCATCAACGTCGACTTTGCTGACGTCAAATCCATCATGTCCAACACTGGTATGGCCTTGATGGGTGCTGGTCGCGCACAAGGTGAAAATCGTGCTGTCGAAGCAGCGACACAAGCTATCGAGTCACCATTGCTCGAAGATGTCTCCATCAACGGCGCAACGGGTATCCTGATCAACGTCACCGGTAGTGAAGATATGACCTTGATGGAAGTCGACGCAGCCGCATGCCTGATCCAGGAAGCTGCCGACGAAGACGCCAACATCATCTTTGGTGCGGTGTTTGACTCCAAGCTGGAAAACGAAGTCCAGATCACGGTCATCGCGACAGGCTTCGTCGATCGCGCAGAGATGGCGACACAGGTTCCTGCACAGCAAGTTGCTGCAGTGAGAACACCTTCTGGAGCGCAGGTCCGAACAGTGATCGCGCGCAATGGTGGCGCAGCTTTCCCTGCTGCAGCGCCCGTTCCAACTGCACACCGTGCGCCAACACCTGCACCCCAAAGCATGCAACACCGCACACCGCCTGTTGAGTTGAAGACACCTCCCCAACCACGACCGGCTACACGTACACAGCCTCCTGCGGACGCAAATCGCGAAATCTTCGACCTCTCCAGTGACGAGGACGAGTTTGATATCCCAACCTTCCTCCGTCGCTCCTAAGCGCGTCCCTCGCCTCTTTCTGCTACATTCCCCAGTTCGATTCTCTTCACAACCTCAGCTACAGACACCAGCAATACAACGTTGTCCTGCTCGGCAATCTGCTTGGTTGCGGCATTGTACACAAACGTACAATGGTGGCAGGCAAAAGTGTTTGTCATTGGGGCAGTCATCATCTTGAATGCACTGTAAACAGCGTCTTTCTCGACAATATCGCAGGTTAAATCGTGCACAATCGCTGTCGCTTAGACAGCCCGTCGTGCAGCGTCCACCAAGGCAACTTCCATCTCGATAATCCGAACAATCGGCGTTTCGTTGACACGTGATCTGGCATTGTTTGTCGATGCAGAGCGTATCTGCTCCGTAGGAGGCGCAATCTTCGTGCTGTTGGCAAGATTGACACTGGCCATCGCGGCATGTCGTCTGCCCAACGAGTTTGCAGTCATCGTCTGTTTGGCAGATGCAGATCGAGTTCTCACACGTCGGGGTACCACTCCACCATCTTTGGCCACACTGGGTATCACTCAGGCATTGTACACAGCGCTTTTTTTCGTCGTGACAATAGGAGGATAGAGCGCTAGGGCAGTCTTTGTCTTCGACACAGACACACTGTTGTTTGATACATTGTGTACCTGAGACATTGGATTTGCAGTGTTGGGCTTGTGTGCACTGGACGCAGCGACCATCTTGCGAACAGATCGGGCGTTGACTTTCTTTGCAGTCTGCGTCTTCGACGCACTGGATACAATGTTTCTGGGTGGTATCGCAAAAGTCGGTGTCTGGGCAGTCGTCATCCGACTGACAGCCGACACAGTGAGGGATGGAGTCAAGTGTTTTACAAGGAAAGGTGTCAGATGTTGTGCATTCTTTTCCCTCACTCCAGATCTGTCTATTGTTGGCGCGGATACAAATCTGAAGCAGGTGTCCAGAAACACCTGTTGATGTCAGGGCCTGTGCACAACGGCGCATACCAGGGTCACAGTCTTTTCCTGCTATCCACTGTGCGTAAGCTTGTTTGCAGCGTGCACAATCGGCAGGGGTCAGGATAACTTTTTCATCGGGGGTGGTTGGATCGGATGAGGGTTCGATACATTCGACTCTTGTGCCGATCTGTGCTTCGCAGATTTCGGCACATCGGTGGAGTTGGCGGAAGCAAGTAAAAAATTGTTGTTGGCACTCGGCATCACATGGGATGTCCGGTCCGCAGCTTGCTCCATACATGAGCAAAACGAGCCAGGCAAGGCACAATGTGCACCAACGGAGCTTCAAAACAACAACCTCACATTCCTTCAATCACACACCAATGACTTCTGCGATTGTAATCTTTTGTGTGGGGGAGCACAATAGGAGAGGGCTATTTCAACGGACGAGACGGTCTCTTCGTGTTGGTTTTTTGGGGGACTTGTGTCGAGGTGTCAGGACCAAAGGAAGGATTGCATGGTTTGTACTTCGTCGAAGCTGTGTGCAAAGCCTGTTGCCTCACGGAAGGCTTCGCTGGAAACAACGACGGGGTATTTGATGTGATTGAGGGAGCCTTTGGGGAGTCTGGAGAGCCCAAATTTTCCCTGAAAGTTGTTGAACCAGCGCTCGGGGATCGGGACGTGTGTGCGCTCTGTAAAGCGGATCAATGCTGACAATGGGATGGGTTGTGGTCCCGCGATGTTGTAGACTCCGTGTACTTTGTGTTCAAGGGCGACACAGATCGCAGCGGCGGCGTCATCTTCGTGGATGAATTGGTAGAGAGGGTCGAAGCCGAGAGCTGTGGGGACTCGTGGTCCTTTGAGATAGTTGGCGAGCGTGCCCTTTTTGGAGGGTCCGAGGATGTAGCACAGACGAAGGACGGCGGTCGTCATATCCTGATAGCGCCACATGGCAGAGCCTGCAAAGAGATCAGCGGCGACGAGGTCGGCGAGCTCTGGGAAGGTGCTGACTGCCATCGGTGGATCGTCTTCTGTGTGGTACATCGGCGCGTCGGGGGCGGCTCCGTAGTATGTGTGTCGTCCGACAAAAACGGTGTGTTTGACGTCGTAGTTGTCACAGTGGCGGAAGATCGCACGTGTCCCACCGAGGTTGATGCGATAGCGTTCCTCTGCTCTATCTGTCAGGTATGTAACTGTCGCCATGTGAATGACAGCGTCAGGTTTGGTTGTGCGAAAGACCTCTTCTGCAGGACGTTTGCGAATATCTGTATCGAAGACCTCGATCCCCTTGGGGGCATCTGGCCAGGGGCGGCGATCGATCCCGAGGACTTCGTGGCCGTTGTGAGACAAACGCATCGCGACCCTTCGCCCTAGATTGCCGGATATACCTGTGATCAGTACTTTCATGCTCCCTCTCCTGCTGTCTTCGCGGCATGTTCTTGGTTTGCGGCTTTGACTTGCTCAGGGGAGGGGCCATGTCCGTCTTCTTGGCGTAGGTCCAGTCCACGTTGCAAGAGTGTCGCGATGCGCATCTTCACTTGCTCGACATTTTCTTCGATCAGTTCGTCTACTTCGGTTCCGTCACCTTCGAAGAAGAGCGGCTCACCAAAGTGAATTTGGCATGGAGAGGGCAGCGGGACGGGGACCAGATATTTGGTCACAGGGATGTAGGGGACACCCATAAGGCGTCCAAGTGTGTATAGGTTGGCGACGGTTGGCAGGATCTCTCCAGCGCCGATAAATGACAACGGTACGATAGGGGTCTTCGTTTGCATCGCGAGGCGCATGAAGCCCGTGCCAAAACGCACAAGGCTGTTGCGTTCTTTGTATAGCTTTGCCGTCCCACGGGCTCCCTCTGGAAAGACCATCAACATACGATCGTCTTCGAGCAGTTGGACCGCATGCTCTGGTAAGCCTGTAAATTGACCCATCCGAGAGGCCCAGTCGGACACAAAAGGCATCTGAGGGATAAACTTTTCGACCATCCCTTGGGCTAGACGAGGTGGGTCCAGCTCCATAAACATGGAGGTGATCAGCATCGCACCGTCAATTGCGACACCTCCCGAATGATTGCCCACCAACATCACACGACCCCTCTTGGGGATATGTTCTGTGCCGTAGGCTGTCACCGAAAAGTAATGCTTGTACAGGCGACTCAGTACAGTCATAAAAAAGCCCAGGTGCTTTTTTGAAATACCATACGGATCGTACCCGTACTGGTTAAAAGGTAACTCCATATGCTCGATTCGTTCGGCGATTTCTGGGTCGATAAACAAACTCAACGTCCCGCTCCAGTCTTGTGTTGGAGATAAATGCTCTTGATTTTTCTTACGCTCATAAGAACTTCTTCTCTACCTGTATGTCAATAGCTGAGGTGTTTTGAGTTGTGTTTGGCTTGTGTTTTTTGCCAAATACCCCCAGACTACGTTTGTGCCACCGTGAGAAAAAGCGCTCACGTGGTATGTGTCCTGCTCATGGAGTGATTCGTGGGTATTCCATGCTTTTTTGGGTGAAGTGATGTGTCGAGTTGTCTGTGTTTGTTTGCTCTTGGTTCATTTTGTGGGTTGTACGACAACGCATCAAGTAAGCCATTCCCCGTTGAAAACAGTGAAGCGCAAGAAGATCGCGGAGAAGCAACCAAAGAAGATCCCCCAAGCGACCAATAAAATGTTCTTTACAGCGCGTATGCGTGGAGGTGCCTTTGCCCGCTATGGTCGTCGACCGCAAGGGCAGCTCGATGAGAACGTTGTCGCGGCCATTTTGCGCAAAGCCCGTCCTCTTTTTGCTCGATGCGCGCGCAAAGTTCGACATTTTTTTCCGGACGGTCTTCGTGCCGTGCAGGTGCGTTTGTGGATTGGCCCGACTGGAAAGGTCTGGCGTAGTGAGCTTGAGTCGACTGTTGCGTCTGTACCGCGCGCCAATCGTTGTTTCCAAAAGGCACTTCGTCGTCTGCTCTTTCCCCAACCCCAAGGCGATTCATTCGCGCTCCTCTACGAAACATTGTCATTGAAAAAATGAAGGGAGCACAGCGCTTACTTTTTGTCGTCTTTGGGGATGAGGCGGGGGCGACGAGCACGAGAGAAGTTAGGCGTGATGCGTTCGCCTGTACCTTCTGGGGGGCTATCGTCTTCTTGTCCTGAGCGAGGTTTGCGCCTCATGATCTGCGGTTTGGGAGCGGAGTTTGGTTTGCGGATGTGGACACGCTCTTTATGCCCCGTTGCGTTGAGCGAGTATTGTGAGATGCTCTCCTTATGAGGGGCTTCGTACTGCGAAAGAATAGCATCCAACGAGGCGCGCTTTTGTCCTTTGGGGTTGGGCTCTTGTTCCTCTACATTGGCTGCTGGCAGTGAGTCGGATGAGAGGGTCCCCACGACGGTTGGTATCTTCGCTGGAGGCGCTGACTCTGAGGACGGTGGAAGATCTGTTTTCTTTGGTGTCACAGGTCGCCTTGGTGGGATGCGGTGCTTCGTGTAGTGCATTCCCAAGTCTTGCGAGTCTTCCTGTGCGTTCGCGTCTTCCTCTGGTGCCGAGGGGGCTGGTGTCGGGACGGAGGTATATCCAGACGATGGACGAGCTGGGGTGTATCTTGATGCTGGGTTTTGTGCGGTGTTTTGTGGTCCGAGACCTTGCCGTTGTAACTCTTCATGAGAAGGAGGTCTGCGGTGTACCTGTCTCTGTATCTCCTCGTGAGAAGGGGGTCTCCGCTCAGGTGCCTGTTGTTGAGGAGGATATGTGCGATATGAACCTGACTGGTGGTCTGGGTGGGCTCTAAACGTCCCGGAGCCTTGCTCTGGATACGTTCTGAAGGAGCCGGAACCTTGCTCTGGACGAGGGATGGTTGCGTTGCCTGAAGAGGGCCGTTGCTCTGGACGAGGCGTCGTCGCATAACCGGAGGAAGGACGTTGTCCTGGACGAGGCGTCGTTGCATAACCGGAGGAAGGACGTTGTGGTGGCCTCTGCTGTGGTGCTCTTTGCCTCGCGATCTCTTCATGAGAGGGTGGTCTCTGTTGTGGCGCTCTCTGTTGGGGTGCTCTTTGCCTCGCGATCTCTTCATGAGAAGGAGGTCTGCGGTGTATCTGTCTCTGTATCTCCTCGTGAGAAGGGGGTCTCCGCTCAGGTGTCTGTTGTCGAGGAGGATATGTGCGATGTGAACCTGACTGGTGGTCTGGGTGGGCTCTGAACGTCCCAGAGCCTTGCTCTGGGTATGTTCTAAAGGAGCCGGAACCTTGCTCTGGACGAGGGATGGTCGCGTTGCCTGAAGAGGGACGTTGCCCTGGACGAGGTGTCGTCGCATAGCCTGAAGAAGGGCGCTGTGGTGGTCTTTGTTGTGGTGCTCTTTGTCTCGCGATCTCTTCGTGAGAGGGGGGTCTTTGTTGTGGCGCTCTTTGTCTCGCGATCTCTTCGTGAGAGGGTTGTCTTCTTCGGTTTGGAACTTGTCTCGCGATCTCTTCGTGAGAGGGTGGACGTCTGTTTGGAGCCTGTTGTTGGGGGGGATAGGTTTTGTACGAGTTGGTCCCTTGTTGTGGGGGGGCCATCGTGTAGCCAGAGGAGGGGCGATTGTGTCCGGGGGATCTTTCGTTTTTGTGGGCCTCGTTTGGGCGTGGGGCGCGTTGTGGGGCCATCGCGAGCAGGTAGTCGGGTGGTGGGACGGTTGGGATGACCTCTGTTTTGTCAAAGTTTTGGGACACGATGTCCGAAAGGGAGGGAAGGTGGGAGCCTACATTGCTAGTTGGCTTGGGGAGCTTGGGTTGGAGATCCCGACCGTAATGATACCGGATGGCTGTGATGAGGTCTTCTTCAGCTGCGAATTCGTAGTGCAGAAATTCTGCGTTGGCCTCTTGTTTTAACCACTCCGCGATCTCCTCTGGAAGTTTTTCGGAGGCGGTGATGTAAAGCAGCTTGTGGTTTCGATCGATTTTGCGCAACAGGACTTTGTGTGAGAGCGCCTCTTTGTAGGGGAGACTGCTGAGGAGCGTTGTGCTGATGTCCAACGCGAAAAGTTTTTCGAGTGAGACAAGATCGGGTGGGGACTCAATGCCAAACGAGGCGAGAAACTCTTGGGGAGCAGGTACAAGTGGGATCGCGATCGTGTTGTCATCCATCCATTTTCTGCGGATGTTACTGACTTGTTGGCTGGTCAGGATGGAGAGCGCTACGAGGACTTCACCAATATCTCCACCAATCTCTTGTTGGAGAGCGATCGCCATATTCAATTGTTCTCGACGAATCCAACCTTCCTGAATCAGAAATTCGCCGAAAGAATCACTTGCCATGACTGTACTCGTCTTCTCGTCGTTGGGCGTTCCCTTTGACAGGGAGGAGCATCCATGTTCCAGTCGAACGGCTTTGATCGCATTCCCCTGCATGTCGGTCTACATGAGGGGACATGTTTGTTGCGTTGGGTGTGACGTGTATCAAAGCCATGCAGACATTATAGCCAACCATCCAAAAAAAACCAGTCTAGAACACATTTGAGGCCGTTTGTTGGCGTGTGGGTGTGGTCTCAGGTCGTCTGTGTGGGGGGATCTTGAAGAAAGTCTTGTAGAGCGGTTCCTGTGAGGGGTTTGGTCAGTGTCGTTGTTGGGGTGCTCTGTTTGCTCTGTTGTGTGAGTCGTGCAGTGCTGAGCGTGCAAGTCGCGACGTATGTATCGCGCTCTTCTTCGAGCAATCCTGCGTGCAGTGGATCTGTGATGTTTTCATCTTCATCGAGGTTCCAGCAACCGACACGGACGATTTGGTGGAGGTCGACTTTTACCCCAAAGAGATGCTGAATCATCTCAGCAGGTCGGATGGAAGGACCGTTGAGTTCTTTGACTGTGAGCCGAAGAGCGAGTCGCTCTGGATCTTGTTGTAGTTCTTCTGGCAGCTCAGCCTGCATCATCGGCGAGAAGGTGAGGAGTGTGTCTTTGAGATCG
This sequence comes from Deltaproteobacteria bacterium, assembly GCA_002731275.1. GTDB lineage: Bacteria > Myxococcota_C > UBA6777 > UBA6777 > UBA6777 > UBA6777. The sequence continues at coordinate 21,810 of PCBK01000071.1, read as the reverse complement.
AGTGTGCGAGACTTCTTTTTGCGGTGGACTGTAATGGGGATCTCTTCGAGCGCTTGGATCTCCTCACAGCGTTGTGTGAGCTTCTCGAAGAGTGTCCTGTCTGTGGTGTCGTCTGCGAAGAGGTCTTCGAGTTGTTGGAGGTGTGCTTCGTTGAATAGGACACCGTATTCTTTGGCGCGGATGCATTTGGAGATGCCACGATCTTGCCCTTCGCGGATCTGTCTGACACCTGTAAAGTGCAATCCGTTGGGAGCGTGAAGGTTCATCAACGCGAGTAAATCTTCGACGGAGTAGTGCTCTGTGAGCGCGATGTCGACGTATTCATTGAGGGCCTGGATACCAAGGCTGAGGGCGGGGCCGAAGCTCAACACAGGTTTCGGACTGAAGCCCTCTGAGTAGAAGATCGGGAGGCTACCACGGTGCATGATCCTTGGGATGATGCGCAAGAGGTCTTGGTGCCCTTGGAGACTGACTGGATTCAGTTTTGTGTAGCGAAGGCGATAACGTTTGCGCTCTCCTTGCTTGAAGTCGTGAGGAGTTTTTCCAGCCTGAATGCGCTCGAGTGCATTTTCACGGGCGTTGTTGCCTTCTTTGGGGCCGACAGGTTCCTCCGCACCCATCACCGTGAGGTAGTCGATGCGTTTTTGCTTCATGTCATCGAGGTCGCAGGCGATACCGCAGTGGTAACAGACGAGTTTGCGTGTCTCACCCAACGCGTCTTGCAAGTTGGTGTGGTGGACCTGCGCTTTGTTGGGCTTACCACAAGGGGGGCTGAGCTTACTGCCGAGTGATTTTTTGTACTCTTTGGCGAGAAAACCTTCGGTGAGACCGACATCGATGTGTTCCCAGGGGAGGTGCCCATCGAGAGGGAGTGTGCGCAGATAGATACTTCGATCGATTTGCTGGTGGGCTTCCCAGGCTTCGAGTGTCTCTTGCCAGATGTCCCAGTTGCGCTTGAGATGTTCATCCCATCCATCAAAGCGTGCGCCACGGCGCCAAGCTTCTTCGATCAACCAACTCGTGCGGGTATCACCGCGGGCAACGATCCCTTCGAGGTGGCTGATACGTTTCTCGTGGTGGCGAAATTTGAACTTCCACTTTTTGGAGAGAGAGCGCAACATGTCCTGCTTGGCGTCGATCTGCTCCATCGTGTCCATCGCCGCCCATTGGAAGGGGGTGTGTGGTTTGGGCACGTGACTGGAGACGGAGACGACGACTTGAAGGCGATTTTTTTGGTAGAGTTTGCCGATCTCATAAGCCTGCCGTCCCATTTTGGCGATGCCCATGATGTCGTCCTCTTCTTCTGTGGGCAATCCAATAATGAAGTACAGCTTCATCTTGTTCCAGCCACGAGAGAAGACGCGGTGACAGGTGGTGTAGATATCGTCTTCCGTGATGTTTTTGTTGATGACATCACGCATTCGTTGACTACCGGCTTCTGGGGCAAATGTAAGCCCTGTCGCTTTGACACTCGCGATCTCATCGAGCATATTTTCGTCAAGACCATACGCGCGAAGACTGGAGATCCCAAGGGATACTTTTTTGCGGCGCAATTTATCCATCAGTTTGGAGATCAGCGGATTGATACAGGAGTAGTCAGCGGTCGACAAGGACGTGATCGCGGCTTCGTCGTATCCACCTTTTTCAAGCGCGGAGAGGAGCGTATCGACAATCTCGTCTGGCCCTCGCTCTCGGACCGGGCGGTAGATCATTCCGGCCTGACAAAAGCGACAACCTTCTGTGCAACCGCGTGAGATCTCGATGGACATCCGATCGAAGATCGCCTCAGCGACCGCGACGGGGGAGTCGTCTGGGAACGCGTATCGGCCAATGTCGTCGAGGAAGGCGCGTTCTACAAACTCGGGGACACCGTCGTATTTGGGACGTGCGACGTACATCAATGATGAACGTTCACATAGCTCGCGTTCGTACAACGCGGGGCAGTAAAGACCACCTTCTTTGGCCAACTCGATCAGGATCTCTGTGCGTGTGAGTTGTCCTTCTTGTTTCAGTTGTTTGTAATGGCGTAACAGACGTGGGAGTCGTTCTTCTGCGTCACCTACGAGGAAGACGTCGATGAAGGGAGACATTGGCTCGGGCTGTGTCGCGACTGGACCGCCTGCGATGATCAATGGATCGTCGAGGGTGCGTTTGTCTGCGTGGAGTGGGATACCGCCGAGGTCCATCATCGTCAAGACGTTGGTGAAGGTCATCTCGTATTGGAGCGAGAATCCAACGACGTCGAAATCTTTGAGTGGGCGGTGCGTTTCGAGGCTGAGAAGGGGCAGCTCGTGACTGCGCAGGGCTTCTTCCATGTCTGGCCACGGACAGTAACAGCGCTCTGCACATAAGTCTGCGCTTTTGTTGATGATGGAGTAAAGGATCTTGGTCCCAAGGTGGCTCATTCCGATGTCGTAGAGATCCGGAAAGCACAAGGCCATTGTGACATCGACATCGTCCCAATGTTTGACGATGGAGTTGTATTCGCCGCCGATGTAGCGGGCGGGTTTTTCGACGTGATGGAGAAAGGATGCATAGGGATGCTCTTTCATCGGGTGACACTCCGTAATGGTTGCGTTTTGGATATCTTGGGCCAACATGGCCTCATCAGGCTTTTGCCACGTTTTGCGTCTGTCCAGCATACGCGGAAAGATGTGGATGTCAAAGGAACCATCTTGTAGATGCAATCTGGTCCAATGCGGTTCGATTTGTCCCCCCTCATGTCTCAGCGCTCTGGTGGGAGACACTTACTCGTCAATTGCGCCACCACACGAGCTTCCTGCACCTGCTGTGCAGCCGAAGCAATGGCGGTCGATGACGATCTCTCTTTTCGCGAGTTGTTCAGGGTCAAAGTCCCAAATGGTCACTTTGCGTTGGTCCGGGTACCGACTCTCCAGTTCGAGCATTTGGTTGAAGTCACAATCGTAAATCGTCCCATCCCAGGAGATCGAGAGGGTGTTACGACACATGACACCTTGGACCGTCGCCGGGTTAAACGCGTTGACCAGGACCTCCATATAACGTTGAAGGTTGTTGGTTTGTTCGAGCCACTCCAAAAATCGAGCGATCGGCATGTTGTTGAGCGCGATCAAACGGTCGAAGGTGACGTTGTGGTGTTTGATCAGGGCGGACTTCCACTCGGCTTCGATGTGGCATTGGTTGGCTGAGAGGAACGCACCTGCGGGGTTGGACATCAAGGTCAGGCGTCTCTTTGGATCGCCCTTTCCGTATCCGACTTTGTTGAGGAGACGGAGCGCTTTGATCGATTTTTCATAGGTGCCATCACCACGCTGTGCGTCTGTGTTACGACGTCTGTAGTGTGGCAAAGAGCAAACGACCTCAACCTCATTGTCCGCGAGGAACTGGGCGAGGTCTTCGTGTTTGTTGATCAGGAGAACGGTGAGGTTACAGCGATCGATGACGTGTTTTCCGCGTGCCTTACACTCTTGGACGAGATAACGAAAGTGGGGGTTGAGTTCGGGGGCGCCGCCGGTGATGTCGACTGTGTGGGCGTTTGTTTTGTCGAGCGCGTCGAGGCATGCGTCGATCGTCTTGCGGTCCATATTCTCGCGAACCCTGTCGGGACCTGCGTCGACGTGACAGTGGCGACAGGTCATATTGCAGAGCTTGCCAATATTGATCTGAAAGATCTCTATGGGCGCAGGGCCAAAGCGCTTCCATCCGGCATCTTGCAACGTGCGCCCAAAGTCTCCCTGATGGGGTTTCTCCGAGAGGTCGACTTGTGCGAGTAAGTCGAGTTGGTGCGTTGTGGAAGCGAGAGGAGAGCGACGTTTATGCAGTGAGGTGGTCGGCTTTGGCCCTGATGAGGGTTTCGCCAATTCTTCGATCAGTTGTTGTGAGATGGTGCCGATGTCTGCCATGTCTTTCTCCTGTGGCTTTTGTGCGACTGACGAGCTGTCTGTGTCTTCTCTCATACCTGTCGGGAGTGTCTCCCTATTGTTACAACGATGCGAAGTTGTATCTGGTGGGAGAGCGTGTTTGAATGAGTGATGTGTTGTCTCTCACATACTCATTTTGTTGGCATGTTCCATCATTTGCAGACCGTGGATCAGAGAGGCACCGCCTCGGATCGCTGTGGCGACGTGGATCGCTTCGGTCATCTCTTCGAGGTCGGAGCCTTGCTGTAGAGAGGACTTGCTGTAGGCATCAATACAATAGGGACATTGGACGGCGTGTGCGACGGCCAACGCGATGAGGGACTTTTCGCGCTTACTCAGTGCGCCTTCTTCAAACACTGCGCCGTAGTATGAGAAAAACTTTTGCGCGAGTTCACTGTTGCCTTCTGCGATGTCGCCAAATTGTGGAAGGTGTTCTGGTTTGTAGTAGGTGTCTTTTTCGCTGCTCATATCAATGCTCTTTAGGTGATTGTGGACGGACCCATCTGTTGTGAAGCCCGTGCACATTGGGTTTGGAGTGGATGAGAATATCCTCCCACGATAGGGGAGACATTGGCCTGCGGCAAGGGTGCAAGGGGAAGTTTTTCTTGGTGAGGAGGTTGTGTTCTTCGAGATGGGATGTGGAAGCTACAGAGGAGAGGGGCGTTTAGGGGGTTGAGACAGGGTGAGGGGTGAGTGATTCTTCTTTGAGCAACTCGACAAATTCGTCGTTAGGGATAGGGCGGCTGAAGATGTAGCCTTGAATACGATCACACTGCAAAGAGCGCAGGTAGTTGAGCTGATTTCTGGCTTGGACACCTTCTGCGACGACGTTGAGATCGAGGCTGTGTGCCATCGCGATGATTCCTTTCGTGATGGCGGCGTCATTGGGGTTTTCGCTCAAGTTCATGATGAAGGACTTGTCGATCTTGAGGATCTGGATGGGGAATCGTTTGAGATACAAGAGGCTGGAGTATCCTGTACCAAAGTCATCGATCGCGATCGAGATCCCCATGTCACAGAGCATCTGCATTTTCTGCCGCGTGACTTCATCATCGTGCATGAAGATATTTTCGGTGATCTCCAACTCCAAGTATCTGGGGTCGAGTTGACTCTCTTCAAGTGCTGAGGCGACGATCTCGATGAGGTTGGGGCGTTGAAATTGGGAGGGAGAGAGGTTGACCGAGATGTGGATGTCACGCAGTCCTTGATCTTGCCATTTCTTGGCTTGCTTACAGGCTTCACGCAGGACCCATTCTCCCATGGGGACGATCAAACCGCTGGCTTCTGCGATAGGGATAAAGCGACCTGGGGAGACGAGCCCAAGGTCGGGGTGCTGCCAACGCAAAAGCGCTTCTGCACCGACCACTTTGTATTGCGTGGTGGCGGGCGTTGCGTGGTAGGGTTTGTCCGAAAAGTAATCGAATGAGATGGACTCGACGATCTCGACTTGAGGTTGAAAGTAGAGGGTCAGTTGTTCTCGTTCAATGGCCCGACGCAGACTATTTTCAAAGGCGAGACGTTCAAACGCCACGACGTTCATCGCCGAGGTGTAAAGATGGAAGGTGTTTTTTCCCTGCTCTTTGGCCTGATACATCGCATTGTAGGCGCGGATCAGTAGAGTTTCAAGATCATCTCCATCGAGTGGGAAGATGCTGATCCCGACGCTCGCTGTAAGGAACACCTCATGTCCACTGATCACAAATGGTTTTTGCAACGAGTTGAGGAGTGTTTGTGCGATGCGTACGGCTTCTTGGGGGTCATTGAGGCCGGGCAGGATAAAGGCAAACTCATCACCACCTGGGCGCGTGAGGGTGTCGCCTTCGCGGATACATTGTTTGAGTCGACTGGCGACAGCGTGAAGGAGTGAGTCGCCACTTGCGCGTCCGAGTGTATCATTGATGCGCTGGAACCGATCGAGATCAAAACACAACATCGCGACCATTTTTTGTTCACGTCGTGCTTGCAAAATCGCCTGCTTGAGTCGGTCCTGAAAGAGGACCCTGTTTGGGAGCCCCGTCAGTGAGTCGTGTTGTGCGAGGTATTCGAGTCGGTCGAGGTCGAGCTGCATCTGCTCTTCGGCTTCTTTGCGTGTCGTGACGTCGCGAGAGAAGGTGTGAAATCCGCAGATCTTGCCATGTGTGTCGGTCAGAGGGGAGACTCGAGATTCGAGCCAGATGTAGTGGCCTTCCTGGTGTTTAAAGCGGAAGGTGTGGACGCCTGACTGTCCATTCTTGACGGATGCATGGGCTTTTCGTGTGATATGTCGATCTTCTGGGTGGATCAATTGGACCAGCGTGTCTGCCAATTGCAGCACTTCTTCGGCGCGATAGCCGAGTAGAAGCGTCGTCGCGGGGTTGGCGTACTGGATATTTCCGTCTATCGCGTGCAACAAGATCACATCGCCAGCTTGCTCGACGAGTTGTTTGTGGATGTGGTTGTGTGTTGTGGTCTCTGGGATCGCTGGAAGATACGGGGAAGATGTGAACTCGACGATTGGTTGCAAAAAGGCGAGATAGTGCAGCGCGTCTTTGATCTGGTAGGGGAGCAGAGTCAGTCGGCATGTGACGGGACGTTCGTCTTTGTGTTGGAACGTGTATGCTGTCTGAGAGTGTGCGAGAAAATCTTGCTGGTTGGGGGTTGGGGAGGCTGGGGACAAGTGCTTATATAAGGGTTGCCCTAAGAGTCCTTCTTCTTCCCAGCCGAGGAGTGCCTGACAGTGTTCGTTGATGTGCTCGAACCTACCGTTTTTGTCGAGCTGACAGATCGCGATGGGGTATGCGTTGAGTTGGTTTGGCCAGGCTGCAGGAAGGGAGGGTGGGGTCATGTGTCGCGCGAGCTGCTTCCCTTCGATGATGTCTATGGTGCTGCTTTGTTTTTTGGCCGTCACCGCGTCCGTTCCTCTGTTTGTAGTACGTCTTGCATCAAGCTGTTGTCAGACTCTAGCACTTCATTTATATCGAAAAATGTCGAGATGGTCAACATTCCTACGGTCTTGTTGCACTCGTTTTTCATTGTGATGAATGAACACGCAAATCGATTCCTACAAGAGTGCTTTGGAAGGTTCTTTTTTGGGAGAGTGCTTGCGAGACATTTTCTAAGAACGTGGGAAAGAAAAGCGCATGTAGGAGGAGCGATTATTTGGCTTGCCAAGTGGGGGAGCGTTTTTCCATAAATGCGGAGATGCCTTCTGCTGCATCCTCTGTTTGCAACAGCGCGACGAGTTGTCCAGAGAGCTGCTCCACTGCCTGCTCAAAGGGCATTTGTGCGATCTCTTGGAGCGCGCGTTTGCCTCGTTGTTGTGCAAGCGGAGCGCCTTTGAGCAGCTGTTGACTGAGCGCCTCGACGACACCATCCAACTCTTCTGCGTCGACAACCTTATGGAAAAGTCCCCATTTTTCAGCTTCTTCAGTGAGAAAGGTTCCTCCACTGAGCATGAGCTCGTACGCTTGCTTTTTCGGAAGTTGTTCGAGGATCAGGGGCGCGATCATCATCGGGAAGAGCCCGACTTTGACTTCGGGAGTGCCGAGTTTTGCACCCTTCTTGGCGACGATGATGTCGCAGGCGAGGGCGATACCAAAGCCACCACCGAGGGCGTGTCCGTTGACACGTGCGATGAGGGGTTTTGGAAAGGTTCGCAGATCTTGTAAGAGGTGTGCAAAGTTGAGATTCGCCGCCCCTGGATCTGTGTTTTGTGCGGACATACTCGCGAGGAGATCGGCTCCTGCACAGAAAGCCTTCTCTCCTGCGCCTGTGAGACAGACGACGCGACACGTGTCGTCGTCTTTCAGACGTTTCAAGGTCTCGCGTAGTTGCCCAAGTAAAGATGGATCGAGGGCATTACGACGTTCGGGTCGGTTGAGCGTGAGGGTCGTGACATGAGCCTCAGTGTGGATCAGCAGGACATCTTCGCTCATGACGCCTCCTGTGGAGTGGCTTCGAACTCGACGAGTTGTTGGCCTGCTGCGACCTGTTCGCCTTCTTCGATGAGGACAGCTTTGATCGTACCATCTGCAGGGGCGTACAGTGTTGTCTCCATCTTCATCGCGCTCATTACGATCAGCTCTTGTCCTTTGCTGACTTCATCACCTGCTGCTACGAGAACGCGGATGATACTGCCGGGCATTGGAGGCGTGATGTCGCCAGCTTCTGGGCCTGATGATGAGCGTTTGCGTTTGTTTTTTCCTGCATCTTCGGCTTGGTAACTCGTGCCTTTGTGGATGATCTGTGCATCACCTGCGCTGCTGTGTGTGTGAAAGTGGTGTCTCGATCCATTGATTGAGGCTGTCAGGTGATTGGAGGACATTCGAAAGGCGTCGACGTGGTATGTACGATCTTCGATCGTGAAGGTAAACGTTCCATCATCGTTACGTTCGACGTCTACGGGGAGGTCTGTGTCTGCTACTTTGATTTGGTATGGCATGTGGGCTCCTCTACAAACGCGTCAAGATTGGCCAATGCGCCATGTACCGATCGTTTGCCATGGCGTTGGAAGTTCTTCGTGATCACCTGATGAAGAGGTGTGGCTCTTTTGTGCGGGCATCAAATACTCATTTAGCAGGAACGCGATCGCGGCGAGATCTTTGTCGTCTCGTTTGGGACGCCAATCTGCCATGTGTTGTTGGATGAAGTGTGTGCTCAGGTCTCCACTTCGGAAGGCTTCGTGTTCGAGCGCGTCGATCAGAAATGAGATGGAGGTGTTGAGTCCGAGGATCGCGGTGTGTCGTAAGGCGTCAACCATACGTTGTCGGGTGGTCTCTCGATCGGGTCCGTAGCACACGAGTTTGGAGAGGATCGGGTCGTAGTAAACGGGAACCTCCGCGCCTTCGTAGACACCTTCGTCGACCCGTATGCCTGGACCTGTCGGCATATGAAGTCCTGTGATCGTCCCTGGAGAAGGAGCGAATTGTCTCTCTGCGTCCTCTGCGTAGAGACGACATTCAATGGCGTGGCCATCTCGCTGGATCTGTTCTTGGCTGAGAGGCAGTGGTTGTCCCGACGCGATCATGATCTGCCACTGCACGAGATCGAGCCCTGTGATGCACTCTGTGATGGGATGCTCCACTTGCAGACGTGTGTTGACTTCGAGGAAGTAAAACGAGCGATCTGATGGATCAAACAAGAACTCAACAGTTCCCGCGTTGACGTAGTTGGCAGCGAGCGCGGCTTGTACCGCTGTTTCGCCCATCTTGGTGCGCAGCGCTTCATCGATGACAGGAGAGGGACACTCTTCGATGATCTTTTGGTGACGTCGTTGAATGGAACACTCACGTTCAAAGAGGTGGATCGCGTGTCCATGTGTGTCTGCGAAGATCTGGACCTCGATGTGACGTGGGTTGGCGATGTATTTTTCCATATAGACTCGATCGTCGCCAAACGCGGAGCGAGCTTCACTCGCGGCGTTTTTGCAGGCGGCTTCGAACTCATCTGGGTGATGGACGACGCGCATCCCTTTCCCGCCTCCGCCGGCAGAGGCTTTGATCATGATGGGGTAGCCGAGCGTTTCGGCTTGTTGTTTCCAGGCATTGAGGTCATCACCTTCGAGGAGCGCGCCGGGGGTGACGGGGATATTGTTTTCGAGCATCAACTTGCGCGCGGTGAGCTTGTCTCCAAGTGATGAGATGACCTCTGGAGGTGGTCCAATGAAGGTGATATTGGCGTCCTGGCATGCTTGTGAAAACGTCGCGTTTTCAGAGAGGAAGCCGTACCCCGGGTGAATGGCATCGGCGCCAGCCTGTTGGGCTGCTTCGATGATGCGGGGGATGTTGAGGTAGCTCTCGTTGGGCTCTGGGGCGCCGATGCAGATCGCTTCATCTGCTTGCAATACGTGCAATGCGTGTCGATCGACTTCGGAGTAAACTGCAACTGTTGGGATACCGAGTGCGCGACAGGTTCGAATGACACGCACTGCGATCTCTCCGCGGTTGGCGATCAAGATCTTACGGAACATATATGATCCTCCATCAACGATTATCGTTGGTTATGCTTTGTATAAGGCTTTACATGCGGTACACGGTTGAGCCTGTGCGCTCCTCGAAGGGGGTGTTGAGCGCAGCGGCGAGGCCAAGCGCGATCACTTCGCGGGTCTGCGCTGGATCGAGGATCCCGTCATCCCAAAGACGCGAGGTGCTGTAGTAAGCGTGTCCTTCTTCTTCGGCGTTTTCGATGATCGCCTGACGGATCGCGTCGATCTGATCCTCTGGAAGACCTTCACCGCCCATCCTCTTCATTTGGTCATTTTTCACCGTGATCATGACATCTGCGGCTTGCTCGCCACCCATGACGCCAATCTGGGCGTTAGGCCACATCCATAAAAAGCGTGGGCTGTAGGCGCGACCACACATCGCGTAGTTGCCTGCACCAAAGGAACCGCCGACAACGACAGTCAATTTAGGGACGCGCGCTGTTGAGACCGCCGCGACCATCTTGTGTCCTTCTTTGGTGATACCAGAGGCTTCGTACTCTTTGCCGATGATGAAGCCATTGATGTTCTGCAAAAAGAGCAGGGGGATACCATCTCGATCACAGAGCTGGATAAATTGTGTCGCCTTGCGCGCGCTGTCGGGGAATAAGATCCCGTTGTTTCCAAGGATTCCGACGGGGTAGCCGTGGATATACGCCCATCCACAGACCAGCGTTGGGCCGTACTGCTCTTTAAACTCCAGAAACTCGCTTCCGTCCGTAATACGTGCGATGATTTCGCGAACGTCAAACGGAACACTCAGACGCTGTGGGAGCAAGCCGTAGAGTTCTTTTGGATCGTAGAGAGGAGGCTGGCTGTCGACACGTGTCACGTCAGCTTTAGGGAATTTGGGGAGTCTTTTGACGAGTTGACGTGCGATGCGGATCGCGTCAGCGTCGTCTTCTGCCATAAAGTCCGAGACCCCTGATTGTTGGCAATGAACCTGTGCACCACCGAGCTCTTCAGCGGTGACCTCTTCGCCTGTCGCGGCTTTCACGAGCGGGGGACCACCGAGGAAGACTGCGCCGGTCTTTTTGACGTGGACAACATAGTCCGACATCGCTGGTATATACGCACCTCCTGCGGTGCATAGCCCCATCACGAGAGATATTTGGGGGATACCCATCTTCGACATCCAGGCTTGGTTGTAAAAGACACGACCACCGTTATCCACATCTGGAAAGATCTCAGATTGAAGCGGCAAAAACGCACCACCTGAGTCGATCAAGTTGATACATGGGAGGCGGTTCTCCATCGCGATCTGCTGCAAACGCAAACTCTTTTTGACGCCCATCGGGTAGATGGTCCCGCCTTTGATCATCGCGTCGTTGGCGTTGATCATCACCTCTCTGCCTTCGACAATGCCAATCCCGCCTACGATACCAGCTCCGTGGACGCGTTTGTCGTACATCTCCCAAGCTGCCAGAGGTGCGATCTCCAAGAAGGGGGTGTTGGGATCCAAGAGCAGCTCAAGTCGCTTGCGGACTGGTAACTTCCCTTGCTCAGTATGGCGTGCATAGGCCTTCTCTGAACGGTCGTCACGTGCGGCTTTCAACCGCTCTCGCAAAAGGGCGAGCTTTTCTTCCATCGCCTTTGCGTTTTCTTTGAAGGTGGCGCTCTGGACATTCAGGCGCGATTCGAGAATCTCCATTGTGGTCTCCGTCTCGTTTGAGCGTGTGCTCTCGGTGATTACGAAGGCATCGTGGATAAGGGTGACACATACGTTCCGTGTTGCCGTGATGATAAAGGTATGTGGTCTCCAGGATGACAAGGACGTGCGGCATCTTTCATACCATGAACCCCATTGTCGGGCAAGCGACAACCCGACCTCGTGCGCTGTGGGGAGTGGTTTGTATTGGGGGTGTCAATGCTGCTTTCAGTCTGGATCACAGGGACCCTGACAGAATTGTTTGATCTCACCATCAGAACGCAGAAAATGTATGATTTGGTCCTGCGCTGTTGGATACTTTCTTACGGAACCGTGTGTTTTGTTGCCTTGCGCAGGGATATTGGCGTCTGTGGGCTTAGGAGGATAGTAGGGGCCGTATTGAACGTATGCTGATGCAAGTGGCGCAGGTGCCGTCGTGATCCCGTACACTGGCTCGACCAGCGGTGTAAGCCCTGGCAGCCCCATTGTTCTTGCGAGTGTTCTCGTCGATATGTTTGGGACCTGTGCGTCGCCGAGACCTTCTTGTAAGAGGATGTGTTTGTTGGGAACGCCGAACTGTTCTGCTTTCTTGAGCAGGTAAGGGGCGTAGGTGATCGGGTCGATCGGGTCAAAAAACATCTGTACGAGTGAAAAGATGAGCTGTCGTTCGACGGGGGATGGATAGAAGGACGTGAGAATGGTGTTGATGAGCGCGACATTTGAGCTTCTCGACATCATCAAGGACCAAACGGAGCCTCCTACATTCAACACAGCACGCTTGATGTCGGGGGTGAGCGCCATGAGCGTCCCTCCTTGTATCGCGCCGTTGGAGATCCCCAAGTAGAAGATCTGTTTGCCATCGATTAGAGCCTTTCCGTTGTGTTGGAGCTTTGGCTCTTGGCGCATACGGCCTTTCATCATTTTGATCATGGCCAGCGCGTTCATGTGGGCTTGCTGACCTCTCGTCAGGTATTTGGCCAGCTCGTTGATATCGGCGAGGCTCTGTCCAAATGGCCCCAGATCTTCTCGGGAAAAGCCGAGCCAATTGTGTGCAATTTGTACCATGCACATACGTTGGATCATCTTTGGTTGCTCAGAGCGTACCATCTCTTCGGAGGAGCCAAAAAGGCCGTGCCCAAAGATGACGATCGGTAGAGGTGTTTGGCTGGTCTTGGCGCAGTGAGGGATATGGAGCCGGAAGTGAAAGCTCTCATCTTGTTGATAGATCGGCGCGCCTTTTTCGTCATTCTGAATGTACCCTCCCTCTTTCTTTAAAAACGAGGGCACCTTCATCTCACCAACCACACTGCGCCACAAGGAAGCGTGTTGCGCCTCTGTGTATTCCTCGAAGGTTTTGATCGTGTAGGTCGGACCTTCTGTTCCTATTTTGTCGAAGACGATCTTTCTCATCCCGACCATGCGATCATGAAGCTCATGATCACTACCTGTGACAAAATCCCATCCGAGAAGGACGTCCTGCGTGTTGATGCCTGCGGCTTTCCATTGAGCTGCCGCCTCTTTGTATTGCTGTGTCAGCGCTGCGAGCGCGGATGTGGTCGGTTCTTTTCCTGCGACCATGTCGACAAAGGCTTGTGGTGACTGGAGTGCAGAGCCGTCGAGTGCTTTGACGCTTTTGAGGATCACGACGACGTAACGAGTCTCTGGCTGGAGCCTGACCATTGGGCGAATGATCAAGGTCTGTGCCTCTTCGTCCTTGGCGTGTTGGTCGAGCTCTGCGAGGAGAGGGATGCGTTTGTGTGTGTCGAACTCGATCAGCTGTACGCCACTGTCTTGTTGTATTGAGGACGCGATGCTGTGGATTCCAGGGAGGGTTGTCGGATCGATTCGCTTGGTGAAGAGCGCGAGGATCGGTGCGATCGGGCTAAACCCTGAGCGGTTGTTGAACAACGCTGGGTCGGCCTGCGCGTCGTTCTTCTCTGCGCGTGGGAAGACGCTCGGAAAAGCCAGTCTATAACCTGTCGGACTGTCCGTCGATTTGATCTGATAATAGGAGGAGGGAAAAGGCAGCAGGCAATCCTCTGTCCCTTTCGAAAATGGGTGGCATCCAGTGGGGCGTTCGTGGGGTTGAATGGGTTGCGTTTTGACAGGAGGGGGAGTGCAGGCGTGTAGAGAGCCGAAGACAAAGAGGCACAAGAGAAGTCGAACCCAATGGATGTGTTGGTTGGATGGGCCGATGGATGAGGTGGTGAGGTGCATCTTGCTAAACTCCGCCTTGTTGGTGTGTTTCGTACGTGGCGGGATTGTATCGCGAAAGAGCAGATTCAACCAGTGGAAAATAGAGAGGGTTTTCGTGAGTGTGCGGAGGAAGGGGGGAGATGATGCCTTGTGTGGTGGGAGCGCTTGTTGTTTTGGTGATGTTAGTTGAGCATCGCGCCTACGGACTCGCTGTGATGAATGCGTCTGATGGCCTCAGCAAACAACTCAGCGACAGACAAGACAGTGATTTTGTCGAGCTGCTTTTCGGGTGGGACGGGGACAGTGTTGGTGACGATGACTTCTTCGATTTGGGAGTTCTTGAAGCGCTCAATCGCTGGACCACAGAAGATCGGGTGTGTGGCTGCTGCGCGAACGGAGTTGGCGCCGTGTTCGAGCAGGAAGTTACAGGCTTCGACCAGGGTGCCTCCGGTTGCGATCTCATCGTCAACGAGGATCGCGTCCATACCTGCGACATCACCAACGAGGTGTGTGGGAACGGCTTTGTCGTCATCTGCGAAGCGGCGCTTGTCGATAATCGCGACAGGACGCCCAAGGATACGGGCAAATGCGCCGACGTCTTTGGCCTCTCCAACATCACTTGCGACGAGCACTGTGTTGTCCATGTTTCGTCGTTCGAGCTCCTGACAGAGGATGGGGCGTGCGCTGATTTGATCCATCGGGATGTGAAAGAAGCCTTGAATTTGAGGAGCGTGAAGATCCATTGTGAGGACGCGGTCAGCGCCTGCTGTTTGGATCAGGTCAGCCATCAATCTGGCCGCGATGGAGATACGAGGGCGATCTTTTTTATCCGATCTGACATAAGGAAAGTACGGGATGACTGCTGTGATACGTCCTGCCGATGCTGAGCGCAATGCGTCGAGCATGATCAACAACTCGATGATGCCGTCACTGACGGCACCACAAGAAGGTTGGATGACGAAAACGTCGTTGCCACGTACGTTTTCTTTGATTTGGATCATGAGGTTTTCGTTGGCAAAGCGGATGATGTCTCGACTGCTTGGTTTCGTTCCGAGGTAACGACAGATATTTTCAGCGAGCTCTGGGTGTGCGCTTCCAGAGAAGATTTGTAAATTGCCATACCGCATTGGTGACTCCTGATTTTGGCGTCTGGAAATATTATCCTTGAGGATCGCTCCTCCGTTCTTTCGCAGCCCATGTATCAATCTTGATGTAAGGAGTCAAAGGTTCCACACAAAAAACCAGAGAGGTCTTGACAATGGTTTATCTTTCTGGATTTAGTTAAAACTAACGTTCTACTTTTCTTTTTGATCGTATGCCTGTCCTGGGAAGGTGGTTGTATAAGTGCATTCAGCTCGACAGAGATCTCTTTCACGAACAATGTCTTATCTCTTGAGGCACGCTGGCGCAGAGGCGGGGCTGTCTTTGGATACGCAAGGCTTTGTGCGGCTTGATGCTCTTTGTCACGCGCTTGCGACCTATGCCCCAACAAAACAATACACCCGACATGAAGTCGAGCAGCTGATCGAAAGTGAGCCTCCTGAACATCGGCGTTTTGAGCGTCTCGGCGCGTTTGTACGCGCCCGGTATGGTCACAGTCGAGATGTCAGAGCCATCCACTACACACCGAAGATTCCACCGGAAACGTTATTTCATGGGACCGTTGAGGATATCCTGCCAGCGATTCGTCGTGATGGTTTGTTGCCTATGGGGAGGCAGTTTGTCCATCTCTCTGTCTCCGAAGAGCGTGCGCGGATCGTTGCGCTGCGCAGGACTTCTTCACCTTGTATTCTCGCGATTCGAGCGCTCGATGCGCACAACGCAGGGGTTGTCTTCTTTCACCCCGAAGCCGAGCATTTCTTGGTCAAGGAGTTGCCTCCAGAGTGGGTTGAGTTTCCTGTGGTGGTGTGAGCTTTTTGCACATGTGAAAAAAAGACACACTCTTCGCGGAGCGTGAGATTTGACTTTTGTGTTGTGATACACGCAGATTGGAGGGGCGATTGTGTGAGGTCTTGTGGTTTTTGTGTTGTGGCCTCATTTATGCAAAGGGAAGTTTGACACTCGTTGGAAGGCGAGCAACCCAAAGCAGGTGCTGTGGACAATCTGCCAAGGAGGGTTGTCTCTGTCATTTCACTTTTTGTTCGGAGAACACGGAAGAACTTGATGCGATATCTGAGTCATTTCATTTTGGTGTGTTGGGTGTGTGCTGGAAGTGCGCAGGCCTTTGCGTCGGCAACGAGCAGCGATGAGGCCATGCCGAAGGCGCGAGAATCTGCTCACTCCTCGCATCGTATCGAGCATGCGTTGATGTTGATGCAACGTGGGATCGATTTTCACCACAAAGGTCATATCCAAAAGGCCATTCGTGTACTCGAAGAGGCGAGGCGTTTGGCGCCTGAGCAGCTCAAAATCCGGCGCGTCTTGTCGGAGGTCTACATCTCACTTGGTGAGCTGTACGAGCGCAGTCGTTTGCGTCGCCGTTCTCGTTGGTGTTACGCGCGGGCTTTATCGATCAATCCCCACTTGGTAGATGACAAAAAGTTCTTTGCCCGTTACCAACAGCTCCAGGCCGACAAGGCAGCACGCAAACAGACCATTCCTTACACAAAGTCTAGAGATATGGCTCTTTCGTTAGGGTTGACGCTGGGGATCAATGGGTTGCTAGGGGTGCAGTTTGGTATGTTGTTCGCGGGGATGTTTCAGCCCACGTTGACATTTTCACCTGTGTTGCAAACGTTCGATCTGTCTTTGCAGGTGATCTTGCTGCGTATGTTTCATTGGTCTCCCTACGTGTCCGCAGGGGTTGTGGTGCAGACGCCACTGGATCGTTCGGAGCAGGGGATCAAGCTCTCTGGACCTTCTTACCATGTTGGGGGAGGGATTCACTACCTGTCGAGTTGGGGGTTTTCCTTTTTAACGGGGTTAGACATTGTCTACATGACAGGGGACAAGAAGGGGTTTCATTGGCTTCCAAATATCCAACTTTCGTGGGTCTTTTGACTTTCTATGTTTTCTTTACTTGCTCTTTTTGTGCGCATGAAGAGCGTAGAGATGGTGGTCGAATGAACCGATATAGAGAGTCTTTTGGTCTGGGGAGAGGGCGCCACCAAACAGCACACGGCGTTTGGTCAAGAAGCGATAGTGCAGTTTTCCTTCGCTTGTGACAGCGTACACATAGTGATCATTGGTACCAAAGTAGATCATGCCGTCGTTGGCGATCGCGAGTTTGCTCGCAAAGGGTTTGAGATCCTGTTTGAGCAGCCAACGTTTTTTGCCTTTTGGGGTAAAGCTGTAAAGTCCTTCGTTGTAACGAACTGCGTAGATATTTCCTTTGGGACCGACGTAGGGTTGAAATAGCGCGGAGGGATCTTTTGGGTTCTCTGTAGGGATAGGTGCGAGTTGTGTTTGCCAGAGCAGCTTTCCTTTGGCGCTGATAGCGACGAGGCGAGCGTCAAATGTTCCGAGGTATAGATTTCCTTGTTTGTCACGTGTGGGTCCGCTGAAGGATGTATTGATGGGGTACTCCCACTGCTTGCCTTTGGAGATGTGCCATGCGTAGAGCTTTTTGTTGTCACCAAAGTAGAAGTTGTCGCCTTCGCCTGGGTAGATACAGGTTTGGATGAGGGGGAGTTTTTTGCCGACGATGTGTGGTTTTCCATCTTTCAGGTTGTACGAGACGAGGACGAGATCGCCGCTGGTAAGGACGACGCCGCTTTTTGTGATGACAGGAGCACAGCCCGCGAGTTTTTGGCGGGGTTGGCGTTTCCAGCGTAGATCGCCCTTGGAGGAGAGTACGATGAGATGGCCTTCGCCTGTTGTATAGACGATGTCACCATTTGGCGCGATCGAAGGGCTCAGTGTGATACCCTTTTCTTTGTGTTTCCATTTGATTTGTCCGCTTGGGGAGATCGCGTACATGTGCTGATCGGAGGAGCCTACGTAAATATTCCCCTGTTGATCGACGGTGGGCGTCGACTGGATGCGTTCGTCGAGGGAGAGTCCCCATTTTTTGATGGCGCCGATTTTTCCGGCACCTTCATCTGGGAGTTTGCATCCTCCGAGGCCAAACAGCGCACATTGACACAAGATGAAGAGTGGCAAGAGATAACGAAAGGGAAGACGTGGAGCGGTAGGCTTATGTGTCATGGGTACAGATACCTCGCAAAGAAAATCCGCAGGACAACGCGGAGCTACAGTCAAAAATAAACCTGCGCCTGGGAGTGGGTGCAGGGAGTTGAGCGGACATGTTTATCGCAACAGGTGAAGATCGGCAACAGGGTGCGACGCTGTCTTCGTTTTGTCGTTGCATATAGGTATGTGTGTTGGAAGATGTATTTTTATCGGGGGAGGTGAAGAGTGGAGGGGAGGAATGTCTATTTTTTTCTTGCGCGACGGGGGATGTAGACATCGCAGCTGTTTTGACATTGCGTCAGAAAGTATTGGTACGCAGTTTGGCGCAAGGTCTGGCTTGGAGAGTTCATCGCTTTGATCATGGAGGCGAATGAGCTGGCATCTTCGATGTGGTCGAAGTGTTCTTGATCGAGGCGGTTGGCGTGTCCGGCGGCGACTTTGAAAGCCGTGTGGGCGCCTGTTTGGTGTGGCACCGCGTCTAGCTCTTGGGATTGTTCGTGAAGTGCGTTGAAGCTGCCTGTTTGGAAGAGTGCTTCTTTGGGGCGGACGTGCTGAAAGGAGGTGGGATGATTTCGCAGGTAGTGTCGGAGGAGAGAGACGGAGGAGGTGGAGTGTTGGTAGTTGAGCGCTTTGTGCTTCCAGGATTCGAGTTGGGATTCATCGATGGTCGCGGCAATTTCTCTTGTTACGAGTTGTGCGACTTCTTCGAGGAGGCCGTGGCGGTAACCATACAAGAACCAGCACATGTCTTGATCGCTCTCTTGGGTCTCTCTCATGACGTCTTCAGCGGCTTCTTGGAAGTGTTCTGGGAGCATGCAATCAAATTGTCCCCATTCGTTTTGTGTGCGGATACGAAGGGGGAGGCCACGAAAGGATTGGACGTAGACCTCTACGCTTTTTTCGAAGCGAAAGCGAAAGGATGAGGAAAATGCTAAAGCATCGTCATGCTTTTCATTGGATGTTGATTCGAGGTTGCGGAGTTGCATGTCTCTTTTCTCTCTTCCAGGTGTTTGTCGCGGCTCACCTGGTTTGGGCCTTACGGCAAGTTGTGGGGTGAAAGCATAAAAATCTATCTATCGAAACCCTGTTGTCAGGATGGACAGAGGGTACGCATAATCATATTTCGAGCATAAACAAATAGAGTATCGCAAGGAAAAAATTGCATGAAGTTGGACAGGCGTTGACATTACACCATGACTTGATGAATGTCAAGCTTTTTCTTGCAGTTGGGAGTGTTGGTAGAGAGGGCGGGAAGAGGTGGTTATGTTTGGGAAGAAGGTTACGTTCGCAAGGGGTGTGGCGCAGAGATGGGAAAAAATGATATGTGTAAGCTGTTGAAAAGATAGACGAGTTGTTTGTCTTGAGAGACATCTGGGGAAGGAATCTGCGAAATGGTCTGGTGTCTTTGGGGAGAACCGTGTACAATGGCGAGACCATTTTTTAGGAGAAGAGCTAAACATCACCGACCCACACACCAGGTGGAATGTTCATTTCGTTTGATTTGGCGGTGATTTGTTGTGCTTGTCGTTACATCACATAGAGCACTTGGGAAGGGCGTTGGGCCGTTTACTCATATAGTAGAAAAGCCTCCCATGCCTACATATCGGAGAGATAAGTCGATGAAGATACTCTTGGTCGAAGATAACGAGATGAATCGGGATATGTTGTCGCGGCGACTGAAGAGGAAGGGCTACACTGTTGTGATTGCAAGTGATGGCCTCGAAGGGGTCCGGATGGCATCCGCAGAAAAACCATCGTTGATTTTGATGGATATGAGCCTGCCTGAGCTTGACGGTTGGGAAGCCACACGTCGAATCAAAGGTGACAACGATACTAAAGACATTCCCGTGATTGCGCTGACTGCGCACGCGATGGCTGGCGACCGAGAGCGAGCCCTCGAAGCAGGTTGTGATGATTACGACACCAAACCTGTCGAATTTAAGCGCTTGCTTGGTAAGATCAACACACTCCTTGGTGAGTAATATACCTTTCTTACAACATCCTTGCCGAAAAGAGCGATACGTTCTTGATCTGGAGGCTTGTTTCGTATGACTGTTTCAAAAGGCTCCCTGCTTATCGTTGATGATAACGAGATGAACCGGGATATGCTCTCTCGCCGATTACAGCGCAAGGGATTTTTCACAAAAGTCGCTGAGCATGGTCGGCAAGCGCTCGAGATGATCGCCGTTGAATCCTTCGACGTGATCCTTCTCGATATCATGATGCCCGAGATCAACGGGATCGAGATCCTCAAGATCTTGCGCAAAGATTACACGATGGCAGAATTACCAGTCATCATGGTGAGCGCGAAAGATCAGAGCAAGGATATCGTCGAAGCCCTCAACCTTGGGGCCAATGATTATGTCACAAAGCCTATCGATTTTCCTGTCGCGCTCGCACGTATCCACACACAGCTCCATCGAAAACGTGCCGAAGAAGCGCTGCTGTTGAGCGAAGCCAAAAACCGCGCGATCCTTAACGCAGTCCCCGACGTGCTCTTCCGTGTCGGCGCAGACTGTCACTTCCTCGATCTGAAAGGTGCCGAAAAGATTGGTCTGACAGAGAAGCCTTCGGAGCTTGTTGGGCAGCCCCTCTCTGCTGCCTTACCACCTTCCATTGAGACTCTTCTGACACATACCATTCAACAAGTCTCCGCGACCGAAAGTAGTGAGCAAGTTGAGTTTGAGCTCGCCCGCAATGGGAACTTCATGGACTACGAAGCGCGGGTCGTCCCTGGTGGCGAAAATGATTTCTTGATCTTGATGCGTGACATCACCGAGCGCAAACATATGGAGCAGATGCGCAACGAGTTCATCTCCATCCTCACACACGATATGCGCACCTCTCTCACCTCTATCCGAGGCTCACTCGGTCTGATCTCCAAGGGAACCGCCGGCGATATCCCGCTGCACGTGAAAACCCTCGTCGATATCGCACACAAAAACAGCGAGCGGCTCGTACGTCTGATCAACGATATCCTCGACATCGATCGCATGGAGTCCGGAAAGATGAGCCTGCAGCGCCGTCAGCTTCCGATCCTCCAACTGCTCAAGCAGGCCGTCGAAGCCTGTCAGGCCACCTATGGTATCCAATACAAAGTACAGTTTGCCCTGCATATGCAAGAGGGAATGGACGATGTAAACGTCCTCGCCGATGAAGATCGACTCTTCCAAGTCGTGACAAAGCTCCTCTTTAACGCTGCAAAATTTTCCCCGTCAGACGAAACTGTCGATATCGTCGCATCCCTTGATGCAGAACGTGTTCGCGTCGCGATCACCGACCACGGACCTAGTATCCCCGAAGCATTCCGTAGTCGTATCTTTCAAAAATTTGCCCAGGCTGATACATCAAATACCCGACAACAAGGGGATACTGGACTTGGACTTAGTATCAGCAAAGCGATCATCGAGCAGCTCGGTGGACAAATTGGATTTTTTCCAGGTGAAGAAGGGGGCAACACCTTCTTTTTTGAAATGCCGGTCGGAACGCATCCTTCATCCAGCAAGTAATCCATGGCGTTTGTAAAAATGCCTTCCAACAAGTCGACAGGTGTGAATTTTCGATTGAAACCCATGAGGTAGTTTCGGGGATGAGCCGAGAAGATCTATTCAACGTTCTTAGAGACCTAGTTGAGCTGCACAAGATTGGTGGCTTGACCAAGGAAGAATTTCAGGAGACAAAGCGAGTGTTGCTTGCGCAACTCAATCCCGCTCCTTCTCCTGTGCCGGTTTCGCAATCTCAACCTGCTGTGGGCCAACACCCCGCCCCCCATATGAGGCGTTCACTGACTCCTCTCGATGCACAATTCCATCACCCTGGACCACAATCTATCACCGCTGGTCAGTACCTGTTGGGGCGATATTACCTGGAAAGACAACTGGGCCAAGGAGGGATGGGGCAGGTGTTCTTGTGTTACGACACCGTACGCGAGAGCCGCTATGCCCTCAAGTTGATCCACCCACACCTCGCACAGTTCG
>PCBK01000070.1 GCA_002731275.1 Deltaproteobacteria bacterium | reverse complement strand
GTGCTCGAACGGTTCTTGGGGTGAATGCTCCGCGCCCAAGGCTGGAAACGAAGTCTGTGATGGCAAAGACAACGACTGTAACGGTAAAATCGACGACAGTAATGGAAACATTTGCCCCTCAGGTATGCAGTGCAAAAACGGTCAGTGTAAGCCCGAATGTCTCGGTGGTGAGTGCGCTAAAGGTCTTCAATGTGTCAACGGAATTTGCGAAGGGGTCGACCCCTGTAAAGACGTCAAGTGCGCTTCAGGCACCCGCTGCTCCGGTGGTAAATGTATCGATCTCTGCTTCTTCACCAGCTGTACTGGAAACCAAAAGTGTGAAAAAGGCGTCTGCATCGAAGACAACTGCTACACAAAAGGTTGCCCCAACGGCGAAAAATGTATCGACGCAAAATGTCAAAAAGACCCATGTACCGGCGTCAATTGTCCTGCCGATCAGTTCTGTCGCAAAGGAACCTGTGTCGACTCCTGCTTTAACGTCACCTGTAAGAGTACAGAGCGTTGTGTCGATGGGAAATGTGTCACCAATCCCACAACCTCCGGACCTTGCGAAAATGTCACCTGTAACAGTGGCGAAGTCTGTAACAACGGTAAATGCGAAGGTTCACCTTGCCGTGGCGTGACCTGTCCAAATGGTCGACAATGTGTTGATGGGGCTTGCGAGCACGATCCTTGTCTCCATGTCCAGTGCCCCGAAGGGGTCTGCCATATTGTTGACGGAAAAGCCCAATGTGTCGACAAGAAACAAGTCCCTGAAGAGAATCCAGGGAACACAGAAGGCAACAACACAGGTGGTGAAAATCCCACAAACACAGGTGGCGAGAATCCAAACTCCACAAGTGAAAATCCACAAGGTGGCGGCGAAAAAGATGAAGTCCTCGATGGTGGCACAGTTGGCGGGAAAGGCAACGGTGACAAAGACACGACAACAAATGGAAATAAGATCCAATCGCCAGGAGGATGTGGTTGTCAGGTGAATGGGACATCAGGACAGAGTCCGTTTGTCTGGATGCTCTTCGCTTTTGTCCTCTTTGGTCTCGTTCGACGTCGACAAAACTAGCCCACCACAAAAAATGCCCCTCCAGTCTCACCACAACTCAAAAAAACCCAACCACGCATTCTACAAGAAAAATACATGAGATATTCTCTAGACTCATCGAGTCTACTTGGAGAAAGTTTGCATATTTGTCATATGCTGCGTCACTTTTTCCCTTGGAAGGGGTGTATATCATGGTAGTATTGTATACTTGTAAACAACTATACAATGGAAAAATCCATTGCCGATCCAACAGACAAGATCTTTGCAGTAAATAGACAGAGATTCGTAAAAGATAAAGATTCACTTTTGTGAAGGGCTGATCAAACCATCAGGAGGAGAGTATGCGGATACCGTTACTACAAAACATGCTTTACGCTGTGCTATTTTGCAGCACGATGTTTTATTCGATGAACCAAGCGGAGGCGGTGTGTGAGGCACCGGACGTCCTTATCGTCCTTGACCGTTCCTGTAGTATGGGGGGGGCGAAATGGACCAACGCCGTCAACGCCATCAAAACGATCACAAACCAATACAAAGGTAAGCTTCGCTTTGGTCTCGCGACCTTTAACTCCTCTGCCGGTGTCAATTACGGCATCAATAAATGTATCGCAGACGGCATCAACAACCAGTGTGTCCCCAAACTCCAAACAGCGCTCAATGCAACGGGGCCGAGCGGTGGTACAAACCTCGTCGCTGCAATGAATACAGCCACGAGCCACCTCACAAGTATCAGAAATGCCGACAGCGTCAAGACGCGAAAACGTAGCGTGATGTTCATCACGGACGGTCAAGCTGGTTGTGCAAACTCCCAAGTCAGCTCACTTTTTGCCTCAGTCGGTGCCAAAACATTCGTCATCGGATTTGGGAGTGGCGTCGACGCAAACTGCCTCAATAACATGGCAACGGCCGGAAAAACCGCACAAAGCGGGACACGAAAGTATTATCAAGCCGACAACAGCACAGAATTAAACAAGGCGATGAAAGCCATCGCAGACGCAAGCTCTGCGGAGATCTGCAACAATCTCGACGATGACTGCGATGGTCAGATCGATGAAGGTATCAAACGAAGTTGTTCAACAGCCTGTGGCGCAGGACAACAAGTTTGCTCTAGAGGTAAATGGGGCAGCTGCTCCGCTCTCAATCCGCAACCCGAAGTTTGCGATAGCAAAGACAACGACTGTGATGGCAAGATCGACGAAGACTACGCAAACAAAGGAAAGTCCTGTTCAGCCGGAACAGGAGGTTGCAAAAAAACAGGAACCTACGTCTGTAAAAGCAACAAGGTCGTCTGCTCTGTTGTTGCAGGAACGCCTTCAGCGGAAGTGTGTGATGGAAAAGACAACGACTGTAACGGTCAAGTCGACGATAACCTACGTAGAGCCTGCTCGACCAAGTGTGGTAAAGGCCAACAAAGTTGTACCAATGGAAAGTGGGACGCCTGTAACGCTCCACAACCCCAAACCGAAACCTGCAACGACAAAGATGATGACTGTGACGGACAGGTAGACGAAGGTGTCACACGCGAATGCTCAACCATTTGTGGAAAAGGTACTGAAACCTGTAAAGGTGGTAAGTTCGTATCCTGTGACGCACAAAAACCTGTCGCAGAAGTCTGTGACGGAAAAGACAACGACTGTAACGGTAAAGTCGATGATGGTGTTCCAGACAAAGCGTGTCGTGGAAAATGTGGTTCGGGCACACAAAGCTGTCAAAATGGACAATGGGACGCTTGCAATGTCCCCCAACCCACCGCAGAGACCTGTAACGGAAAAGACGACGACTGTAACGGTCAAACAGATGATGGGCTGACCAAAAACTGTCGAACCGCATGTGGTAGCGGACAACAAGCCTGTAACAATGGTGCATGGGGAACGTGTTCTGCACCCAAGCCAGGAAACGAAGTATGCGACGGCAAAGACAACGACTGTAACGGTAAGATTGACGACAGCACGAGCAACCTCTGTCCTTCAGGCATGCAATGTAAAAGTGGTCAGTGTAAACCCGAATGTCTCGGTGGTGAGTGCGCCAAAGGTCTCCAATGTGTCAACGGAATTTGCGAAGGTGTCGATCCTTGTAAAGATGTCAAATGTGCTTCAGGTAGCCGCTGCTCCGGCGGTAAATGTATCGACCTCTGCTTCTTCACCAGCTGTCTCGACACACAAAAATGTGAGAAAGGCGTCTGCATCGAAGACAACTGTTACACAAAAGGTTGCCCCAACGGCGAAAAATGTATCGACGCAAAATGTCAAAAAGACCCATGTACCGGCGTCAATTGTCCTGCCGATCAGTTCTGTCGTGAAGGAACCTGTGTCGACTCCTGTTTCAACGTCACCTGTAAGAGTACAGAGCGTTGTGTCGATGGAAAATGTACAACAAACCCCACAACCTCTGGACCTTGTGAGAATGTCACCTGTAACAGTGGTGAAGTCTGTAACAACGGTAAATGCGAAGGTACAGCGTGTAGCAAAGTGACCTGTCCAACAGGACGCAAGTGTATCAATGGCGTTTGCGAGCACAACCCCTGTCTCGATGTCCAGTGCCCCGAAGGGGTCTGCCATATTGTTGACGGAAAAGCCCAATGTGTCGATAAGAAACAAGTCCCTGAAGAGAAGCCAGGGAACACAGAAGGCAACAACACAGGTGATGAAAATCCCACAAATACAGGCGGTGAGAACCCAACCAACACAGGTGGTGAGAATCCAAACTCCACAGGTGAAAATCCACAAGGTGGCGGTGAAAAAGCTGAAATCCTTGATGGTGGTATCATCGGCGGGAAAGGCAACGGCGACAAAGACACCACAAACACACCGGGCAGCGAGCGGACAGTTGGAGGATGTGGCTGTCAGGTAAATGGAACATCGGGACAGAGTCCATTTGTCTGGATGCTCTTCGCCTTCGTCCTCTTTGGTCTCGTTCGACGTCGACAAAACTAGTCCAGCACAAAGAACATCAAAACTCCCCCATAGCAACTCTCCCCCCTCTTCTTCCCGTACAATTCACACAAACATCCCTACATACGCTCGTTGACACCCTTCAAACGTTCCTCAAAGACTTGCGTGGGAAACTTTTTGCCCAGCGCCTCCACCCATCGATTGAACATCTTTGGCCTTTTTTTGAGGAAAAGCATACGCTTGATCTCTTTTTGGGCCTCAGAGAAGGAGGTTCTTTTTTCAGGAACGACTTTCTGGAAAAAGATCACGTGATATCCGTATGTCGTCGCAACGATCTTACGAGTGTATTGTCGGGGCTTAAGCGCTTTGGTCGCGTTCAAAAACGGATCGACGACATTGAAGAATCCAGGCGTAGGTACAGCCGCGAATGGGGCGAGATCTTCTATGATGAGTCTGGCGGTTTTCGCTTTGATGGCGACGTTGAGCTCTGACTTCAACCGTTTCACTTCGCTATCGAGTAAGGGTTTGATCTTTTTGCATCTCTGTGCCCATCGGATCAAGAGCGGGAGAAACTTGGAGCAGTGCGCGCAAAATGGCAATGCCTGCAGTTTCAGCATCGATTTCTCAAGGATGGGTCGCAACACCTTGTTTGGTTGAGCACGTCCCTCATCGATGTGGGCGAGGAGTTGTCTACGCACCTCAAAGAAAGCAGGGATTGGTTTGTTGTATTGTTTACTCAACGGTTCTACGATTTTTTTGAACTCTTCTCCACTCTTTGGATCTTTTTTCAAGATCACCTGCAACACCTTTTGTGCAATGGCCTTGCTTTCCTTTTTCCAAATAGGCAAGAGCACCTTCTCCTTTTCGGAGAGCTTTGCCTTGGCAGAGAACGCCTTTTTGGGGAACATTGCCAAGGCGTGCACTGTTTTGAGTCTTTTTGGAGTGAAGTACTTGATAAAATCTTCGTGGTAGACCTTCCGCGCCTCAAGTGAGCTGATAGACTCAGGCGAAAACCAACGATGGAACCCGACCTTCAGAGCGAGCTGGGCCATGGCTTTTTGCTTTTCTTGTTGGACCTTTACACTCTTTTGTAGCCCCTTCTCTTTGGCCTCGAGATAAAGTAGTTTTTCTTCGATTAACTTTTTCAAAAAAGCACTCGGCGTAAGGCCTGATGCGGGGGAATAACGTCTTTTGAATTCATCAACAGAGATCACCTGCTGACCGACATAAGCAAGAACATCTTTTGCTTTCGGCGCGCTCTTCTTTGCCGGTGTTTTCGACGTTTCCTGACAGCCTGCGGCGGTCAGGAGCAGACAAAAAAAGGCAAAGAGCAGGGATCGTGCATTGGAAAAAGAATCAAACGCAGCGCGCATGGTATTTTTCTCTTTTTTGGGTGGATTGTGAGAGAGTGTTGGATAAACAAGAGCAAAAGGAGGGATATGTCATGTTCATCGTACATCCAACAAAGGAAAGCATTGGAGGTGATATACGGAAACTATTTGTTAAAGACCATGATGCGTTTCTTGTCCTCAAACCACACAGCCATTTTGTTGACATCGAGCATTTCTGTCACAATGCCAATACCATATTTGCGGTGTTTGATGTATTCACCTTCCCAAAAACGCTCTTGGATTGAATAGTCACGAAGTTTATCGTCGGTACATTCTTGGATGAGTGTGGGCCAAGGATTGACTTCGGGTTCAGGTGCCGATTTTTTCTTACGACTATTTGGGGGCTTAGGTCGGTAATTGCGCTCACGCTCTTCAGGGCAAATGCAAACAACCCGAGGAGGTCCATCAGGGCGAAGGGCTCTGACCTTATGCATTCTCATTTCGTGGCACTTGGTACACCAGGAATTGACCTCATCACCAACTTTAAGATCCGCGCCAACAGGCATCCTTAACTCCTTTTCAGTAGGACTCTTTACAAACGCAATGTCATCGTGTTGTCAGGATTCCCAGTGATGAACAAAGCTACCGGTTTGCAAACAATCATATGGAACATGTACTCCCAAAAAAACGTGAACAAAAGGGAAATACATAAAGAAATATCCATTTGTAAAACGGTCTTGCTCTTTTCGAGCAGAAGACAATATATCACAGCCCCCTCCAAAAGGCAAATGATACCGACGCCCTCCTTGCGAACAAAATCACATGATGGTAGCCAACCCACGTGAATTGTACACAAAAAAGGGACCCGCATGCATGAATAAAGAGCACAAACGCCTGATCGAAGAGATGCTCCCCACGGAAACGATAAACATCGAATCACAAAGGGAAAAAAACCTTCGCCATGGACATATTTCCACCCTACATCAGTGGTGGTCCCGCAAACCACTTGTCGCAGCAAGAGCTGCAGTCTTCGCAACGTTGATGCCAGCTCCCTTGGACGAGGAGCACAGAAAAAGACAATTTGCGCTCCTCTCAGCCCTCAGCCAGTGCCACCTCCAAGAAGACACATTAGCCCAAAGCCAACAGCAACTTACGCAAACATACCCTCTTGTTCCACCGCGACTGCTTGATCCCTTCTCCGGAGGCGGCTCGATCCCACTCGAAGCGTTACGACTCGGCTGTGAAGTCTACGCCAACGACATCAACCCCGTCGCCTACCTGATCCAACTCTGCACACTCGTTTACCCACAAACGTACGGCCCTCAACTCGCAGACGAAGTACAAAAGTGGGGACAATGGGTCCGAGACAAAGTCGCACAAGACTTGGGAGACCTTTACCCTCCCCCCACAGGATACGAAGATGACAAGTCCATTCGACTGACAGCACCACTTCAGTATGTGAAACGTGCAAAATCAGACTCAAAACGAAAAAAGAAACGTCTGACAACAAGAGATCTCCCGCCACCAACCACTCCACTCCGTCCAGAAGCCTATCTCTGGACACGCACAGTCCAGTGTCACAATCCACACTGCAAAGCGACTGTCCCGCTTTTGCGAAAAGGCTGGATCAGCAAACGTCCTGGTCGCTATATCGCGATGAAATTCATCCCCAACAAGGAGACCAAAAGAGTCTGCTTCGAGATCTACGAGAGCCAACACAAAAATGAATCACAAGCGACAACGTCCTGGAAGTTTCAACCCCTCTTTTTGTCAAAAGGCCAGCACGTCCAATGTTTTCATTGCCATACAACGATAGAAGGTAGCTATATCCGCCAAAAAGGACAACAAGGCGCGATTGGACTTCAACCCATCACCATCGCATACACCCAAGAAGGCCGAAGGGGAAAACGTTACCTGTATGGTCCCAACATCGAATCCTACTTCCCTGACGAAGAAGTCTTACAACGAAGACTCCAAACACTCTGCGAAGACATAGACATCTCCCCTCCAGATGAACCTCTTCCTCCAGCCGGTTCACTTGGCATATCCGTACAAAATTACGGATTTAAAGAGTGGTCTCAACTCTTCACGACACGACAGATGCTTGCGCTGTTAACTTTTTGCAAGTGGGTGCGGGCCGCATACGATGCGTTACTTGCGACCTCACCGTGTACAAAAGACAAAGCAAAGGCGATCATCACTTATCTCGCCTTTGGGGTCACAAAGCTCGCCAACCGCGGCAGCACACTTGTCGTACATAATCCCTTTGGAGAAAAACTGGAGAGCCCTGTATCAAACGGAAGAATGGCGATCAATTGGGACGTCGCTGAAGCCAACCCCCTCGGCACGACGTCCGGAAACTTCCTCAAAAATATTCTCTACACAACCCGCGCGTTGCGCTCCGTTGCCTTTTCGAGCCCGACAAAAGCACATGTCTCCATGTCCCCGGCGCAATGGATCGACCGCCCAGACGCATCGATCGACGCAGTCATCACCGATCCTCCATACTACGACAACGTCCCCTATGGCCACCTCTCCGACTATTTTTACATCTGGCTCAAGCGCATACTCGAACCCTTTTACGAAGACGAGCTCGCACGCCCCCTCACACCAAAGAAGAGAGAGCTCGTCGCAGATCGCTCCAAACACAACGGCGATCCATTCAAGGCACGCGAACACTTCGAGCGCGGAATGCAAGAAGTCTTCCAAGAGCTCCACCGTGTCCTCGTTCCAGAGGGTCCCCTTGTTGTTATCTACGCGCACAAAACGACAACAGGCTGGTCCACCTTGATCAACTCTCTTCGCCGCGCTCGCTTCGTCATCACAGAATCATGGCCCCTCGCAACAGAGCGCGCAGCTCGCTTACGCGCACAACACTCTGCCGCGCTCGCGTCTTCGCTCTTCCTCGTCGCAAGAAAACGCAAACACACCGCTGTAGGACGTTATCTGGAAGATGTCAGGCCACGTCTCGCAGAGATCGTACACGAACGTATACGCACCCTCTTCTCGCTGGGGTTTCAGGGTGCAGATCTCGTCCTCGCCTGTGTAGGGAGCTGTCTGCAAGCGTTCACACAATTCGAACGTGTTGAGCTACCCGATGGAACCGAATTGGATACGGAAACATTTTTGCAACAAATACAGCACCTCGTCGTCAAGCAAATTATCTCACTTGTGATGGAACAACAAACCAATCAACCCATCGCAGAGCTTGACACGATCGCCCAATTTTACATCCTGACGCGCTTTCAGTTTGGTGAACACCCCATCCCGTTCGGTGAATTGGATGTCCTCGCGAAAGGTTTGGGAGTTGAGCTCGAAGGCCCACAATCACTCTCCGATGGCGCTCATCAACTGATCACAAAGAAAAATGGTTATTGTACCCTCAACGATTTCCAGAAACGTGGCGCCACACAGTCACTCTCCACGTCCAACTCACAAATAGATTTACTCCATAGGCTCTTATGGTTATCCCTGCACCAACCACAAAACACCCATACGTTTTTGGAGACACTTCGCGGAAGCGTCCAACCCCTTCGGTGGCTGGCACAGGCCCTCTCCAGTCCTGTATTCTCGAAACAACGATCAGCCGAGCAAAAACAACTCGATATATTGCTCGCGTCCTGGTCTAGAATGTAAAAAACCCACCCAAACGAAACCACGGTCCCAACATCGAAGCCGTCCCAAGTACCGGAGCATATCCACGAAACCCAACCCGAAGAGCGAGACTAAAGTGGGGTGTGAAGAAAAATGCTCCACCTACAACCCCTTCTCCTCCCAACATCACGCGAGGCAGTCCCGAAAAAATGCCCGCTCCCCCAACCCGCACACCCAACTCAAGTACAATCTGACGAAGATACCATTTCTTGAGCACGCCAAACTGGATCCCCACAGGAAATCCAAACGAGTTGCTTGCGTTTTCACCCAATACAAACTCTACCCCACCGTACAAATGAAACTCATTCCATCCAATCGTCTCCGAGATATCTTTCTCGACCTCGACGGAGAGCGAAGGGACGAGCATATTGTTCTCCGGAAATGGAAACGCGACCCCAAGAGAAGGTGGCGTTCCTTTTGTATCGCCCTGGGCAAAAAATCCCGGTGAAGAGAGCGATAACAACCCGACATATGCCCCAACGGACAACAAAACCTGTGGGTATTCGTATACCATCATTCCCTTCTTCAAGCGCAGCCCACCACGCACGATGATCGGCTCTGCGATCGTATAAAGTGGTGCTTTTGGTGCGACTCGAGTGCGTACACCGCCCTCCAATTTCATCCTATTATCACCGACTCTACGTACTTTCACAAACCCCTTGTAAAGCAAATGCCCACGCACATGCCTGACAAAGACTTTGAACCCCTGGCTCCTCTTGAGTCCCTCTTTTCGTCCCATCGGAAGGTAGACTTTTTGCAGCTTAGACCGAACGATCGGTGCATGAAGTGTAAACACAGGGTTCTTGGCCAATGAGAGAAACAGTGACCTTCCCCATTTCTTGACAACCTTGCGCAACGCAACTCTTTGCTTCACATCGCGTAGCATACGCTCCCCAAGTCGCCCTCCAGCCTCGGCATTGACACGAAGAAATGGCTTCGCAAAACCTGTGTACTCGTGGGATTTTTTGCTTCGGCAAAAGCGCTCGTGGAGGCGACTTTTCTTCCTGTTCTGCACGCGACAATCAAAAATTTCGAGCTTTTGTAAAAAGATGCTCCCCTTGAGCTTGTACTCCCAGACATGACTCCCCCCTGCCAAGATACGCTCCCAGCGATTTTGAAGAAACTTTCGCTGGCGGCGAAAGGAGGTCACCTCTATCCAATAAATATACGATTGATTTTGGATAGAGTGAAGCTGCTCTTCAGTCACTGAAAACCCTTGGAATTGACTGCTCCACTCCGCCCTCATTTTGGCGATCCCCATCGATCTTTTGGTGACAACCTCCACCATCTTTTTGACAAACGACGTGATCCCCTTCTTACCCAATGGCAACTTCACATAAATAAATCGCCCGACTTCAACTTGCTTTCGGACCAACGCTTCGAGCTCCTTCTTCTCGAACGGTGTCATCCGCACACCCCGAAGACGCAACCCCACGTAAGAAAGCATTGGGCGAGCGTACTGGACCGAGAATTCCCCGGCTGTTTTGCTCTTTGCGTGGGCCACACCAAACAAAAACAGGTAGCTACACACCCACAACGACAGTGCTTTTGCGATGTACCAACACGAGCCTGTTTGTGCAGAAGAAGTCATATCCAGCTCCCTACTCAACGTCAGCAGGTTTACGCTTATCTGGTTTCTTGGTCTTTGTGTTCTTATTGCGATATTTTCGGGGCGTTGGTGAAGTCGTCTGCTCCTTGCGCTTTGAAGGACGAGACTTTCTGGGGTTTGCAACAGGGAGAGAACGCCCCCTTCCCTTTCTTCGACGTACCGACCTACGTGTTCGAGGAGCCGTTCTCTTGTGTCGCTTGGAAGACTTTCGCTTCCTGCGGATGATTCGTTTGCGCTTGCGCTTTTTCACCCTTCTGACGACTATTTTCTTTCGCTTGGGTCGATTTTTTCGTCCTCTTCTTCGCTTCACCTTACGTGGAGCCTTCTTGTCGGCTCGTGACCTCTTGCTACCAACCTTTGCGCGTTTGCGAAGACGACGTTTTCTCTTACGAGACTTTCGATGTTTCCTGCGTCTTCTTGTTTTGACAGTGCGCGTTCTCTTGCGCTTCTTTTTCACCTTGGCACGGGATTTTTTGCGCTTTTGTACTTTCTTCTTTCGCCTTCTCTTTTCCTTGGCAGCGGACTTTTCACGCCTTTGGACCTTCTTCTTGTTCCTTTGTGTTGTCCTCTTGTGTTTCTTTTTCGCAATGACACGGGCTTTTTTACGCTTCTTTCTCACCTGGGTGCGGCGTCTTCTGCGTTTCTTTTTCGTCTGGGTGCGGCGTTTTCTGCGCTTTTGTGCCTTCTTCTTTCGCCTTCTCTTGACCTTGCGACTGAGCGTTTTACGCTTTCGCCGTAGTGTCTTCTTTTTGCGTCTCTTTTGCACCTTCTTGACACGGGATTTTTTGCGCTTTTGCGTCTTCTTTTTGCGTCTTTGGGTTTTCCTCTTACGTTTCTTTTGCGCAATGGCACGGGATTTTTTGCGCCTCTGCGTCTTCTTTCTTCGCTCCTTTAGGAGCTTGGTGCGGGTTTTTTTACGCCTTTGTACTCTCTTCTTGCGTTTCTTTTGTGACCTCGTGGACCTTGCGCTTTTGCGACTTTTTGCTCTCACCACGCGGGCTTTCTTGCGTTTCTTTTTTCCTTTTGCAGCGCGGGCCTTTTTGCCTTTTTGTGCTTTCTGCGCCAAGAGTTTCCTCTTGAGGCTACTTTTTTGCGTGTTTCTCTTCGGCCTCTTCCCCTTGTCAGGCCTAACACGACGAGCACGTAGAAGCATCGCCTTACTCTCTTGTTGCTTGCGTTTCAACGCAGCCCGTTGCTTGGCGAGCATTTGCCTTTTTG
Source organism: Deltaproteobacteria bacterium (assembly GCA_002731275.1). GTDB lineage: Bacteria > Myxococcota_C > UBA6777 > UBA6777 > UBA6777 > UBA6777. The sequence goes on along the minus strand of PCBK01000070.1, from coordinate 141,071 downwards.
TTTGGGGAACGGGCTTGTTCGCTCGAACAAGCGGTTTTTTCGTACGCTTTCGAGGGCGAGCCTCTTGTTTGGCTTTACGTGAAAGGAGAGCTTTTTTGAACCTTTGACGATTCTTGATCGACTTTTGAACTTTCAAAAGCCGCTGCTTTGTCAATGAAGGATGTTCGTCTCTCCTCGGAGCAGGTGACTGGAAAAGAGAGCGAACAGTCGTCTTCAACAGCACACGTCGGGGAGCTGTGTCATTTGTATGGTCGTGAAGTCTAACGGGTTGATGTATCGGAGGAAGGACCTCAAATGGCTTGACCTTTCGAACCACAGGGAGTCGTCGCGTCGGCAGATTTGGGGCGGGAATCATCAGCATACGTTGTCGATGTTTGTGAGGTTGCTTTTGTTTGGCGTTGGGTTGTGGCAAAGCAGGAGGGCGAACAACCGGAGGACGTTTCCGAACAGATGGAGGCTTTGATGTTTTCCCGAGTTGTTTTTTTCGACGTTGAGGCGACACTCTTTTTCGGCGTCGGGGGGCTACTCTTCGTGTGGTTTGCCTTGCTCTGACTTTCACCGCATTCTTTTGCTTATCCCATCCTGGGTGGCGACGGTAAAACTCGCGTTGTTTTCGCAACCATTGCTTTTCTGAGCGTCGAAGCATATCGATCTTATCAGCAATTTTCCCTCGTAAACGAAGAATGTCTTTGCTTTTGGGGGAGAGCAACACAGCCCTCTTGATCTCCGCTTCAGCAGCTCGCCAGCGACCACCGTAGAGATAGACCTTTGCGTGATTGTAATGTGTCCACAACAAAACATCACGAAGCCCACGGTCCCGCTTGATTTCATCATCAAGCAGCTGATACGCGACCTCCCAAAAATGGGCCTGTTGACGCTGGATATCGGCATCATCTGAAGCCCATCCGCCACTGTTTCGTTCGACTTTTTGATCGGGATCGAGTTGAAACAACAAGCCTGTCGGGTATAGGTATAAGCTTATCGACTTCGGAAGATCCTCATACCACTCGATGCACACGGAGTGTTGCTGTGCAATTCTCAACAGCTCGGCGGCAATATTTCTCGGCCGCTTCGAGAACATGCGCAAGATCTTTTGGTGCTCTGGATACCGGGAGGCTTCGGCCTCAGCGATCCTCTTGGCGCTCAAAAAGTTCCTCTGGAAGAAGTGAAGATCAGGTCGACTTCTCTCTACAACCTTCCGATACCAACGAAGAAAACCTGTCTGATAATACGTGGAGAAGACGAGCGCGTTGCGTGGCAGAAATTCTTCGAGCAGCTCCATCCACAGCAAAGAAGCAGAGCGAGTGCGCCGATCACAGCAACGAAACGTTTTTTGGGGCTTGTCGTTCGCTGTCAGCTCAGGCTGTTGTGCGAAGAAAAAAGATGGAAGCGGTCCAAGGACAGCAAGCAGGAGCAAGATATAGCCGAGGGAGAGAGGCCTCACATACCGCTTGACTTTGTGTAGCCACAGGAATCTGCTCGCCTTTTTATCCTCCTGTAACCACTCACCTTGCCACACAAGTAAGCGCTCCAAGACAGCGAGTATCGAAGCGCTTATCCCCCAAGACATCAAGAGGAAAGAGACGATTAAATAACCATGAAGATCAGCATCCTGGAGATTCACCTCAAGTAACACACGGGATAGAAAATCCCCCAACCACCAAAAGACAACCCCCATCCCCAACCACAGACGCAGCCTGATCAACAAGTAGAAGCCGACAAACGCTAGAAAACATAACCAAATACCGAGCTGGTCGATGTACAAAGAGAGCAACAAGAAGGCCCTCATCAAAAGCGGTTGTTGGCTCTTGTGGACCTTGACGGAGCCTTGCCAGACTTTCGCGGAGAGAGTCCATCCCATACTCTCCCAAGAATCAACAGCCCCCCAGTGCACCACTGGCTGTTGTTTTGAACGCAAAGGCAGGTAGAGATAGGTACTCAGCCCAATCCCCAAGATGAACAGTGAGATGAGCACACGTGTGATGATACGCTTCTGCCAAAAGCCTGAGAAGATAGACAGTAACAAGCATCCGGGGACCATCAACAACATCAGATAGTGATGGTTTGCGAGACCAACACCTGCAAATAACAAGGCCAGCCACATCGCGCGATCAGTCTCTTCTTGGGTGGTCGCGTGATACGCCGCGAGGCAGCGTTCCAATGTCGCCATACAGAGCGCAGCGTGGAAGGTGTAGACTTCTGGTCGAACAGCTTGCAAACACGTGCTATACACAAGCCCCGCGCCCACAGTGGGAAGCAACCAAAATAATCGCGTCCAAGCCGAGTCAGAGGAAATGCGAGGAAACGCAGAGAACAGATGCAAACCTGCCCGGTACGTCAGCCAACTCGCCATTCCAAAGCAAAAAGCCGAAAACAACGCGAGACGAAAGGCGACCGAACCGATCGGTAACAACGCGAACAAATGTGAGAAGAGAATGTAGGCAGGGTGGCCAGGAGGATGGGACACCCCAAGGGAAAAGGAAGCCGCGACAAGCTCAGGCGCATCAAGCCACCCAGGAGCCAATCCCACCATCCACCCCCATATCGAGAAGGGGATCAAAAACGCGAGCCAGCCAAGTTTATCTGACCACATTAGTAATTACACACGTTTGAGCTTCCAGTACGGCGCAAAAGTCTCTTGTAACTCATTGAACAAATGCAATGAGGGAGCGTTGACCTTGGATATATCGCCAGAGCGCTCTAGCGTATCTCCAAGCATCGTTTTCAACGTCGTCGCTGCTCCTTGCCCAACACCTTGTAAGTCGTAACCTCCCTCCAAAAATGCAACGAGCTTGCCACCACAGACTTCATCAGCAAGTTCACACAAGACATGAGACATGTGTGCAAAACCCTCTGTTGAAACCTTCATGCCACCGAGAGGATCACGCTGGTGTGCATCATACCCCGCAGAGAGGAGGATCAGATCAGGTTGAAATTGCCGTGCAACGGGGACGATCATCTGTTCAAAAAACAACGCAAACTCATGATCCCCCGTTCCATGACCAAAGGGGACATTGATGTTGTAGCCCTTTCCTTCACCGAGACCAATATCACGAAGCCTTCCGGTCCCTGGGTAAAAAGGGTATTGATGTAAGGAGATACATAAGAACTCTTTTTCTTCATCGAATTGGTGTTGTGTGCCATTTCCATGATGGACATCCCAATCGATCAAGAGAATCCGTTGGACATCGTCTCTTTGCATCGCGGCGCGCGCAGCCACTGCGATGTTGTTGAAGTAACAAAACCCCATCGCTCGGTCGTGTTCTGCGTGATGACCGGGAGGTCGCACGAGCGCGAATCCTTGTGAAAGTTCGCCATCAAGTACCTTGTTGACGAGCTCAATCCCTCCGCCAGCGGCGAGTAAAGCGGCCTCTGTTGTCCCAGGAGAAGCGTGCGTATCGGCGTCAAACATGTGACTTTTGCCCTCTACCGAGATGACCTGCTCGACGTGTGCTCTTGCGTGACAGCGCTCAAGCTCCTCTTTTGTGGCTCGTCTCGTTGGGACTTGGATCAACCTCTCCCACGTCCCGTCTGCGTCGAGTATCTCTCGAATGGAGTTTAATCTCTCAGCACGCTCAGGATGCCCAACGCCAGCGCTATGAGCCTGAAAAGCAGCATCCCAACAAACCCCAACTTTCCTAGTCATCAATCAAGCCTCCCTGCACGAAGATACCGACCAGACTCCACTTCGAAATGTGGATATGATGTATGGCAATGGACCCACACACCCAGCATTTGGTGTACCGTCAAAGTCCCATGCCTGTCAAGCACAACAGCGTTGATGAAGCCTCCTTCACAAAGATTTCGAGAGAAAGATACAGGAACTTCTCACATACAACACATGAACCATTTAAAAGGATAACATGGACACAATTTTACGTGGATGGTCAGGCAATTTTTTTCACAACACACTTGCGTTGATGCGTATTGTGGTAAACATTATATAGCCTGATGAACCAGAGCACCCTATTTGTGCGATGGTCTGCAGTATGGTATGCAAGGAGAGAAACGAAATAACCGCTCAAAGACCAAAAAGGACATGTTCTGATGGATAAAGAGCTGGAAGATAAAGCAACAGGGCCCAAGCCACGACATGTGCCGAGCGAGCGCCCTGGCCCGGTTGGAGGAAAGCGAGACCAAAACCGCCGTAGGCGGACACGTGAGCTTTGCGAAGCAGGTCTCGCGCTCTTCCTTGAACATGGCACTGAGAGTGTGACCATCGATCAAATTGTCGAACAAGCAGGGATTGCCAAAGGCAGCTTCTACCGCTACTTTAAAGATAAAGAAGAACTCGTCGAGACGCTCTTCGCCCCACTACAAGAGGCCCTTGAAGACAACTTCAACACATGCGCACAAGCAGTCAAAGAGGCCAGCGAGCTTCCAGGCCTGCTCTTCGCATACCAGGAGTTTGCGATTCGTCTGAATGACATCTTCTTCGAAAACAGACAATTGATCTTGCTGTACCTTCAGGAAAACCGTGCCCCCGCTCATGGCGCACGAAAGGCAATCGGAGCGCTCGCAGTCTCTATCACAAAAGGTGCCAACGCGCTCACAAACGCAGCAGAAGTTCATGGACTTTTACGTCCCTTTGATCCGAGGGTCAGTACACTCGCAGTCATCGGTGCGCTCGAGCGCATCTTGTTTGGCTTTTTGCGAGATGAAGATGTCGGCGAATTTGAGCTACTCGCCCCTTCACTTATCTCTTTAATCTTCGATGGTTTGCGTTTTGGCGATCAAGACGCTCACTCCACGTAAATCAGCTATGAGGACAAAAACATGCTCAACCTAGGAGGATGGGAGATGGCCATTGTGGTCCTCGCAGCACTCTTGTTGCTTGGACCACAAAAATTACCTGAATTCGCAAGATTCTTTGGAAAAGCCATCCGGGAAGTCAGAAAAACCACCCAAGAGGTCAAAGACGCCATTGACTTTGAGATCGAAAAAGAAGAACTCAACCGCCTCAAAGAAGAGTTCAAAAGCTCCCTCGATCCCATCGAGCAAGAATTACACGACACCGCTGCTGAGCTGCAACAGAGTATCGAACATCCTCTGATGACAACAGCAGAGCATGATGACGAATCTCCCGGAGAGCCCATCTCATCCGACAACGAGTCCTCTGTAGAGGGCACGCCAGAGGCCACGGCGCAAGTCGCAGAAGACACCCCCGTCCCAGCCCCTGACAAATCGTCGTCGACAGCATAAACACCTCCACATCCATCAACATGACCTCTATCGCTGACTCACCGATCTCACAGGTCCCTGCCCATCCAAATGAAAGGAAGCAAGCGCGTTGTTAGGAAGGCAAATGAATCAAAATGCAGATGGTGAAATGTCCTTTTTGGAACACCTACAAGAACTGCGTGTGCGACTCCTCTGGAGTGTTGTTGCGGTTGTCGTCTTTGCGGCTCTTTCTTTTACCTTTGCGAGAGAAATCATCGCCTTCATGATGGGGCCACTTGAGATGGCCACACAGGGCATGACGATCCGACCAGAGCTTCACTTTACAAGCATCACAGAGCCGCTCTTTCAATCGTTCAAAATTGCACTCTTTGCTGGTATCTTTTTCGCCTTTCCCTTTTGGTTCTGGCAGCTTTGGCTCTTTATTGCGCCAGGTCTCTTCGAGAAAGAACGAAAACTCGTCCGCCCCATCATTCTCTCCGCGAGCCTTCTCTTCCTTACGGGGTCGTCTTTTGCGTATTATCTCGCGGTCCCCACAGCCTACAGATTTTTGCTCATCTACGCCAACCCACAAAAACTACAGCCAGCTCCCAAAGCCCCCAAGCGTAGCGGATTGGTCTTTGAATGGCATCCCGCGAGCAAAGCCAAACAAACAGCCCCCCCCACCAGCAAACCCACCAAGCCTAGTAAATCGACCAAGCTCAGCAAGTCGACCAAACCGACAAAAACACTCGCCCCAGCCAAACCTCCAGGCGTCCTGTCGTTTGACATGAACGCCAAACGGAAACCGAAAGGCGTCGTCCGCTGGACACTTGCGCTCCCTCCCAAATACATCCAACAGCCCCAAAAACTGTTGCAAGATCTACAAAAGAAGCACGAAATTCATCTGACATTCCGTCATGGCCCAAACCAAGCACCATCACAGCTTCGGATCCTGCTCCCAGTCCCCGGAAAAGCAGGAGGATTGGGCCTCAAACCGATCCTGACACTTCAGGCTTATCTCAACGTCTCCTCCTGGTTTCTGCTGGGCTTTGGTGTCGTTTTCCAAACACCGCTTGTGATCTTCCTGTTGATCTTTGTCGGCCTTGTCACACCTGAGTTACTTGCGCGGTATCGGCGTCATGCCTTTGTCGCGATTCTCGCGATCTCCGCAGTCCTCACACCGACAGGTGACCCCATCAACTTGATGATGATGGCCATCCCCATGTACGTCCTTTACGAGATCGGACTCTTTGCGTCGCGAGTGTTGCTCAAAGATCACGTCCCCCTGCTCGCCGTTCCGCCTGATGACGACGATGACGATGACGATGATGACGATCCACCTGATGGCGGTACACCTCCAACGACACCATCGGATGGCACAGATGGTCCTTACGATGAGGTTGAACCGCTTCACTTCACAGGTGATCGCGCGTACCACATCGGACCGACAGAAGTCCCCGATGCCATCGAGAGTGCTCAAGAGACTCCTCCAAAAGAAGAAGCAGTGGAAGAGCCACAAGCGCCGACAGAAGAACCCACTGTGGTATCAGAAGACACGACGACGGAAGTGGTGGAAGAGCCTCCCCAGGACGAACCCATCAAACAGCGCCACAAGATGCCTGTGATCCGGCCCCCCGCCGAGGAGACAGTCGGTCGAAGGGAAGCATTTGAGCTTCCAGAAAAAGATGAGGAAGAAGAGGAAGTGACACCTCCCTCCCAAACACCTGCACCTGTCAAAGAAAAACCCTCCTCCGACGGAGACGACGGAGACGACACAACAACACCCGAATCGAAAAATGATTCGACACCCGAATCGGAAGATGATTCGACACCCGAATCGGAAGATGATTCAACACCCCCATCAGAGGAGAAGTAAGGTGGACAAATTCATCGTATTTGGTGGCAATCGACTCGAAGGCGAGGTCGAAGTCAACGGCGCAAAAAACGCAGTCCTTCCACTCATGTGTGCGGCGTTGCTGACACGTGGAGAGACGATCATAGACAATGTCCCAAACCTCCGAGACGTCCGTACAATGTGTCAGCTGTTGGAGTCGATGGGCGCCTCAACCCACTTTGAAAACCGCACAGTGCACATTGACACCAGCGCGCTCGAAAAATTTGAAGCAGATTACGAACTCGTCCGAAAGATGCGTGCTTCCGTTCTCGTGCTCGGCCCCTTACTCGCTCGATACAATAAGGCCAAGGTCTCTCTCCCTGGTGGATGCGCCATCGGCGCACGTCCTATTGACCTTCACTTGAGGGGGCTTGAAGCGCTCGGTGCGAACATCGATCTGAAAGGTGGATACATCGAAGCAACTTGTGAACAACTCACAGGAGCTTCGTACAGATTCGATTATCCAACTGTCGGTGGGACAGAGAACCTCATCATGGCTGCAGCCCTTTGTAAGGGTCGTACAATCCTGGAAAACGCAGCACGTGAACCAGAGATCGTCGATCTCGCAAACTTCATCAACGCGATGGGTGGGAACATCTCAGGCGCAGGTTCCGATCTGATTGTGATTGAGGGCGTTGAAGAGCTCAAGCCAACCCGATACTCTGTCATGTCCGACCGTATCGAAGCCGGTACATTCATCGCTGCGGGCATCATCACAAAAGGTGAAGTTCTCGTCAAAAACTGTCCTGTCGATGGGATGAAAGCCGTCCTCGAACGATTTCGAGCGACAGGCGCACAATTGACAATCCAAGGCAACGATGTGCTCGTCAAAATGGAAGGTCCCATCCAACCCATCGACATCCGTACACAACCGCACCCAGGTTTTCCCACAGACATGCAGGCTCAAATGATGGCGTTGATGTCTGTTGCAGATGGTCGCTCGGCGATCTCCGAGACGGTCTTCGAAAACCGCTTCATGCACGTCTCAGAGCTTCGTAGAATGGGCGCAGACATCATCTGTGAAGGTTCTATGGCGGTTATCCGAGGAAAAGAGCGTCTCGAAGGCGCACCTGTCATGGCCACAGATCTCCGCGCGAGTGCCTGCCTTGTCCTCGCAGGTCTTGTATCGAGAGGTGTCACTGAGATTCGTCGAATTTACCACCTCGACAGAGGTTATGAACGTATTGAAGAGAAGCTCCAGCCCCTCGGCGCCAAAATCCAGCGCGTTGCCGAATCGTAAGCCTCTCCATTCTCCCCTCTCCTTACAAGTAAAATCCACACCAGTCTTCGCGCGCTCTTCCTACCAAAGAAAGAATCATTCGTCCGGTATAGATAGAGAGAATCACTCGTCCGGTATGGATAGATAGTTCGGTATCGATCAGTGACTCCTTGCAGGAGAACTGTTTGTGATGCACGAAGTGGGGGATTGATTTGTAGAGGAAGAGGAGAGGAGAAGAGGGAGTTTATTTTTTGTTGTTATCGCCCCAAGGATTCGGAGCTTGTGGGTTTCCAAGTCCAGGGAAGCCACCTGTGGGTTGGGGAAATCCGCCTTGTTGTGCAGGAGGTTGCTGTTGACCAAAGCCAGGGAAGCCACCTGTGGGTTGAGGAAATCCACCTTGTGGAGGAGGTGTTTGTTGGGGAAATCCGCCCTGTGCTGGTGCAGGTGGTTGCTGACCAAGGCCGGGAAACCCACCTGTAGGTTGGGGGAATCCGCCTTGTGCTGGAGGAGGCGTTGGAGCAGGAGGCTGTTGACCGAAGCCAGGGAAACCGCCTGTAGGTTGGGGAAATCCCGCTTGTGGAGGAGGTGTTTGTTGGGGGAATCCACCTTGCGCTGGTGCGGGTGGTTGCTGACCAAAGCCAGGGAAACCGCCTGTAGGTTGGGGCATTCCAGTGGGTGGAGGTGTCGGCGCTGGCGCTTGTTGATTTCCAAAGCCAGGGAAACCACCTGTAGGTTGAGGAAATCCGCCTTGCGCTGGTGCGGGAGGCTGTGGATTTCCAAAGCCGGGGAAGCCGCCTGTAGGTTGGGGCATTCCTGCGGGTTGAGGGGGTGCAGGGATGGGTTCTTCTTTTTTGCTGAGGAGGCTTCCAAAGGCACTGTCAGCTTGGGCAAGATCATCCTCAGCACCAGGCAGACGGTTGATGGTTCCAGTCGCTTCGTTGAATGGATCTTTTGGATCTTCTACAGCGAAGGGATTGCCTTGTGCACTCTCTCCAAATCCAGAGTCAGTAGACATACCTGCGAAAGGATCGGCGATCTCTTCCTCTTGTGCAGGAGGAGGTGCGATGCTCTCTTCCTCGACATTGTTGAATGTGCTCATCGGCGCTTCGATGGGCATCATTTCGCTTTGCACCTCGCCAGGATCGGCCTTGTGTTTTTGACCACGAGGCAAGATCACAACACCACTGCTTTTGGTGTGTTTTTGGATTTTTTTCACCAAGCCCGTCAAAAATTGCTCAAAACCGTCTGTGAGAGCGCGTTCTTGGGCGAGACCAATCTCATCCTTGAATCGGTTCTCATTTTCAGCACGGTGGAGTGGTGTACCATCGTAATCCATGGGGGAGATATACTTTTGTCTGACGAGGAAGTAATCGTAGATATCTTCACGAAAACGATTGATACGCTCGACAGGATAGGTATATCCAGTGCGGTCACAGATCTCTTCAATTTTTTCGAGAATGGTATCGTTGATAATCGCAATTTTTGCGTTGGTGCTCAACATCCCATCAAAGTCAAACGCCGAGATGTAGATCTCTAGTGCCGCCGCCATATTCTGTTTGTCTTCGAGAGCTTCAGCTTTTTCCAGCTTTTTGCCGAATGTAATGGGGGCATAAACGGAGCGGAAAAAGAGCTTGATCTTACGGATGATCATAGACGGTGGAGTCTTGCTATCAATCCCAATCGAACGAAGCATTAAGAAGACGATGAAAAGGAGCAATAAGCTCAAGATCGCAGCGCCGATGATCTTCTGGGCGCTCAAGGCCGCAAAGAAAACGGAGTTGTTCATCGTAAATGGATACAGTAAATCTAGGGAAAGGCCCCAAGTGGACATGCTCAACCTCGATATGCCTGAATGGCCGTTATATAAGACAGGAGGTACTTTACCAGCTTCACAAAAATGGTGCAAGGGTGTTTTGGGAAAGTGTACCCCAGATCATGACGGAAGACACAAGAACATCACCACATCGCCAACATGCGTATTTGTGGCTCCTGTTTTCACTTGCGTTTGTAACAATTGATGGAAGGTGTAGCTGTCAAAATCAGCAAAAAACGTCATCACATCGACTCCCAATTGACAGGATTGTTCGACAGTATATGGCCCGACAAAAGCCCCCGCTGCGTCTGTAGGTCCGTCAGTCCCATCCGTTCCTAGCGCGAGCATCCAAATGTCTCCCTGCTCGCTGAGCCAAGGACACATCCCAAGGGCGAGGTGTTGCATGCGCCCACCTTTACCAGTGCCCGTTACCTCGCAGAGAGGTTCCCCTCCCCACACGTACAGCTGCGAGCGATGAGAACGTTTGCGCTCTCCAAGAACTGCACGAAATGTACAAAGCAACTCGTCGAGGGGTCGTGAGAGTCCATCTCTGAATAGAGAGACCTCATACCCAGCGCGCTCAGCCAAAGTAGAAAGTTTTTGCAAAAACATCGCATTGGAAAGGAGCACTTCGAATGGGTGCCTTCGGCCTTCTTCAACATCATGTTCTTTTGGAGAGGATGAGGCCTTGCGCTCCAGCACACTTTGTACACCAGGAAACGCCTTAAGAACTCCGAATTCACGAAGGAGTTGGAGTGCCTGTAGAGGTGCTTCCCGTTCAATGACAGAGATGCCAGAGCCTATCGAAGATGGAATATCACCTGGCACGTCAGAGATCGCAAGTGTGAGAGAATGTCCTGGTGCAAGGGCGCGAGCCCACCCTCCTCTTTTGATTTGGGAGAGTTGTTTTCTGATGAGATTCAATGAGTGGATGTCTATCTTCAGCGTCAATAAAACCTTCATAAGCGCGGTCTTCTCTTCGAAAGAGAGACCTTCAACAGGTGCGACGAGCAAAGAAGACGTCCCACCAGAGAGCAATAACAAACAGCGATCTTTCTCGCTCTCACAAGCTCTCGCGATGGACAAGCACCTCGACGCCGCAGTGAGAGACCTGTGATCCGGGAGCGGGTGGGCAGCCTCCAAGATCTCCCATCCTTCTATACTCTCAGCGTAACCGTACTTTGTGACGCAACACCGCGTGCGCCATGAGATGCCAGAAGATGCTGCACCTCTTGCCATCTCAATGGCCGCCTTCCCTACTGAGATAACGGACCAACGTCCACAATCCTCCCCCCACAAACGCGGAAGTTGTTCTTGCAGGTAGGTTGACACAAGCTTCGAGGGACGCAGCTCTGTGTGTGCATCCCAAAAAAGATTCATCAATATGTCTCGGTACGTATTGCCCATGACCTGTTCCATCATGAAGGGTTTATTTGTCCGACAGCCTTATCTCTGTCCACAAACGTATAGCAGTTACGTCACATCACCATGATCACCATCATCGTGATCACTCTCCGTATGTTTGTCGTTCATAACATTCAAAACGCACGATTTCATCGAAAGAAATGGAGAATGTCAGCGCCCCCCTTGCCAAATGCGTTTGGACAAGGTATCCTGGGCTCTGTCTTGAAAGTACGGAAGAAAGGGCTTACAAATGGTAAATCAAGAAAGACAACAGCCTTTAATCCTTGTTGTTGATGACAATCAAGAAATTCGCACTATGGTTACAATGCACCTCGAACAAATGCAGTGTGAGGTCATCCAAGCTGAGGATGGCGAAGAAGGTCTGGCGTTGATCTTGGATAAAAGGCCTGACCTTGTATTGCTCGATGTGATGATGCCGAACCTCTCAGGCTGGGAGGTCGCCAAATACCTCAGAGAGCGTCCCGAATTTGATGGTATTGGTATCATCATGGTGACCGCAATCGGTGAGACCGTCAACGAGATGACCTCTCCCTTGTATGGGGCAGATGATCATATCAACAAACCGTTTCAATTTGCAGAGTTGACATTTAAAGTACGCAAACTGCTCTCTGCAAAACGTATGGAGAGAAAGGCCGCTCAAGAGCAAGAAAACACAGTTCAACAAGCCACCTAGAATGCCCCTCTCACACTCATTCGATCAACACTCCAAATCGCCTGACAAACATCCCCCAATGTTTCGTCAACCCACAACAAAATCCGCACAAACCCGTAATCTTTGCAAAACATCAAAAGGTGCCTGTCAGGACTGGCCAAAGCACCAAAGAAAAATTTTCATTCTGTGTCTTCCTGTGCTATAAACGTTTGATAATTTTGGATGCGAATCCAAATCACCCATGTGAATGTGAACTTGACATCAGATTTTCGATGTGGAACACGCGGAGGCATCGCAATTAACCCCACATTTTTGAATAGTAGGTGGTCCGCCCCGTTTGTAAGCATTGCGATTGAGGAGTCCCAGCGATGCGGATAGGTATTATTTCGGATATCCACGCCAATCTTGCAGCTCTTGAAACCGTGCTCGAAGAATTGGAAACCAAAAATATCGACGAGTATGTTTGTCTAGGCGATGTTGTCGGGTATGGAGCTTCACCCAACGAATGTTGCAATATCGTAAAAAATCTCGCGCGACTCACGATCATGGGCAACCATGATGCCGCTGTCGCCGGAAAAATGGACTATTCCTACTACTACGATCAAGCCAAACAAGCACTTGACTGGACTGTCGAAGTCCTCTCCGAAGAAAACATCAAGTGGCTTCAAACGCTTCCCTATATTCAAAACGAAGAAGACACAAACGTCTGCTTCTCGCACGGCTCACCAATGAACCCATCGGAGTTCAACTATATCTTCAACATGGAACAAGCCAACGAAGCATACCAACACAGAGAAGACCTGCTCCAAGTCACCTTCATTGGACACTCTCACCTCTGCCGTATCTTCTCGTTTGATAACGATGGTGTCGTCCAAATGGTCCCTGGACTCATCGAGCTCGATCCAGGGAAACAGTACATCATCTCCGTCGGCTCCGTTGGCCAACCTCGTGACTACGATCCACGTGCTGCTTACGCGATCTTTGACACAGAATCACGAACATTCGAACAATACCGCGTCGAATACGAGATCGCACTCAGCGCCAAACGTATCTACGATGCACGACTGCCAGATGCATTTGGCAAACGATTGTTCGTCGGCATTTAATCTCCACTCCTCCCAACTCCTCCAAAAACATCCACTCACTCCCTCACAATATCTCAACCCCCTTTCGAGAAAAAGGGGGGTTTTAGCCGACATATACGAGAGATACTCGAATGTTGATCCGGCGGACGTTGCACTTGCGTCCAAAGCAAAGCTGTCCTATGAGGACGTTTGCTCCGTACGCCTTGCAACATACGCCTCAACAAACTCACCACCCTGTCACTTCGTGACATCCCTCCTCTCAAACCTTTCGAGAGGAGGGAACATTCATCCGATATATGCGGGGGATTCTAGATTTCTGCTCCGGCGGATGTTGCACTTGTGTCTCCGCAAACTCCCCTGACCATCCTATTTCATCCCCCACTTCCAGGCGGATATAGCAAGGCCATATCCTTGTAAAGCTCGGCTGCTTGCGGGATTGCAGTGGGTTTTTTGCGTCTTCACTTGCAATCATCCACCTCAACAAACTCTCCACCCTAAGCCTTCGGCTCTTCCCTCCTCTCAAGCCTTTCGAGAGGAGGGACCATTTCACCGATATATGCGGGGGATTCTAGATTGCTGCTCCGGTGGATGTTGCACTTGTGTCTCCGCAAACTCCCCTTATTCCACCAGACAATCCCCTTCTTCCAGGCGGATATAGCAAGGCCATATCCTTGGAAGGCTGGACTGCTTACGAATTTTCAGTGGGTTTTTGCGTCTTCACTTGCAATCATCCACCTCAACAAACTCACCACCCTAAGCCTTCGCGACATCCCTCCTCTCAAACCTTTCGAGAGGAGGGACCATTTTACCGATATATACGGGGTATACTCGAATGCTGATCCGGCGGACGTTGCACTTGTGTCTCCGCAAACTCCCCTGACTCCACTATATTCTCCCCTTCTTTCTGGCGTATGTCGCAGGCGACATCCTTGGGTTCCCTTTTGCTTGCGAGCTTTCAGTGGGTTTTTTGCGTCTTCACTTGCAATCATCCACCTCAACAAACTCACCACCCTGTCACTTCGTGACATCCCTCCTCTCAAGCCTTTCGAGAGGAGGGACAAACCTACCGATATACACGATGATTTAGCTTGCATCGCGATATGGGGTTGGGTATGTATCGCTCCCCTTGTTGACCAAAGCAAAGCGCAGGTCATATAGGGGGAACTAGCGGGCAATTCTTTTCACGCTCACAATACCCAAATTCACGTATATGTCGTTTGATTGGTCCCCCTTCCATTCTCCAGAGGCTGGAGAGGAAGGGGGAAGGCCGGAGGCCAGGGGGATGGAGAGGTTTGTCGAAGGGGTCGTTGCAAAGAGCACGAAGCAAATGACAACCGGACATCTTGCCCGATCAGTCGAGTATTTGAAGGATGTCGCTTGCGACATACGCATTGCCATGAGGGATTGTGTCGTATGTTCGGGTGCATTTTGCGAGAGCACAAGTGCAACTGCGCCTGGATCAGAGCTCTGGTTCCCCCTGTGTATACGGCATGAAGGAGGCGAGATCCGTCCGCCCGATGATTATTTGGAGGGTGCGCTGGTGGCTTTCAGGGATGCTTCGAGGGAACGCAACAATTTGTTCAATGAATCAAGCTGTGTTTGCAGTTGCTTGATCTTTTTGTTGTTATTTTGGTCTTGCTTTTTCAGTGAGGTCATTTCAGTGGACAGGACCTCCATCTGTTGGGCGATCTTCGTTTTGTTCTCGGAGTCACTTTGGCTCCAAGCTGAGAGTGATTGGAGAATAGACTTCACAGTGCTCTCAATCTTCTTAACTCGGATCAATTGTGCCTTGTCACCTTTCTCCAAACGAGCACGCCATGCTTTCAACTCTTTGGACAACGCAGCGAACTTTTCAGTTTGTTGTTTGGATGCTTTTGCGAGCAAGGTGTTTGCTTTCATCGCCAACCCAAGCCCCTTTCGCAGATGTGCAGCGCGAGCTTGGAGACGTACAAGCGCTTTTTGATGAGTGCCTAGCACCTTCAAAGAAGTTTGTGTTTTCTCCAACGTCGCAGCCAAGGCGACAAAACGCTTTTGCAAAGCTGCGTCTTGCACTTTTGCTGCAGCAGTTGCTTTTCTCGCCTCGGCAAGACTCCGGGCCATCAAGCGCAACGCTCGTCGGTTGGTGAGACTTGTTTGCTTAGCAGTCTGTATTCCCTTTTTGGTACTCTGCAACGCACCACCAAACACACGTAGCTTCTTGACGACGTACACAAGCAACTTCCTCGTACGTCCGGAGAACTGCTTCACACCTTTCGACATAGAGAAGTAACTTCGCTGCAATTGTTGCACTTGTTGCTCAACTTTGGGCAATGAAGCGCTCAACTTACGTACATCAGCGTCACGTTTACCTTCGTTCTTTTGAAAGCGTTTGACCGCAGCAGCGAGCTTTGGAAGTGAGGAGGCGACACGTGTCAACACCCAACTATCAGCCTTCACTTTCGTTTCGAGGTTAGAGAACGTTGCGACGACCTTTTTTTGATCTGCTTTGAGAGCTTTCATGCTTTTGGTGAGCGGGCTCAATTGCGCAACCACCCTCTTCAACATCCAGTCATGGGTGACATTCCCTGCGCTGATTTTTCGAACCTCTTTGTTGGTCTCTCCGAGACGTCCTCCGAGTCCTTTCAAACCACCAAACAGTGTCGCGATCTTCTTGTCAGCTTGGAGCAAATGTGTCGTGTGTTTTCCGGTCACACCCTTGAGCCCTGCGATCTCTTGGCTGCGCTTGTCTCCAGTCAATCGGATCATCTTGATTGAGTTGTCTGTCTTCTTCGCATGTTTGGAGAGTCCAGCGAGTCCTTTGTGGACACGACCAAATTCGCTACGGAGCTTTTGCATCCTGAGCGCACGTGCACGTTGTAACTTCGCAAAGCGATTGTTTGTCGAAGAGTTGGTGCGTTTCAACCCGCCACTCAACAAGCCGACCTTTCCAAGCAGCGCTCCATGTTTCTTTGTGAGGAGCGCCAAAGCCGCGTCGTGAGAAGTATCCATCTTTCGGAGCTTGCTGGCAGAAGCGCGCAAAGCGTTGATATCTTTCCCAAGCGCAAGACGTAGTTGTTTTCGCTGATTGTTTGCGAGGGCCTTCTCAGCTTGCAAAGCTTTGCGCAAAGAACGCAGCTTCGCGGACTGCGTCACCAACTGCTTGTCCTGGGCTTTGTTTTCCCCTTGGAGACGCTTAAGCTGAACGGTGAGACTTGATACTCTCTTTTGTAATGATGAGAACGTGCCTTTGTCGACTTTATCGCTTTGAAGCTGTTGTTTGGTCTTGTCCACAGTTTGCTTATAGGACTCTTGTCCCCTTTCAAGACGCTGAATGCGACTTTGAAGAGGTGTCGCATCATACGAAGGTGCCGTCGCCTTTGCGACAAACAACCCCACAAAGAAGACCGCCCCAAAGATCATCGCGCTTTTAACAGGACTTCCACCAGAAGCTGGTGGAGGAACTTGCTCAGGAGCAGCTTTCGCAACAGGTTGAGACGGCTTGAGTGGACCAGGACGTGGCGGTCCAGGGACAGATGCCGACACAGGAAGTGGCGTCATGGTCTCCTTTTTTGGAGCCACTGGCTCAACTTTCTTCGCCTTTGTCTCCGGTGACGCTTCGGGCTTGGGAACCGATGTTGTTTTTTCAGCTGCTTTGGGAGGCGCTGCTTTTTTGTCTGCGGCCTTCTTAGGTGCCTCTTCTTTTGCAGGAGCAACCGCTTTCTCAGCCGTTGGAGCAGGCTTTTCGTCAGCCTTCTTCACTGGCGTTGCAGGCTTTTCATCGGCCTTCTTCGCTGGCGTTGCAGACTTTTCATCGGCCTTTGCAACCGGCACAACAGGCTTCTCATCGGCCTTTTTCACTGGAGCAGCAGGCTTGTTCTCGACTTTCTTTTCTGGAGCCTTTGCTGTTTTGGGAGACTCAACTTTCTTTTCTGGAGCTTTTGGAGGCTCAACTTTCTTTTCTGGAGCCTTCGAGGAGTCGACTTTCTTTTCCGGAGCCTTTGCTGTTTTGGGAGACTCGACTTTATCTTTCGGCTCAGGTGGGAGTGTGGCCATTTTTTCGATCAGTCGTTCATCAGGACTGTACTCGACAGTCGGAGCGACAGCGTCGAAGGTCTTCTCCTTTTTATCCTCTTTTCCCATCACCTTTGGTGGTTCAGAGGCTTCTGCTTTGGGAGGTTTGGCCTCTACCTTCGAAGGTTTATTCTCTTCGGGCAGCTCAACATTCACGACTGGAACCGTCAACGCGGGGACATCAGGGATCGTAGGTGCAGTCTCACTCGCAGCCGCCACACTGAGCGTTGGTTCCTTTTTTGTCTCAGCCTTCGCGGGAGCAGCAGGTTTTGCAGGCTCTTTCTTCTCAGATGCCGTGACTTTTGCTGGTTCCTTTGTCGCTGGAGTCGCAGGTTTTGTGGATTCTTTTACAGCAGGTGTCGTGACTTTTGCGGGCTCTTTCTTCTCAGGTGCAGTTGTTTTCACCACGGGTGCAGCGGGTGTACTCGCTTCTTTTTTTACGAGCGTGGGGGGAGCAGGTGTTTTGGGTATCGCCGGAAGTATCGAAGAGGTTGTTCTCTTCGTTGTCTTCTTTGTAGGAGCAGGTGTTTTAGGCACAGAAGGCAAAGATGTCTGTGAGGCTGTTTTGGAGAGTTTCGGGGTTGGTGCCTTTTGTGTTTCGGCTCCCAAATCGACCGGTGTCGAAGCATCTTTCTGGGATGAATTTCCTGTTGAGGCTGAGAGACCGCCTTTTCCAGAACCGAGACCGCCCTCCAGGTCATTAAAGATATCATCCAAGCTAGAAGAAAGAAAATCATCTCCTAGTGGATCGTTCTTCTTCTTCTCTTCGGCCTCTGGGGTGTTCTTAGGATCCTTCGATGAACTCATGAGTCAACTACTCCTCTGGAATGACATGTGAGGATTACCATTTATCATGTCACCTCTTGCAACACATTGCAGGATGACTGCATTGGAAATGCTTGTGTATTTGTTTAAAACATCCAGTGTTATATACCACGATACGTCGTATGGAAAGACCCAAAACGGTATAGGAGACTTCGGGCAGGCGTTTTTTACAAAGGAATCATAGCGATATTCCAGGTGGAACAGCCCTCAGCATGAGACGTATCGCTCCGCTACTTTGTGTACAGTCTCTCATACAATCTGGCATACAGTTGGTGTCCGTCCCGCGAAAAAGACTCAAAATATCCGGTATACCACTGATTCAAGGCAATGCGATGCTCCTCAGAAGCCTTGACATCTTCGACGCCCTCGACACCTCCAGTCCGTATCACGTGAAACTCACGTTCAGATGGCTTCTCTTTGAGGTAGTTCATACAGGTCGACGCTAGTGACAAAGAAGTTTTCTTCAATGGTCGACCACTCACGCCTCCACCAAATGTCTCGCAAAAGAAATTGTAAAGTGCTTGTTCAGACGGCGCGATCGCGTCCAGATGCTTTTTGTATTGGGTCGAAGTGTTGCCAACATTCACCCCATCAAAACCGAGCGAGAGTAACAAGTCGAGGATGGAAGGCAACGATTCACTCGCAGTGTCGTTGGAGAACTTCACAATCACAGGAAGTCGGCGTCTGCGTTTGTCCAGAAAATGCTCCTGAAGATACGCCAGACGTCGTGCGAGTCCTTCACCGATATCGTGAGCATGGCCAGCATTGGGACAACTCTCATTGATCTCCAAGAAATCGACACCTGCATCTTCATATGCACGTAACCCCTCGACAAGTCCTTCAAGCGCCTCCTGTTCATCGAGACCTGGATCTGTCATCAGACTCGCGCCGATAGGACAACCATCGACCTTTTCGAAGGACGCCACTCTCTTCGCGACAGCCAGGTGGCCTTCGTTGGGCAAACCCAACCAGTTGGAAGCGCTCCCCGAACGAGGATATGGTGCAAAAGGATGACGAATCTTTTCTCTCTCGTTTCCTTGGCGTGGCCGTGCGGTCGTCGTACCTAACAGATAACCACCAGCGCCTTGTGCTGCGACCATCTGGTATCCTTCGGCATTTTTAAACATCCCCGCAGCGTTCATCAACGGTGAGCGAAAATGAATCCCCCAAAGCGTTCGGGCTGCTTCTCTGGGAACATCAACAGGTGATACTTTGTCGTTGAGCATTCGCTTGAGAAAAGACGCTCTACCATGTGAGTACTGCCGGATCACCCAGGCTCGCGGTCCCTTCATCAGAACAGGTCTCAGTCTCCCTTCCCAACGAGCCAACCATTCAGCTTTCATCAAATACAATCTCCCTATAGGACGTGTTCAAACAGCTCCCCTTTCCTACCACATGACAAAGATATGTGCGAGGAACTTCCATTTGGGATGTCTCGAACTATATTGTGTTCCAATGAGCCACATCCCCAAACCACAATTTCTTTTTCAAAGGTGAGGTTACGTTGAAGATCTGGTTTCTCATATGTTTTTCCGCATTGTTCGTATTGTCAGCGTGTGGAGGTGCGCCGGAGCTTTTGCTCTCGCCGGCAGCCCAGCAAACAGGGGTAGAAGGCGCACGCGGTCCTTATGGAGTCTCGATGCGGCGATGGATGTTCCAAGCGCGCATCACTGAAGGAGCCCAAGTGGATGTGCTCTACCCCTCCGATGCGCAGGGAGAATTGGATCGAACCAAAGCCCCCTACCCGGTGGTGTTGTTTATTCATGGCGGGTTGGTCCGTGCGGTGCGTTATCGTTGGCTCGCGCAACACATCGCGAGCAGAGGATACGTCGTCCTTATGAGCTCTCATCTCGCCGACCTTGCGCTGGCACAAAGTGACAACTCCTTGTTTGCTCTTGATGACTTTCGAAAACGTACATCGAACAGACAAAGCCCGCTATACGGCGCACATGATACAAGCCAACCTGTCGCAGTGATGGGGCACTCACTTGGTGGTGTGACTTCGGTAACAGACTGGATGGTACGCAAGGAGATAAAGGGACTTTGCCTCCTCGGCGCATGGCCCGCAAGCAGTGACCCCATCGAGATCGAAGCCACCCGCTCTGTGCTCTCTTTGACAGGACAACACGACGAACGCTCAACACCTGCGCGTGTCCTCGAAGGTTTTCAGCAGTTTAAAGGAGAAGGATACTACGCAGTCATC
The DNA here is from genome assembly GCA_002731275.1 of Deltaproteobacteria bacterium. Lineage (GTDB taxonomy): Bacteria > Myxococcota_C > UBA6777 > UBA6777 > UBA6777 > UBA6777. Next base: position 120,745 of record PCBK01000070.1, on the reverse strand, counting down.
GACGACATGAACCACTTTGACTGGACTGATAACGCGAGCGCAAGCGAACTCGCGACAGACGGACCCGCCGCAAAAGACCTCGCGCAAAGTCGCACTCATGCACAACACGTCATCGACTCATGGCTTGATATGGTGCTCAAAAACGATAGCGCAGCACAAAAATTGATCGAACGAGGGGCCTTTAAAGGCATCTCATCCTGGACAAAAGGAGCTGTCCAATGAAGAACGCTCCCAAAAGCCTCCGCTCCCTTGTTGCCCTCTTCATCTTGCTGCTCCCCAATACCCAAGTCGCCGCACTTACGCTCCGCACATCCGCACGACCACAGAAGGGCGTCCACCTGTCGGTTGGGGTCCCTCAGATCTCACTTGGTTATTGGAATGCCAAACAATTTGGCGTCAACACGGACATCTATCTCGCGACGGGGACAGAGCTCGCGACAGTGAGTGCTGTCTCCTGGACATTCGGAAGATTTTTCAGGTTGGCAGGAGGTACGAAGGGATGGGCGCTGGAGTCGACGTTGGCTGCGGGTTTATTGTTACAAACACTTTCTCCCGCCCTCGCGATTATGTTGTCTCCCTCACTAAGGGTTGCCTTCCAAAACAACGCGTTCCGATTCTTTATTGGTCTCGCGGCACCATGTCATTTTCGCGTGCTGATGCCCTTTGAGGAGCAATTTGCGCTTCAACTGGAGAGTGGCGTCAGTTGGAAAATTGGACTGATCTGGTTGGGGATTCAAGGCGGATTAGGCGCGAAACTATTTGTCCAGCGACCCTTTTCATTTTCCCCACAAGTCGCGATCTCAGCGAGTCTCCCCCTCCCCACATACACCCAAGGCGACAAATAGGTGACAACTCGATCTCAGGAGCGCTCGATGATCGCACGGTGTGCACGAAGGCGCAGCGCGTTGATACGGATAAATCCTGTGGAGTCTTCCTGGTTGAAACCACCTTCGATATCCATACTCGCCAGATCTTGGTTGTACAGAGAGCTTGGCGACCAACGACCGATTGTCTGGACATTCCCTTTGTAGACAGAGAGGCGAACTTTGCCGTCGATCAACTCTTGGCTCTTTTTGATCGCAGCCATCAAAAAGTCCATCTCTGGGCTAAACCAGAAACCGTTGTAAATGATCTCAGCGAGTTTGGGAGCGAGCATATCACGGAGACGAAGAACTTCTTTGTCCATCGCGATCGCCTCAATATCTCGATGCGCCGCGTGTAACAGGGTTCCCCCTGGCGTCTCATATACGCCGCGAGACTTGATCCCGATAAAGCGGTTCTCAACGATGTCAATACGACCCACACCATTGGCACAAGCGATCTCGTTGAGATACAAAAACAGCTCAAGAGGATCAGTGCGTTCGGTGTTGTCGTTAATGTTCGTCACACGTACAGGCACACCATCTTTAAACTCCAATTCGATCACTGTCTTCTCATCAGGCGCGTCCATCGGATCGACCGTGACGGTGAACATATCTTTCTCGGGAGGCGTCATGGGGTCTTCGAGGGGGCCGGACTCATAACTCTTGTGGAAGAGGTTTTCGTCCATGCTAAAGAGTTTTTTGGGGGAAGTGGGGATATCGATGTTATGTGTTTGGCAGAACTGAATCAGCTCGGGACGTCCTTTAAATGTATCGAGAAACTCGCGATCTTTCCAAGGGGAGATGATCTCGATGTCGGGGTCGAGTGCGAGATACGCGAGCTCAAAGCGGACTTGATCGTTTCCTTTGCCTGTCGCGCCGTGGGAAACAAACTTCGCTCCTTCTCTCTGTGCGATCTCGATCTGACGCTTGGCGATGATCGGTCGCGCGAGGGAAGTCCCGAGCAAATAGCGTCCCTCATAGACAGCGTTACCACACACAGCAGGGAAGATATAATCAGTGACAAACTCCCGCTTGAGATCTTCGATGAAGACACCGTCCGCGCCTGTCTTGATCGCGTTTTCGCGGACTTGTTCAAAGTCTTCGCGTTGTCCAACATCAGCGACGTACGCCAGCACACGGTAACCTTTGAGCTTCAACCACTTGAGAATACAACTTGTATCGAGTCCACCGGAATATGCGAGGACAACAGTATCTTTTTGCATGAACACTTGCTCCTTATGACGCCTGGCTTCCCCACCCTGCCGAAGGGCAAGATGAGCTTCTTTTGATAGCCACCGCACCATATACTCTAAAAATCAACAACAAACACGAATAGCTCGTGTTCACTTGGGGACAGGTAGACCCTATCCCCGACAATAAGAGCGACATTTTCTGAATATTGACGTGAATGTCAAACGGAAGATTCAACGATCGCAGCAGATCGGCGAGCTCTTGCCCGTCTGCGCCGTTGGAAAAACCCTTTCCCTCACAGATCAGATCGGGACAATCGGACAACAAGAATCTCAGCGCTGAGCACAATGCACGTCAAAAAAAGGCATAGCCAACTGACATCGCTCACGATTTCAACGTCTGCCAATAATTTTACAAGGACCCGGAGGTCAGATACATTGGCTCTGTATAGAGACAGCAAAAGGAAATATGAGGCACTTGATGTTCCATTCCGCGAGAGACAAAAAAAGCGCGTTAGAGACGCTATGGTCGAGTCGAGGAGATACAGAAGAAGCGTTTGAGGATTTGCTTCGCGCGTTGCGATCAGAGCAGATCGAAAAACGTCGTCATGCTGCGCGGTTACTGGGTCGACTGGGTGATCCACAAGCGATCCCCCCACTCATCGAAGCCTTACAAGATCCAAACGATCGTGTACGCGGTGAAGTTGCGCGCTCGTTAGGTGACCTCCAACCTTCGACGAAGTCAGTGATCGAGGTCCTCAACAGCTCTCTTCGCGATCGCAGCGCGTGGGTCCGACAATGTGCCGCATATGCACTTGGTCAGCTCGGCGAACAGGCGCTACCAGCTCTCGCATCGCTTCGAAAAGCGATCCGCGATCCCAAGATCCGTGTCAGCACGATGGCCGCCGAAGCCCTCGGGCAAATCCGCTCACCAGAGAGCGTCCAAATCCTCATCCAAGCGCTTCAATTTGGTGTCCACGCGCTGAAGAAAAAAGCCGCGATCGCGCTCGGCCAACTCAACATTCACGCACAACCGGCGATCCCACATCTGATCGAACACCTCGACTATTCAGCGAGTATGACGTTTTGGGTCGACATCGCCCACTCACTCTTGCGTATCGGCCTTAACGACAAAGACAAACAAGAGGCCTGTCACAAACTCCTGCAATTTTTCGACGAAGACTCCACTCATTTCGATGAAGGGATTCAGCTCTCATGGGTCCGCGAACATGCGGTCGATGCCCTTGGGTATCTCGGGACAGAAGACGCGATCCCTCCACTGCTCTCACTCATTCAACCACTTCAGCAAGAGGGTCCACTTCACGAAAAAGTCCTCCGAGCGCTGAGACGACTCGGCCCCATCGCAACACCAGCGATCCCTCTGCTCACCTCTCAGCACAACCACCCTTGGCTCGAAAAAGACATCTCACAAACGCTCGCGAGCATCGGAGAAGACGCACTTCCATCACTCCAAGTGTTCCTCTCATCCAACAACATCGCGAAGCAAAAATTTGCGCTGCGTGTGCTCTCCCAAATGACCCACGTCGAGCTAGATATCGAACAATTTATTATCCCTTATCTCGCGTTTCCGGCGCTACACGTTCGAGCACTCGAAGCGCTCATGCGACACGGAACAACTGGCTGTGAAGCCCATTTGACGCCCTTTTTCCAACACGAAGATCCAACCCTCCAGTGGATGGCGATCCGTGCACAAGGCAGATGGAAAACACCCCCAGCGCTCCACATCACGCTGCTCAAGCAAGCCCAATGGCACCCACAAGAGCGTATACGACTTGAGGCCCACCTCACCCTACAAAAACTGAACATCCCACACACACTCGACACAAAGCTTACACTCACACTCCTCGATCGATGTACACAACAACTTCTCCAAAACGAGCACCACCTCCAAGAGGTCGTGGATGATATGCTCTGTGTCGCACAACAACTCCCCACAAGCATTGAGCATTGGATACTCTCCCACACTGAAGAGTTCCAACATGAGTCCATGCTCCACAAACTAGAGAGGCGTTGGAATCGAATAGATGGCATCCTACGCTCTCCCCCCTCTGACCTCCCAACGACGCTCCTCCCATCTTTACAACAAATTGTACATGCGATCAGACAAACACAGGATCGCATCCTCCATAAACAGCTCCTCGACCGCTGGCAAGACGACCTCGAACAACCTCTCTTTCTCCACTGAAAGAAACCCCCACAAGCAAAGACCAACACGCAACATCACGATGGGAATCTTTGCCTCCCACCTTGCCAAATGAGGATCAGGCACTATCATGCAGGTAGCTCTTGTGTTCGTTGTATCCTTCATATGTAAGGGGATCATCCTGTGAAACGCCTTCTTTTCTACGGCTTTTTTGGCCTCGTATTGCTCTCACTGTCTCCTGTCTCTTGTGTCGAACCACTCAAGTCCTCCCTTGGCCTCAAGTGTACGAGTGATTCCGATTGTTGGGACAATCTCTCATGCAAAAATGAACTGTGTGGCGGTGAAAGACGCCCTGTGAGCGGTGACGAAACAGACGAAACAGACGCAGGTAGCGAGCCAAAGGCGGAACCAAAGCCCGAACCCAGACCTGAACCTGTCGTGCCAGATACACAAGGCACAATAGATACACCAAAGACAGAAAATACAGCGACAGAGCCGACCCCAGAGCCTGCCCAACAGTGTAAAGGGAACCTCGACGCCTTTGGACAGTGTACAGTCGACACGGATTGCTGCCCTGGACAAACATGTATGGAGATGAATGTCCCAAACGTTGGGACGTTTAAGGTGTGTGGTTCATGCAGTGCTGACACAGACTGTCCGATGAAGACGACATGCTGCCCCAATTCGATTTGCGCCTCCCAATGTCAGGCCCCCTAATACAGAGAGAGGAAATAGAGATGCTTCTTCGCCCCTTCACATGGACGCTCGCCTTGCTCGTGGGTTGGTCGCTTGTATACAGTCCTCAAGCGTCAGCACAGACAGCGTTACCGACGACGATCATTCAGACGACATCGGCTGCAAGCGCACCACAACGTCCCCCAACATCCTCTGTTGGTTGGACTCTTGAAGCCGTTGGTGGCGTGCTTCTCGGTGCGGGCTTTGTCTCACTTGCACTCGGATACGCAAGTATCGTCCGCAGAGACCAACTCGTCAGCCAAGCAGAACAAGGAAAAGACATCGACGCGACTGAGGTCAAAAGCTTCGATGATGCGGGAAATATCCTCGTACCAGTAGGCTATATCGTCGGTGGAATAGGCGCCGCGACGATGATCGTAGGTGCGATCATGATCGTCGCTCACGCGCCGGCCAAAGAGCCCAACATCAAACAAACCGTTTCACCAACACCTTCTGTACTTGGAACACCCATCACATCCCAAACGCTCTTCCAAACCCACTAACTCGCCGGTTACTCTCATGTCTTCAAAAATCCAAACATTCAAAACAGACGATGGCTCAGTCACGCTCTTCGATCCAACCCTCAACGCACATTATCGCTCCACCCACGGCGCCTCTACAGAATCGACACATGTCTTTGTCAATGGAACCCGACTACCACAAAGAACGTCTTCATGGACGGTTTTGGAGTTGGGACTTGGTGGTGGGATGAACCTGCTTCAGACGCTGAAGACCCACAAAGAACAGTCGACCAGTGGACAACTACGCTACCATACTGTCGACTGGAATCCAGTGACAGCAAAACACATCAGAGAGTTGGCGTACGAAACGCAAGGTTTCGAGGAGAGTCATATCGCGTTGTTGATGTCTCTTCTTGAAAAGGCACACAATACTCCCGACGCCTCTTCCGTGGAGATCGTTTCAGAAGACGGCTCACAACACATCACGTTGCACATCGGCGCTTGGGAAGACATCGATGTCACTGCGCTACAAGCAGACGCCGTCTACCACGACCCATTTGGCCCCAAAGTCAACCCGGAGTCATGGTCTACACCCTGCTTTACATGGTCGTTCAACGCGATCGCACCACACGGCATTTTGGCGACATACAGCGCCGCGAGCCATGTCCGCATCGCGATGGTGCAGGCTGGCTACCATATCGCGAGCACCGATGGCCCCGGTAAGAAGCGAGAGATTACCCTCGCCTCTCCTGATCCAGACACCTTACAAGGTTACAAGCAGCTCTCACGAGAACGCTACCTCGCCAAGGGACAAGCACAAGACACATAGAGGCCAGTATGTCCACCAAGAACCTGATCGACATCAGTCGAGAACTCGCAGATGCCGTCGATACGATCTCATTTGACGCGCCCATTACCCACGTCTACAACTCGGTGATGTACACCTGGGAAGCCCACGCCAACTACCTCGACATGTACGGCACACAAACACCAAGAGAGGCCCTCCTGATCGGGATGAACCCAGGCCCGTGGGGAATGGCACAGACAGGTGTACCGTTTGGCCATGTGCCGTTGATCAGAGATTGGCTAGGTGTCTCAGGGACGATCGAGAAACCCCCGATTGAGCATCCGAAGAGACCCATCGAAGGATTCGACTGCAAACGAAAAGAGGTCAGCGGCGCTCGCCTGTGGGGCTGGGCCAAGGAGCGCTTTGAGACTCCGACGCAATTCTTCTCTCGCTTCTTTGTCACTTGCTATTGCCCGCTCTCCTTCATGGAAGAGAGTGGCCGAAACCGCACACCAGACAAGCTACCGAAAGCCAAAAAACAGGAACTCTTCCCTCATTGCGACAAAGCCCTTCGCGACACCGTCTTATACCTGAAACCAACATACGTTTTCCCGGTAGGAGCGTTTGTCGAGTCTCGTGCGCGTCATGCCCTCAAAGGATTGGATGTGACCATTCAGCGTGTGCTGCACCCAAGCCCAGCGAGCCCTCAAGCACAACACAACTGGTCTGGCAAAGCTGAAGACGCGATGGAGCAAGCAGGCTTCTCGATCTAACACCATCCACACACGACTCGGAGACAAAGATGGGCAAAAAAAAACGCAAAAAGAAAACACCCCCTTCACGTAAAACAAGCACTTCACCCAAAAAAGAGACCACAAAAGAAGAACCCGCAACCCCATCCAAGCAAGAGAAAGAGTCCAAACCCTCCCAACAAGCCCAACAAGAGGAGGATACCAAGACAACAAAGAGCGAAGAAGAGGCTCCATCCGAAGAAAAAACTTCGTCCAATGAAGAAGGTGAAGTCAAACGAACTTGGGGACAAAAAGTACGCTCCTTTCTCTGGCAGGCAGGACTCTTGCTTGGGCTTTATTTGGGCATTACGACCTACCAAACCCTCAAGATGTTACCGATCGGAAAAAAGGCACCGAACTTTACACTGGTCGATATCAACGGCAAACGTGTCACACTCTCCCAATTCAAGGGCAAGCGAGTCATCCTTCACTTTTGGACGACATGGTGCTCTGTTTGCAAGATGAACATGCCCACCATGAAGTGGATCAGCCCCTACTACAAAAAAGATCCTGTGTTTTTGACGGTCGTTGTCGACGGACACCGGCGCAAAAAAATCGATCAGCTCTACAAGGAAAAACAACTCAACTACCCTGTCCTCATCGGAAATCAGAGGATCAGCAGTCAATACAAGATCGACCGCTTCCCTACGACATACTTCCTCGACCAAAAGGGCCGTGTCGTCTCAAAAGATTCGGGATTCTTATCTCCCATCGGCTTTTGGTGGCGAGGTGTCTGGATCAACCTCTACCGATGGTTTAAACCAGCTCCATAGGCCAGACAAAAGGACACACCATGTCAACAGAGCAGCTCGACGTCACAGAAGAACAGGTCTTGTATTTCCGAGCCTTACGTGGAGGGCTCGCAGGTCGTGGTGCAGCGACTCCTGAAGCTGCAGCCTCCTCCCTCCTCGGCGGTCAGGCACAGCTCGAAGCTCCAGCCCTCAAAGCGCTCAGTCAACGCACAGCCAATCGTCCCACCGCAGAAGCACTCAAAACAGCCTTGTGGCAAGAGCGAACACTCATCCGAACGTGGGGACAACGTGACACCGTCCACTTGTACGACGCACAAGATTGGCCCCTGATCGCCGCCGCACGTAGTGAGTGGGTTTACTCCGGACGCCGGGGCGGGATGGCGGATGAAGATGATCTCCAACGTGCCCGCGAGTATATCGCGTCACTTGATACCCCCTTCACACGTAAAGACCTCTATCACGTCGTCTCACAAACACTACACGACAAGGTTGCGCCAGTTGCGGAAAAAGCAAACAAAACCCCCACACACTTTGCGGCAGGAAGGTTGATCTGGCAACTCTCAGCAAAGGGAGATGTCTGTACTGTCTTCAAACAAGGTAGCGAACAAGCCTACGCATACCGCGAACATTGGCTTCCTTCGCTGGCGTGGCCTTCGCAAACAGATCCAGTCGAGGCTGCAGCATCCTTGGCCAAGCGCTATCTCAGCACATATGGACCAGCGACCATCAAAGACATCGCACACTTTTTTGGCACCCGTATCAAAGAGGTCAAGACGTGGATGGCTCGCCTACACGAACAAGACGCCTTGCTCTCTGTAAGCTGCGGTGAACGTTCGGACTTGTGGTTATGCCGAGAGGATGTCGAGACACTCTGCGAGCTCCCCCCAAAGAGCGCAAAGAAGTGGCCTGTCCGCCTACTCCCGTCGTATGACTCGATGTTGATGGGGCACGCTGACAAAAATTGGGCGGTCCCACAACAAGACGAACGCAAACAGATCTGGGGAAAAGCCGCACGAGTCTCCGCTGTGGTTCTTGCACGAGGCCGAATTGTCGCGACTTGGAAGCACAAATCTACAAAAAAGACATTCACGCTCCAGCTCACGCTGCTCTCCGGTTGGAACACACGCGCTCACAAAGCGGCGGTTCTTCGTGAAGCCAAAGACATCGCAGAGCACCTCGGAACTCCCGATGCAAAGATCGTCCTCAAGATGGCTTGAAGCCCACTAGGGCAAAAGATGCTTGACCACAAGACGTCGCCTCCCCAAAATAGATCGTAGTGTTTTCAAACCGTACATGAGTGGAGAATGTGGATGCATAGCAAAGACTTCGACTTCCTCGCGATCGTCCTCGAAGAGCTCGATAAAGCAGGCGAAGCCAAATCCAAAGAGTGGATGTTGGAGACACTCGGCGGTCCCTCCTTTCGAGTCGTCAAACAAAAAATGAAAGAGCAGTTGCCTGCTCACTACCCTTTTTGGCTCAAATTTTTGCTGAATTTTTTCCTACGTTTCAAGTACAGACGAGAACAACGTGTGATCGAGAAACGATTCAGGAATCTCTTTCAGCACGCAAAGACCTCCGCCTACATTGAAGAGCAATCCAAAACCACCTACCAGATCACAGACAAAGGAAAGCAGTGGCTTGAGCTTGAATATGCGCCGGAGAGAGGACGCATCGACAGTTCTGACGTGCAAGCTGTCTACGACGCTGTCAAGATCTGCAAGGCACTCCAGCAAGCCAGCCAGCTCCCCGAGCCGACCCTGATGGAGAAAGCGCTCCCAGCCTCTCCTATTCCAGAGAAAGCCGGAAAAATGCTGCGCGCGATGTTGATCGCACACAACGAATCCATCCCAGAGGCTTTCCAACGCGCAATCTCCTTCGCGCAAGAGAAAGGTTGGGTCCAATACGAAAATCAGCACTGGAGCCTCACCCCACACGGCAAAGAGGAAGGTCTGACCTTCAACGAACACCTCGCGAACCCATGAGCAAAAACTCCCCGAACAATACGACCGATCTACTCGAACGGCCAAAGACTCACTCAGAGGAGACTCCTGAGCACACCATTCGTTGCGCACACTGCGCACATACGATCACCACATCACACCAACGCATCGAAGTGGAAGGCAAACACGTACACAACTTCATGAACCCCGAAGGCTTTGCGTTTCAAATCGGCTGCTTTCGGAACGCAGTTGGGCTACGACCTGTAGACATGCCTTCAGCTGAATTCAGTTGGTTTCGTGGATTTTTTTGGCAGATCGAGGTGTGCAAACAGTGCCACACTCATCTAGGCTGGAGTTACGAAAACGAACAGGAGATCTTTTACGGGCTCATCCTCCCCCGACTCACCCAATAGACATTCCCTCAAAGAGAAGACTCAATACACAAACATCACGCCACCAAGGGATAACCCCGCGCCTGTCCCGACAGCAAGACAACGCTGACCGCGCTTGAGCTTGCCATCGCGGATACTCTCTATCAAAGTTAACGGAATGGACGCTGCGATACAATTTCCTCTGGTCTCAAGTGTCTTCATGATCTGCGACGCCGGCCAATGGAAGTGTTCGAGAACCTGGAGCGCGACCTTACTCGCTTGGTGAGGGACGACGATATCGACATCCCCTAAGCCCTGCGTCAGTCCAGGACGCAAACGCTCCAAAAACGGACCGGCATACTGCGCGGCCATACCGAGGACAGCAGGTCCGTCCATGTGGAATAAGTTGTCCTCAGGTGTTGTGCGTTCATCATTTGGGTGGCGACGACACCCTCCCCCACGGACCTCAGTGTGAGGTGCACCCTCACCATACGTCTCAAAACGCATGGCCTCGATCACAGAGGATTCTCCCTCTGGTGTCTGTCCAAAAATCACAGCCGTCGCAGCATCCCCAAAGAGTGTACTGCTCTGTGGTTGCTGAAAATTCATCCCAACGGAGCTGATCTCAGCGGTCACGACGAGGATACGTTGATAGAGTCCTGTCTCCAATAACCCCGTGCACACCTGCATGGCAAAGAGAAAGCTCAAACATGTCGTGTGGATGGACATACAAGGAATACCAGACGTACCAAGTCCAAGCTCGCGCTGGATCAGAGGAGCACCATCTGGAATGAACTGTTCGGATGTTCCAGAAGCGTTCACGATGAGATCGATATCTTCCCACTGAAGCCCCGCGTCGTCGAGCGCCTGCAGTGAAGCAGCCGCACCAAGAGAGGAGTTGGTCTCGCCCTCTTCGATCCAACGCCGCTCACGTACACCATTCTTGCGCCAAATCCACCCCTCAGAAAGTCCACATAGCGCCTCTAACTCATCGTTTGTCACGATGCGACGGGGTTCCGCTGTGCCAATGCCCAAGATCTTGACAGGAAATACTTGTGTCATGCTGCAGCCTTCTCGGTCGTTGCGATGGTGTGTTGGGCACGCCACCAGTCGACAAAGTCTCTCGCTGCGTCCCAAGAATCGTACCGGGGTGTGTACCCCAACTCCTCACGTGCAGCCTGGATATTCAACGTCATACTTTTCGCCAACAGCCCAACACCATAGCGTGTCAAAAAAGGCTCTTCTTTTGCCTGTACGAGCTTGCTCTTCCACTCCATCGCGTACGCAATATTCCACGCGATGGAGAAGGGGACCCTTCCGGGAGGTAGTGTGTATCCCATCCAACCACAGAAGGTCGATAAAATATCCCATAAAACGACAGGTTCACCGTTTGTAATGTTGTATTTTTGCCCGAAGGTCTCTTTGGGCGCTTCCAGACACAACAGCAGCGCGTCAACTACGTTTTCGACGTGTGTAAAGTCAGCGATGTTCCGGCCTTTACCAATTTTGCGAAGTCGTCCGGAGTCGGCAGCCTTGAGTACACGTGGAAGGATAGAAGTATCACCAGCCCCAACGATCCCACGTGGTCGAAGGATGATGGCTGGTAAACCTTCTCGAACAGCCCGATCAACAACACCTTCGGCCCATAATTTTGTTTGGGTATACGCGTTCGCTTGCTTTTTGGGGAGCGGTTCCCACTCGCGGATATCGAGTCGATCTTCGCCAGTAAAATAGATGCCCGGTGTGGAGACGTGGATCAAGCGCTCAACATGGTGGCGCAGACACCCAGCGACGATATTCTCTGTACCGACAACATTGGCAGTATAAAACTCGCGCATCGTCCCCCATAGTTCGGACTTTGCACCGGAGTGAAAGACAACATCTTGTCCTTGACATGCGCGCATCATCGCATGTGCATCGGCCAGATCAGCCTGTACAAATGTGATTCCATCTTCTTCGAGTTGGGCACCGACGACAGCATTTCGTCCAAGTCCAGTCACCTCGTGACCCATATCTTGAAGCCGGCGTGCAAGAGCGCCACCCAAAAAACCGGTCGCACCTGTCACCAAAATCCGCATAAGCATCCTCCTGTCCCCCTCTTCTTCGGGGTGATATGAAGGTGACACAATCCAATCGCAACAGAAACTTACCAGCCTGTGGGAAAAAGATCAAACCAGCCCCTCCCAACACCCTTCCAAAACAGTGCGCAACATGATATCACTCCTCACAATGTACCCAAGACCCCCACGCAGATGGAGTGTATATGTCTTCCCCTCATCACACCCTCGATGTCCAAATCTACTACGAAGACACTGACTTTACAGGCGCAGTTTACCACGCCAACTATCTCAAGTACTTTGAACGCGCACGAGAGCACCTGCTTGGTGTTGACGCGCTCGTCGATTTATACAGAGAGCAAGGCGTAGGGTTTGTCGTCTATAAAGTCGATATCACATACAAAGAACCCGCCTCTCACGGCGACATCCTACACATCAACACAGACATCCTGCTCGAAAGTCCCTACCGCGTCGTCTTCCATCAGTCGGCCGTTCACAGCCAACACCAACGCCTTCTTGTCTACGGTCGACTTGAGCTCGTCTGTGTCAATAAAGAGAACAAACTCGTCCGTGTCCCTGAGCACATCTACGAAGGCTTACAAGCTCTCATCACCTGATGAGTGCAGAAGCTATACAGATCAAAAAAGCCCGCGCATTGAACATGCGCGGGCTTTTTAGTCAGTACCAAGTAAAGACTAGTTGGACTTGGCGTTCAAGTCCGCATATGTCTTCCCATCACCATTGTCGATAAATGCGCGTACACCGAAATTGTAGTTGTCATTTGCGTCGAGTGTTCCGTGTGCGACGACGGTGTAGACCTTGCCTTTTTCCAGCTTGATCTTGTCGAAAGAGATCACAGTTTTTGTATCGCCAGCAGCGGTCACAACGAACTCATACTCACCTTCGTCAACTTCGATGTATTTGGTCGCGTCTTTAAACTTTGCATTGGCAAAGACAGCATTCGACGCGGGGTCAGCGACTTTAATGTCGACAGCTGGCGCGTCAGGAGATGCATGAACAAAGCGGATCTTCACTTTGTCAGCGCTTGGGGCACGTTCGTCTTCAACGACGACAGGTGCAATGCTGCTCAACTCACCAACAGCGAGAACGGTATACTCTTTGCCTTCTTCGAGGGTGAGCTTGGCGTCGATGACAACAGGCTCGGTTTTTCCTGTTGGGGTCACCTTCACAACACGCTCTCCGACAGGCAACATCGCGTAACCAGATGATGTTCCATACCCAAGGTCACCGATTGCGACGCTTCCATCGACAGAGACATCGACATTGGGAGCATCGTGACTCGTATGGATGACGCGAACGCTGACTTTCTTGGTCTCAGCCACCGCTTTGAGATCGAGAAATGTTTTTCCTTCTTCGTTGTCGACGAAGACACGTACACCAAAGTCATAGGAATCCTGTCCATCCAGTGTTCCATGTGCGACGGCAGTATAAATCTTGTCCGCCTCCAGCTTCACCTTCTCGAAAGTCACGACCGCCTTTGTATCACCTGCTGCTGTGACAACGAAGCTATACTCGCCAGGATCAAGCTCGATATAGTCAGAAGCTTTTCCGAAGGCAATGTTGCCAATCGCCGCACTCGCAGTTGGATCACCGGCTTTGACATCGACAGCAGGCGCATCAGGCGCGGCGTGCACGAGTCTGATCTTGGCTTTGCCAGCAGCAGGGGCTCGCTCATCCACGACAACAAGCGGCTTGATATCTTTGAGCGCTCCGATGGCGAAGACACTGTAATCTTTTTTGGCTTCGAGATTGAGCTTGGCGTCAATCACGACAGGCTCAGTCTTTCCTGTTGGTGTCACCTTCACAGCACGTTCACCAGAAGGCAGCTCAGCATAACCAGAACTCATTCCAAACCCGAGGTCGCTGATCGCGACGTTCCCATCGACAGAGACATCGACATTGGGAGCATCGTAGCTCATGTGGAAAACGCGGACCTTAGACATCTCTGCAGGCGCAGGTGTCTTCGCTTTGAGATCGAGGAACGTTTTGCCTTCGTCATTGTCGACGAACACGCGTACACCGAAGTCGACACTGTCTTGTGCGTCAAACGTACCACGTGCAAAGACCGTGTAGCGTTTTCCTTTTTCGAGTTTGGCTTTCTCAAAAGAGATCACAGCTTTTGTATCGCCAGCTGCCGTCACGACAAACTCGTACTCGGCTTCATCAACAGCTTTGTATTCAGTAACATCACCAAAGGAAGCACCACCAAAGATCGCAGTGCTCTCAGGATCACCTGCTTTGATATCGACTTTTGGTGCATCAGGTGAAGCATGCACAAAACGCACAAGCGCTTTGTCCGCCATTTGCTCAGCAGGTCCACTGAGCACTTTCACCTTCAAAGACTCAGCTTTGTCATATGCCATGACGGTCAAACGTGCACCTTCGGAGACATCCGCTTTGTCTTCATACAGCTTGTCCGTCTTCCCGGCAGGTGTAATGAGCAAAGTACGCTCGCCCATGGGGACTTCGAGAAAAGCCGACGACTCACCGTACTTCAAACCTTCGACGACGACTGTCCCATCGACTGAAATATCAACAGCAGGTGCATCATATGACATATGAGAGACACGAAGGTATCCGACCTTTTGAGAGACCTTTTCGCCAGTTTCTCCATCAGGTGTTGTCCCACCGTCTCCAGTTCCTTCTCCTCCAGAACAAGCAGCGAAAAACAGAGATGCGATCAGTACAAATGCCCACAAAGACATCTGCGGCAGTTTTTTCCAAAGAGTATATTTGTTGTTCATAATCGACAATCCTCCAAAACATCTTCATGCAGAATGAATAAAAAATTCAACACAGAACAGGATGTACAAAACGCTAAAAACGCCTCGCAACAATGTCAACTATGAACAACAAAAACCAAACATATCAAGACAATCAAAACACCGAAAAATTCAGACAGGCAACCATTTACAAAAACTTTTCAAACAAACGATCCACAAACAATAAATGATGGATATAAACATCAAAACTAGATGCGTTCACATTCTCGATCTCAACATGATCAAATTGAAGAATAAAGAATACAACACACGCAAGAACACACCCTCTCCTGTAGAGAGCGAAAAGGACTTCAGCATATTCGTGTTGTAAAAAATCAACGCTGCAAGAGAAGTCTTACGAGGAAGGGGAAGATTGGGGTTGTTCGAGGATATATTCTCTGATCTCGTCGAGAATTTCGAGCAGTTTGGAGGGGCATTGACCTTCATCGACCTGGTAGGTCGTGGTACGCTCACCATCTGCGATGGTGATGGTGTACATCATCCCATCGGCCATCAAGGATGGTCCCTCTGCGTCAGCGTCGAGGTGAGCCTTTTGAGCGACAATTCCCTCTTCGAGTTGTTGGATCTTTTGTGCGATCTCCTCGGAGGGTTGGTGTACAGTCAAGGGAGGTGGTGCAAGACCGGCGAATCCTCCCTCAGTCTCAATGGTAATCTTCATGAAAAAGACCTTTCGCGGAGACAGAGTGCCCCGCAGTACAAAACAAAAAGTGGCCTTATCCTCAAGCTGGCAAGATATGAAAGATCGCTTCGATCTCGACACAGGCGCCAAGAGGAAGCGAGGAAGCCCCCACAGCAAAACGCGCATGTCTTCCTGCATCTCCAAGCACTTCGACCATCAAATCAGAGACACCGTTGATGATCTGGGGATGTTGTGTAAAGCTAGCCTCAGCCTGCACAAAACCACCAATCTTCACACACCGAACAAGCCGTTCCCAGTCACCTTCACAGGCGGCTTTTGCCTGCGCGAGGAGTTGGACACCACATTGACGTGCTGCTTGCCTTGCCTCCTCGATGGAGATCGTCGAAGGGACCATCCCAGGGAACATCAAACCATCCGGACCGAAAGGCAATTGTCCCGAGACATAGACGATCTCACCAACACGTTGAAAAGGCACATAATTGGCAACAGCAGCAGCAGGCTCAGGGAGTGAAATTCCGAGTTCTTCGAGTTTTTTTTCGATGAGATGCATCAATCTCTCCTTGTAAACATCACCGACAAACTGTATCAAAAACCGACAGGGCCACAGTGCATCATCTTTTGCGTGTCCCTGTCAAGGCCGAATTGTGCTTGAAACGCGAACATTTTTGCGTATGATTGAGAGAGTTCTCCCTACGGAGAAGATACCAAAAGGGCAAACAAAATCCCAGACGAATACGATTCGTCCTTGCCAATACGCCGACAGGCCACATCTTCTATCTATCCAAACATTGAATAAAGGCGGTCACTCCGACCATCCAGATACGAGTAGTATAAGCATGCTCCAACTCACAGATGAACAACAATCTATCGTCTCCCATGACTACGGTCCAGCCCTGGTGTTTGCCGTCGCAGGTTCAGGAAAAACGACCGCAATGGTCCACCGTATCGAACGACTGGTGAGAGAGAAGGTTTTTCCCGCCCACAAAATCCTCGCGACCTCTTTTAGTAAAGCCGCAGTCAACGACATCAAGCATCTTTTGCGCAACTGGTCTCACTGCGAACGTGTACGCACATCAACCCTCCATGCCCTTGGTTTCCAAGTCGTGCGCCAAGCTTGCTCGCGTGGAATGCTCGGCCTCTCCGACGCAGCTCCAAACAACATCGAAAACAAAGCCAACATGATCCTCAACGCGACGATCCGTGAGGCTCGCAGGCGAAAAACAACCTATATCCGAGAACTCGACAACCTCGACCGAGAAGATTTTCTGAGCTATGTCGGCGCGTGCAAAGGAAACCTTCGCTACGCAGATCTCGAACAACTCCAACTCCCCGTCCAATACCAGGGGATCGCGCAACAGGCCGAAGCACCTTCTGCCCTCGGTTGGTATCTCGACTTCTACCGACTGTTTGAGACTGTACGTATCCAACAAAAACAGATCACGTTCGACGATATGTTGATGACAGGTTGGGAGTTGCTCTGTCGCTTTCCCGAGCTGCTCGCTGATTTTCAAGGCCAATACCATAGCATCGTCGTCGACGAGTTCCAGGACATCAACCTCGCACAATCAGAGATCCTCGATTTACTCACACAAGGTCATCGCAACTTCATGGTGATCGGTGACGATGACCAAACGATCTACGAATGGCGCGGCGCCACCCCACAATTTATCCTTGGCTTCCAACGACGATACAACGCACAAAAATATATCATCCGAGACAATTTCCGCAGCAAAGCCTCCCACCTCGTCCTTGCCAACAGAGTGATCCAACACAACAGCCAACGAGAACCCAAGCAGCTCAGCCTGACCAAAGGATTTTCGGGAAAAACATATCTGCACACTTGCGATGACTCACTGCACATGGCTGCCGAGCTTGTCGATGAGATCCAAAAGATTCACAAGAGAGGCATGCCTCTCAAAGATATCTCGATCCTCGTACGCTTTTACGCCCAAACACCACAAATCGAACAGCTCCTGATCGACAAACAGCTCCCCTACAAAGTCATCGGAAACCCCCCTTTTTACCAACGACCCGAAATACAGGTCTTGCTGTACTACCTTCAGATCGCCAAGATCAACAACAAACTCGACAGCAGACAACCACTCGACGATGAAGACATCTCCACACTCAGGAGGGTATGGCGTCGCGTGTACAACCGACCAAGCCGCTATATATCAGCCGAGATTGCAGATAATGTCATCATGCGTGTGTTCCAAGAAAACTGCACCATCACCCGCTCACTGCGACTTGGGGGGATGGACGCGAGCTCCCGTGTCGCTCACAGAATGGATGATCTCGCGGCGGTCATCCAGTGGCTCTCCTCCGTCTACCTTACGCGCAAAGCGAGTTGGGTCCTCGAACAACTCGAAGATGAGCTTCGGTACAACCGATACCTACGTAAATCAAGTGGATTTCCAGAGACAGGAGAGGGACGCGTACAAAACGTCCTCGCATTTATCGAGTACGCCAAAGAGAAAGGAACATGTGCAGACCTGCTCGAACATATCGAGCACATCTCCTTCAAGAAACACAACGCACAAAAGAGCCCGAGACAACGACAAGACATGCTCTCGATCATGACCACCTTCCGCGCCAAAGGACTCGAATGGCCAATCGTCTTGATCCCCGACTGCAACGAAGGCATTATCCCATTTAGTGGCAATATCGAGAACCTCGAAGAGGAAAGACGTCTCTTCTATGTCGCCCTTACACGCGCCAAGAAAGAGTTGCACCTCTACACACACCAAACAACCGAAATATCAAGATTTTTAAAAGAAGCAAACCACGAAGAGATTTTGCAAGCTGTCGATAAAGTCCAGATAGCCCTTCATCGCACTCCCGAAGATTGGACAACACAAGACGCCCTCGCCCTCGCACAATACGCACAACATCTCAACCTCGAACGATACCTCACCTTCTGGTGGGACGCCCCTGACGCGCAAAAAGCATGGGTCGCCAAACAAGTCCAAATGCTCTTTGACGCCGCACAACAACGCGAACTGACACAACAGCTCGGTCTCAATCCCGAGCACGCTGAGCTTTGGGAGATCTTCTCCTCGACCTCCTCCACCTCCACTGATGAAGATTACCCCGACCTCGACATGTTCGTCATTCACCCACCAGACACCGCCACAACACAACCCACTCCAAGCAGCGCTGAGACTCCACCGCTTCCAGAAGAACCTCCATACACACCGGGATCTTCGTTTGAGCACCCAACCTTTGGGCAAGGAAAAATCATCGAAGTCACAGAGATCAACCACCATGTCAGATTAACTGTTGATTTTGGGGATATTGGGATCAAAAAAATAGCCCCCCTGCTGTGAAAAAAATGTGAGGCTCGCAGACAACAAAAAGGAGATTGTACAAAACATCGAAACATACACCACTGCGAGCCTCACATTGATGACAAATGACTCAAAAAACGCCTCACACCCTTTGAATCACACTCTCCCCCCTACAACACAATTCATGCCAACAACGTCCATCAAATGAAAACCTGCGAAAAGAAAACGTATCCCAGCATATACCGACACCATCGTGTCTCAGAGGCTGTCCAAGATTGACACACCCCCTGTCCAGCCTGTACAAAATATGTACGAATCCAAAAGGCACAAAAAATACACCTTGATCTAGGGACACATTTCTGTATGGTGTCGGGTCATCGATCGATGACTCGAAAAGTCCGCGATCCGTGACTGAATACAACACCTCATAGAGTACAATGTCACAAAAAGCGCCCGCAACCTTCCCCCAACCATTTACGTACAAAGGGGATTTCAAGGGAAAAGAGCATTCTCTTGTAGGTGGCATATTTTGTGCTTTTAGGAACGACTGCACCTGTCACGACTGTCCAAGTGAAGGAACACAAAGGACAACACCATACATGGATCTGGTATATGCTAAGGAGATGGCATGAGAAAGCTTCTTGAAATGTTAAACGAATACCGAAGACTTGAAGAGAAGCGAAAGCTCAATGGGAGGCTCAATAAACACGAAGACTTCCGATACAAGGATCTTAGAGACACATTGGATCGGCACTTCCAACAAGGCGAAAAACCAGCGCCTCTCACTCCTCCACAATCACAATCATATACAAAATCCAAAGAACCATCTCCAACATGGGGGGCAAAGGCAAGTCCACGGCAAAGATTTGCACTACAAGAACTCTTTATCCTCGAACAATCAAGACGTCTGAGGGGTCTTGCACCTTCAGAAAACACTCGCTTTACAGAGCTGATGGATGAAGTCTTTTCGTGGTATCCCTCTTCACTCGCTTCTCTCTCAAAACAGCAGATCTCCCCTCACCAGTCCTCTCCACAATGGGAAGCAGCACAACGTCACAGTCAATCCCCACCAAACGATTCGCACCTCAAGCAAACCCTTCGCACAACACAAGGATTCCACCTCCCTCCAGAGTTCTCCACCTCATCGACAGACTCCGTCTCGGCCTATTCGAGTGTAGAGGAAGACACATCCTCTCCATGGCAAGAACACTCTCCAGGATACGACGTTGATACGATGTCCGATGAGTACTTTCACCCCCCAGAGTCTCTAGAGCTCCCAGCATCCGGTGGTACTTCACATGAGTCCCCCAACAACTCCGAGCAAAAACCAAAAAAGAAGCTCTCGACCAACCACTAAACGCCTCGTTCGCCAAATACACACCACATCAAAATCGGACATATAGGATAAAGCAACGCACTATTACACCTACAAGCGCACTCGATGAGAAAGTCATCGAATCATTGAAGGAAGAAAAGCGCGTTTCATTTCTCGTTTTTTTCTCATCCAACGGCCCAAATGGTCCCCTCATGAAAGAAGCTACATCCCCCCTCCTTGTACAAAAGCTGTTGAGTTTTGTGAAAAAAGTCTGTATATAACAACACACTACCAACAATATATTTAAGGCAACAAGGACGCGCCATGGAACGGCTTATCAGGCTAGTGAAAGAATACCAAAGGCTCGATGCTCTGTCTAAAAGCAGCACATCTCTTACTCCACAAGAGGCACAGCGAAAGCGAGAGCTCAAAGCCGTTTTGGATCATTACTTTCAAGAAGAGAAACCCCACGCCCCACCGACACCCCCTCCAACCTACAACACACCACAAACACAAGAAGTCGACATCCACTCTCCGCTCTGGCCTGAAGCACAAGTCGCATTGTTACACGAGTGCAAATCTCTCTTGCAAAAGCTCCTACCACTCGAAGCAACAAGACGTCAACAGACACTCTCACCCACACAAGAAGAGATCTATTCTCAATGCATTGACACACTGTTTCGGAGATTTGGGATGCAGACTTCGCTCCCAACTTCCCCCCTCCCACAAGAGTACCCCACACGCTCCCCACACCCCCCCACCCAAGACCACAATCTCTCTGCAGAGCGTCCATATATTCGCGTCAGACGAAAAAAGACGTCCTTCTCAAAGCGCTAGACCACCGATCAAGGCGTCTTCGCAGGCGCAATGTGTATCGCGCCTGTGCTGCTCTTCTGACCGTTAGGGAAGGTAAATTGGAACGTTTGCAGCCCCGGCTTCGCGGTCAGTAATTCGCTCGCGAGAGATACGTTGACCACACTTGAGCCAAACAAAGGAAAAGACTTCCCAAAGATCTCCAGCGTCCCTCCTGTCACGCTGTACAGCAATTGCATCTTTAGCAGCCCATTTCCCCCAACATACAACACAGGTGGCGTGATATTCCGCACCAATGGTCCGCGATTGATCCGGAAAATGCCCGTGTTGCTCCGCTTCTGACCATCTCTGACCTCGACATAATGGTACACATCGGGATTGAGCTTCCCGAGATCTGGCGTCACGCGTAGATAGGAAGACGAAGAGTAAAGAGTCGGGACGGCCTGACCGTCGAGGTATACAACCGCCGCGCTTGAGAACCCACTCCCACGCACTGTAATCTGCGAGATCGTCGCTCCGATATTCATCTGTGAGGGAGACACATAGCTCACACGAAACGCTGAAGCAGTCGTCGCAATAACAAATGGTTGGCTCTTTGAACCGTCTATATTTTCGATCACAATGGGGATATAATCGCCTGAAACAGCGAGCGTGGAGGGGTTGAGATTCGCTCGAAAACGCCCTGTATAAACACTTAATGTGACAGGAGTAAAGGTCGCTTGCACTTGCGTATTCCCCACGTATAGCTTGCTACTTGTGGTCGCTCCTCTGACGTACAAATTCAGCTGAACATTCGTAGCTGTCGTGGAGATAACATTGGGTGAGACGGAGTACACTTCCGGCTTGGTGAGTTTTTGAATCCAAAGTTCAGATGTGTTTGTGATTTTCCCATCAGGGTTTTTCACGGAGATCGCAGCGACCTCTGTCTTGGTAAAAAACTGTGTGCTGATGGAGGCCCTTGCCGGTGTTGTTTGAGAAGAAGGGGAGTGAACCGTCCCTATCAACTGTGTCCCGAAGTACACTTGCGCGCCTGTTTGGATCTGGTAACCATACAGCTGGAGTTGCTGCGAACCGAGCGCCCCATTGCCGCTTACCACAAAACTAGCAGGCGAGATCCCCCACAACAAAGGTCCAAGATTTGGAAGTACAGAGAGTGTCAGTTCGTTGCTCTTTTGCCCGTCAACATTCTGTACATACAAACGATGAACGCCCTCCCCAATCACGGTAGGCTCGACTTGTATACTCAACGTTGAGGAAGACACAAAAGTGGCCTTTAACGCTGTTGTTCCGATAAATACTTTCGACGTCGCCGAAAAAAACGAGCCTCGGATCTGTACAGTTGTGATCTGTTTGGTCGAAATCGTCGCGGGTGTCAAAGAGTACAGCCTTGGAGGCTGACGTCGTCTAATGGAAAATTGGTAGGGATTGCTGTCAAAAAATGTCCCATTGATCACATTGCGCACCTGAAAAACGTGGGTCCCAACAGTCATTCCTTTTGTACTAAATTGAGGGATCAAAATAACCGTCTGCGCGCTCTGCACAGTCCCGGGGTATTCGACACCATCAACGAGGACTTTTGCTCCTGTGAGCGCGTTATCCACAGTGATCGTCGCTTGGTACACCTCACCTTCGTAGAGTTGGGAGCTTGGAGAGAAGCGCACGTACTTAATCTTCGGCTTGCTCCCATCGCTCATATTGAGCGTGTACACCTTACTCGTGTAAGTCTTTCCGCCAATCACATTACGCACGGTGACAGTGTGTGAACCAGGCTGAAAGGATTGTGTGAAGAATTGATACAGGAAAATCTGTCTTCCCTGATCGATCTGGACTGTTCCTTTATATGGCACACCGTCAAACAACACTGTCGCGTCGGGTTGAAAATACAAGCCATAGATCCGCAAATAAGTGTAAGTGCGGTTGGTGAAGAGAGCCCCATTTGACGTCGTCACAGATTGGATCAACGGCACACGACCATCCTGCAATGTGTATTGGTATATGTTGCTCTTGTACTTCTTTCCATCGATGACATTAAGGAGGTAAACGGAGTGAGCACCTTCCTTCAGCCCTTTGGTGCTGTATGGCTGAATTTTGATTGAAGACGTGCCTGTGCGCTCTATTTTCCCTGTGTACTGCTTTCCATCGAAGTAAACCTCAATGCCTGCCTTAAAGTTGCTGCCTCGAAGCTCCAACACTTTGTAATCGAGCCCTGTCGCACCACGACTTGAGTTATCAAAGCGCAGATAGCTCATTCTGGGTTCATGTGGATTGGTAAATCTGATCCTATAGACGGGACTCTCGACCACCTGTCCTGCGCCTACATTCTTGATCAGAAAGGACTTGTGACCCTTGGTGTATCCTTTTGTAGAGAACGAACGCAAAATGATCGTCCCGACACCATTCGAAGGGTTATCAATTTGGATCTCGATCTTGCCCTTGTACGGTTTCTCATCGATGAAGAGTTGCATATCCTTGGTCAAGCCATAACAAGTCAGGCGCAAAGACTCGTACACATTGTCAATGCTTCCGATGGTACTTCCGGGCGTAAAGATATGCTTGTAAATACGTGGCTTTGGCGGCAGCGCCTGCACCTCAAAGAGTTTCGCCTTCGAGCGTTTGCTGGGATCATTCTCGACAAAGATCTCATACGTGCCTGCAGTCAGACCTACAAGGGAAAGCTTTGTCGTGATTTTATTTGTGTTGACGTAGGTCGAAGGGATGACTTTATCGCGAAAATAGACTTTTGCACCGACGACAAACCCCGTCCCAGAGAGGGTCACATCTGCAGTCTGTCCAGCCGTCCCTTTCGCCGGAGACAACGCCGTTAAAATCGGGACAGGGATGTCATCAACCTGGAACACGAGCGCTTTCGTCTCTTTTCCGCCAGGGTTTTCGACTTTGATCGGGTGCCCACCCACCTTGGCAGAGGTCAAATCGAGCGAGACGATGAGGCGTTTGCTTGAACGGTAGTCGACAGTGAGACTCTTCTCATCAAAGTACACTTTCGCGCCCTGCAAAAAGTCACGTCCATGAAGTGTGACCACAGCACGAGAGCGCGTCGGTGCACGGAAAGGTTCGAGCGCTTGTAGTTGTGGATTGAGTTGCGCAGGGTCGGCAACTTGGACTTGGAGAGAGTCTGTCGTCTCATCAAAACCATCGGAGACTTTGAGTTGGATGATGTACAGACCTGGTTGATCGACAGTGAATGAGCTGATCTCACCTGCCGCGTTGTTTAACTTTGCAACGCTCCCTACTGGACGCTTCTCAAGGCTCCAGGAGAACGTCATTGGATCGTCGTCGGGATCCTGACTGTCTGAACCTTTCAGGGTCACAACAGCGCCGGGCAAAACGAGCTGATCTCCACCTGCGTTTGCGACAGGAGGACGATTGACGATGACAGTCACTTCATCGTCATCAGCGGCGCCAGGACCATCTTTTACCGTGAGGCGGATGATGTACTTACCAGGCACATCTGCGATAAAGCTCGCCTGAACGCTTTTTGCGTTTTCAAGGGCGGTCTTACTGTCCTTTGGCTTCTCCACAAAGGCCCAGGAGAAAGTGAGGCTATCCAAATCAACATCTGAGCTCGTTGAAGCATCCAGACGCACCCTCTCGCCCTTCTTCACCCGAAGATCGGCCCCAGCCCTCGCGACAGGTGTTTGGTTTCCTTCGATGGGTGGGACCTGACAACGGTCCTCCATACATCTTTGCCCAATCGCACACTCTTTTCCACTCTTGCACACTGTCACACCGATCCCACACGCCCACAAGACGGATAGACTCGAGAACAAAGCACCTATCCAAACAATACGCTTCCACAACGCAGACATAAACCTCTCCTTTCAAATCCTTCCGACACGGCATCAGATTTCTGAGCCACCTACATGCTTTCTGTTTATCTTGGTATTCTATAAACTTGCCGTACTATTCGCATGTTCATTCATTGAAACATAAACTATCGTTTGAGAGCTTTTGCCTTGTTTGCAACAGTCATACCGAAGATTCCGAATCCTCACAGTCGAAGCTCGCTCCCTCTTCCCCTTTTACAAAGTACGCCCTAACAACCACACACAACACACCAAAAACTGGGCTTATTCAAAATCCCTCAGAAATCTGACCCCTATGTGATCAACTGATCATAATAAGGCTTGTCACACCTTCTTAAGAAACAGCTTCCGTGATCTTCATCGACAATTCTCTAGGGCGCAAGGTTGATCATAAACTCCACGTCGAGCACGAGTCGGATCGTTAACTTCCCAGAGGGAACGGTCTGATTGATCGCGCCATCCAAGTCAATTTTCCCCTTTACAGCAAACTCAAAAGCTAACTTTTCAAAGTAGTTCCTCGCGGTCTCTTCCCCCTGCTCCAAAAACTGTAGCCGATCTGCGATGTTTGGTTTTCCAGCGGGGATCGGGTACAAGAACCCGACCTCTTTGAATTGCTCTTCTTTTTTGTTGTCTACATCACTCAAATACACCTGTAGTTGGTGCCCATGACTTGGGATCTCCACACTGAGTGAGTTCTCATCGAGTTTGTAACTCAGCTGCACGATGCGCAGATCTTTGATCTGCTCTTTGTACTTCTTGATTTGTTGATTATCGCGAATATCGTATGTTGTCGCATACCAAAAAGGGATGCTCAGCTTGAAGTCCTTGGGGATCTTCCCCCCTGGAAAGACTTTGTTTTTGTCAACGCCATTTTTTTTGAGAATGTCATCGAGATCGACTGTGATAGAGAGCTCCTCTCGTGCTCGCACGTCAAGAGGAACACAAGCAAAACAACCCCAAAGGCCAAAGAGCAGCAAAGAGAACACGATCCACTTCCGCATAGAAACCTCCAATGCCCAACGAAACTCACCTTGATCAGGACATCTTTTCTAGCAAGTCCTGTACCAAGAGTGTCGCCGCCTGACGATCGATCTTACCATGATTTCCACGTGGAATGTTCTCGGAAAGAAAGACCTGATGGGGTTTTCGGTAGCCTGCAATATGTTCAGCGGCCCAAGCCAAGAAGTCCTCGGAGGGAAATGGTTCATCTTCGGGGACAACCAACGCCACGGGTTTGTCTCCCAAGCGCTCATCGGGGAGCCCAACAAGCGCAACCTCTTTCACAGCCGGATGTTTACGCAGGGTTGTCTCAACCTCAGCAGGGAACACGGAGAAGCCACCGACTTTCAGACGATCCCGACTACGACCTTCAATGGAGAAGAAACCGGCGGCCCACACGGTCGCAATATCGCCTGTCGCAAACCACCCATCTTCGTCGGGCCCCGTACCACGTGCGCCTTCATATCGACGCAAAACACCTCCTCCACGCACTTGTAGCTCACCTTGCTTGCCAAAGCCCAGCACATGCCCATGTTCGTCAACAGCGCGCACCTCAAAGCCTGGCAATGCAAAGCAGATTGAAGGAAGTGGCGTTTGCGCAAAAGGAGACAGAGCATACCAACGCAGCGCCATTGGGCCAGAGAGTTCGACCATACCATAGATGTCAGCAAACCCAGCGAGTCCCACAGCGCGGCCAAGAAGCAAGCCAGCGGCACCATATGACTGAAACCGTCGCGCCCTGTCAGGGGGCATCGCGTCAGCAGCGCTCACCCAAAGTTGCACGCAAGAGACATCTCTTTGCGCGATCCCCTCGGCTTCCAGATCCGCGTACATGGTGGGTACACCGATAAAAACGTTAGGACGACGAGAGACGAGGCGTTCGAGCATCTCCTTGGCTCGGAAGCGCTGTACATGGACGTACGTTACCCCAGCACATAATGCCGCAAGCGCAGTGCTTAGACCCATGACATGGGTAAGAGGTAGCGCAGCCATCATCACGTCGCGTTGTGCACGGAGGCCAGACTGAAGCCCTACAGGCAACGCCATCAACCAACCGATCCCGCCGAGCAGACCTCGGCTCGTCAGCGCCGCAGCCTTTGGGTGGCCTGTCGTTCCAGAGGTCGCGAGCAACAACGCAGTGTCTGTCAATGACGATGAGGCACATGTCTCACGTTTCTCTTCAGGATAACTCTCCAGCCAGCCAACAAGATCGTGACAAAGATCATCGTCTGGCGCTTCGTCAGCTCCAGACCAACACCTCTCCAGTTCCTCGATCACCGCGCTTGTCGACCAACGCCGAAACACATCACCATCTGCGATGATCCCCGTCGCCTGACTGGCTTTTACAACAGCCTCAAACTCTTCATGTTTCAGGCGAGGGTTGATAGGGACAGGGATGGCGCCCACACGAGCCAACGCAAAGATATGCATCAACGTGTCCATGCGGTTACCAATCGCGATCAGGATCCGACGCTGCGAAAAAAACGAAAAGTCTTGGTATGCCGCAGCCAAACGAGCAACAGCTCGTTCAACATCTGTATACGTCCACACATCTCGTGCAACAAACCCTGGGAAGCTCGCGTCGACCTCAAAAGCTGGTCGATCAGCGTAATGTTCGGCCAAAATTTGCGAGACCAAACCAAGTGGTGTTCCTTGGCCAAGCACGAGCTGCGTGCGGCGACCAAGTCCCTTAAACCAACGACCAGCTCGCTCAACTGTCGAGTCAGAGACATGCTCCATGCAAGTTTTCCTTATTGTGTGAGGATGTACAACAAAAATAGCATCGCCATCAACGCCCCAATCCCAAGGCCGATCAACAAAGATGTACGGCCAGAGAGAGTGTCGACAGGTGCGTTAGAGGCCAATGAAGATTCAATGGTTGGCGGCGCAAGAAGAGGGGCTGAAGCAACAGGCTGAGGGGGAGCTTGAGGCATCTTCTTCACAGGGAGAGGAGGTGAAGTCTTTGTGTCCTTGGAGAACGGAGGAGGTGAAGTCTTTGTATCCTTGGAGAACGGAGGAGGTGAAGCTTTCCGTTCGATCACTGGAAAAGGTGGAGGCGTTTTGGGGATAGGTGGCGGGCTCTTTTTACGCTTATTTTTTGTAAAAGGTGGGGGCTGTGGCTTTACAGCACGATCGGGATACGCTGCTTGCTGTGCGATCGTGGGAGGTGCAGGGATATCGTCAAACGAATCGTCTCCATAAGAAAGATCGGTATACAGCGCGTTGTGATTATCTCGCGAATGTTCCCCTTGTGGAGCCGGTCCAACAACCGTTTCATCAGGATGCTCCTGACGCGTACGCTGCATCGCTGGCGGAATCGCTGCGTACGGACTCTGCCCTGTGACCTGTGCGATCTCTTGGTGTGTTGGTGGAGGTGGAGGTCTCCGGGGTCCAGGATGAACCTTTGTATGCTCGTCAGTATCAAGTGAACCGTCCAACCCAGACCAATCTTCTTCGGCGTGATATTGGACCTGTAACTCAACCTCAGAATGAGCGTTCTCAGCGGTATCACCCTGTCGATAACCAAGGGGGCTTACGACAGTCGCATCATTTGTCAACGAAGGCTCAGGTGTCTCAAAGTGGACCTTCAAGAAGGTCGCAATTTGTCGAGGAGAAACAGCCGCTTTGAGCTGGAAGAGTATGGACTCAAGGACTTCTTGCATTTCGTAAGCGTTGGAAAATCGCTCCTCCTTCTCCTTGGCCAAGGCTTTGTGCACGCAGTCTACGAGAGCCTGAGGACAATCAGGTCGTAAATCGACAATGGGTGGAGGAGGTTCGTTGAACGCTTCGTAGAAGACCTCAAGCATATTGTTGCCGCGAAAGCGTGGTTGTAGGGTCAACATCTCAAATAAGACCAACCCCAACGAGTAAATATCGGCGCGTCGATCGAGCTCTTCGGAAGAGAGCTGTTCGGGGGACATGTACTGCAATTTTCCGACAACGACACCAGTACGCGTACGGGAGCGTTTTTGGCGAGCTTTGACGATCCCAAAGTCGATAATTTTGAGCGCTCCAGACTTCGAGACCATCAGGTTTTGTGGAGAGATATCTCGATGGACAAGATCGAGCGGACGTCCTTGTTCATCGGCCATCTCGTGGATAAACCCCAACCCTTGGCAAGCATCGGCGATCAGACGACATACAAAAGGCAATGGGATCGACTGTTGCAGCGCAAGCGCTTTTGTAATGATCCCTTCGACATCGTAGCCATCAATAAATTCCATCGCTAGGTAAAGGAGTCGATCTTGCTCACCAAAATCGTAGATTTGCACGACGTGATTGTGATGGATGTGAGATGCAACACGCGCCTCGTCCAGAAAGCGTTGACGAGCTTCACTTTTTTCGTTGAGATCGGGGTGGATCATCTTGATCACCACCTTCTTTGAGAATCCCCCTCCCCCGTGCTGGCTCGCAAGCCATACCTCAGCCATACCAGTACGCTTCAAACATTGTTCAAGCGTATAACGCCCATCAGCCAACTGGCTGCCCGCTTGCATGTTACTCCTCCCCATCACAACGTGCATAAGCTGTGGGGTTTGTGATCATTCAGAAAGGGACTCTCCGGTCATATCATCGATAGATTACCTGACTTGTTGCATCAATTTCAAGACTTTTTGAGGTGTAAGAAGACCGACGATCAACGGCTTTTGGAGCATCTTTCCTTTGCTATCAAAGAAGCGAACCCACGGCAGACCAGGGATTCGGTACTGCTTTGTGAAGCGCGCCATCTCCTTCTCGTCCTTGTCATACTCAGCTTTGATCATGACAAATCGACGGCTCTCCTTGATCACGTCAGGATGACCAAATGCAGTCCGCTCCAACTCTTTACAGTTCTTACACCACACCGCCCAAAAGTCGATAATCGCGGGTCGCTTGAGCTTCTTGGCGCAAGCAAGGCCCTCTTTCTCGGAGGTAATCCAAAATGGCTTGTTAGCGGGGTAATCAGCAGGTGGCAAACATTTGTCGGCCTTTTTCACTGCGCGCTTGGCAGGCACACCACCGACGGCCTTTGTGTGTGTCGTGATCACCGTTGGCGCAGGCACCTTTACGACGACTTTGTTTTTGAGGATCTTGGACACAGGAGGCAGCAAGAAGCCGGACGTCAAAAGTGTCCCAACGAACAAGTATGTCCCGGCGAAAAAGCACAACAGTCCAAAGATTTGCTTGACATGGTCCCACCACCAACGTCCCTCTTCGTATCCACGAAAGGCCCCGGAAAAGACGGAGAATGAGAGCAATATGACGCCAAGTCCAAGCGCATACCAGACGAGCATTTTTTGAAACAGGTAATACGAGTAAAAGATCGCCGCCCCGAGCAAGATCACACCAAAGACCTTCTTGATCTCGAGCATCCACTTGCCACTTCGTGGGAGCGCCTCAACCACACCACTTCCCAATATCAGGAAGGGGATCCCTATTCCCAACGCAAACACAAAGGGTAAGAGAATCCCCAATGTCCAACTGCCGGTCTGTGCAATAAACGCGAGCAGTCCTAGCATCACAGGCCCCGAACAAGCTGTTGAGAGAATGATACCGATCATCCCGAGGATAAAGACTCCTGAGAACCCACTCCCTTGGAATCCAGCGAGCTTTGTTTGCCAACTCGCTGGGAGCGTCAACTCAAACGCACCAAACATGCTGATCGACATCAAGGTAAACAATCCGATGATCAAGACGAGGAAGATCTTGCTCTTCATGATCCCCCCCATCACAAAGGGTAGGCTTCCGAGTTGAGAGACGACAAGTCCTAAAACGACTGCAGGAACAGCCATCCCTAGCACATACGTAAAGGACAACAAGAATCCCTTCCCTCTGTGTTTGTGTCCGCTCTCATTGCTCGCACCAATCACCGCGATGGTGATGGGGATCATTGGATACACACATGGCGTCAAGCTCACACCAAAACCCACCAGGAGGATCAAAAAGAGCGCGACAAGCGGTCCTTTCTCCCAGTAATCTTTGCGAAATTTGTCAGCGAACGCGTTCAGCTCAACAGACAACTTCTTCTTGGCTTGTTTTGGTTGTGTCTTCTTGGCTTGTTGCTTCGAGGGCTTCTTTGCGGTTGATGTTTTGGTTTTCACGCTGCGGCGTTTTACGGGAGCCTTGGCGTCTGGAGACTTACGGGTAGGAGGTGTACTTCTCTTCTTTGCGACAGGAGCAGGCCGGGACGTTGTGGACTTCGCGACAGAAGGCTTCACAGGCTTTGTCGTGGCACCTTGGGCAAAGACAAACAAGGGACACACCATGAGCCCAAACAATACAAACCAAATGACGCTCCATCGCTGGCCTCGACACTCAAACCATCTCATGCAACTCTTCCTCCCATCGAATGGCACACTCAAAAAAGATGTGCCTCTTAACGGATAATGCTGTTCGACGTAACGAACGCTCCAATATCAAGATTCCCATTGACGCTATTCGGTCACCACGACCCCAACAGCTCTGTTCGTTCATTCTCGCGCATACGCGGAACATAGCGCCCTATGATCGGAATGCGCTTATATTGATTGGATGGACCTTTGGTCCGTGGAGGCGGCTGTTTCAAAAACAAAAACCCACTGATCACCAACGCCACCCCACCCGCCAAAGACAAAAACATCGAGGTCGATTGGAAGCTCTGTGCGTCTGTAAAGTTCTTGTATGCCACTCTCTGTGTTTGGGTTTTATCACGCGACCACGCAAAGTGTAATTGTGACACACCAAAAAAGACACCGCCAGCGGTCAAAAACCCTGCACCGAGGACAAGTGGTAGCCATGGAACACGTATTTTTCTCTGTGGCACCTTTTGTGTGATCTTTTGTGGTGTTTTGCGTGGATGTGCGTTGGCCTTGCCAGGATGTGGGGAAGTGGGAGCTGTTTTAGGCCGCGTTTGCTTCTTCATCAGCTCCATCTGGAGGACTTTTGTATCACCAGATGAAAGTCGGAAACTTCTCGCCTCTTTGTGACACAGTGGATGCGAAAGAACCAGACGGTACATCCCCGCAGGGAGCTTACCAACAAAAGGCGTCACCCCCTTTTTGATCAGCGTTCCTTTCTGATCAAACAACTGGAATGTGCTCTTGGAGGGCTTTGTCGCGATCGCAATGGAAGCAGCTCCAGCACTTGCAACGCTCGCTGTAAACAGACAACTCACCACCACCAACAGCAACGTGGTCTTTCGTATCACACAATGTAAACTCATACGTTCGAACATCCTCTTACAAGGCTCCACAACATTCCACGTGTAACATCCACCTACTCATTTCCATTCCCAGGCGTCTCACTGACTTGTTCACGCCCTGGTTCGGGGTTCGATTCCCCTGCGTCCTGGAACGTCTCACGAACCTGCTCCCTCCCTCCTTCTCCATTCGACTCGGAGGCACTTTCTTGTGAGACAACCACAACGCAACGTTGCTTCTCACAAGTATAACTGGGTAAACAATCATTGACGCTCGTACAGGTATATCCTGTCGGATCGAATTGTGGGGGATCACAGTGCGTAAGCAAGGGAAGGCACAAAAAGGCAGGAAGTAAACACCAGCGAAGGCTGGCTAGCGACATTCTTGGGCTTTGGCGGCAGTTAAGGGGTAGCATTTTCCAACATCAAATCGACAAGAGGTGATCCAGTTTCCATTTGTACCACAGGCAGGTACTGTCACAGCAAAGCCTTGATCAAAGTTGGGGGATGAACACCCTAAACAAGAGCCGACTTTGGCAAAGCGTTTGGTCGCAGCCCCATCACAATCGTAATCAAAGCTGCCATCTCCACGGTGTACAGTGAAGAAGTTAAATTGTCCAGGATGTACGTTTTTATTGTTGTCATAACAATCCTGGTTATTGCCTACATATCCAGTTGGAGCAAAGCACGACTGGATGGAGACTTTAGGATCTCCATAGTTGTCACCATCTTTGTCTCGGTAGAATGTCTTTAACGTCGAAGAGTCATCGACTTTTCCGTTACAGTCATCGTCTTTTCCATTGCAGATCTCGACGCGAGGTTGTGCAAGTTGGAAACAAACAACTTTTCCGCCACTGCAGGTATACAGTCCGTCTGAACAGATCCCAGGTTTGCCAGTTGTACACGCTTTGTTTTGTTCGGGGAAAGCCTCATCGACAAATGTATCGCAATCATTATCCCTGCCATCACAGACTTCGCTCGTTGGCACGACCTGTCCAGCACATGCTCCCCATGTGCCAGCAGCCGTACAGCTTTGTGTCCCAGCCTTGCACACACCGACATTCATCGTCCCGGCAGGGCCAGTGTAACAGCTCCGAGTCGCGCCAGCGACACACGTATTGGTTCCACAAACACCACCCTCATCGACGGTACGGTCACAGTCATTATCGAGCTTGTCGCAGATCTCTGTCGCGGGAAGCACCTGCCCGGTGCATGCAGCCGGCCACTTTCCGGTACTCAAACATGTTTGCACACCTGCTCGACAGATCCCGTGACCACGTGTACCCACTGGACCTGTATAACAATTTCGGATCTCACCTGCTTTACATTCTGTCGTGGGACATCCTTCATCAGCGCTGCGGTCGCAGTCGTTGTCGAGTCCATCACCGCAAACCTCCGTCGCAGGGAGTACTTGACCAGTACATGCAGCCGGCCACTTGCCAGTACTCAAGCATGTTTGCACACCTGCCCGACAGATCCCATGACCACGTGTCCCGACTGGTCCTGTGTAGCAGTTTCGGATCTCGCCTGCTTTACACTCTGTCGTGGGACATCCTTCGTCGGCGGTACGGTCACAGTCATTATCGAGTCCATCACCACAGATCTCTGTCGCAGGGAGCACCTGCCCAACACACGCAGCCGACCATTTTCCAGTACTCAAACACGTCTGGACACCTGCTTTACAGATCCCCTGTCCACGTGTACCGACTGGACCTGTGTAGCAATTTCGAACTTCACCTGCTTTGCACTCTGTCGTCGTACATCCGTCATCAACAACCCCATCACAATCGTTGTCCTTCCCATCACCACAGACCTCTTTGGTAGGAAGCGTTTGGCCATTACAAGCCCCCCATGCTCCGGCAGCAGAGCAAGTCATGACACCAGCAGAGCAGATCCCCTTTCCAAGGGTGCCTGTCGAGCCTTGATAACAGGACTTTGTCTCTCCTGGTGCACAAACACCTGAACAGCCTCCGACCGCATCATCGATTTGACCGTTACAATCATCATCAAGGGAGTTACATGTTTCATTTCCAGGAAGCTTTTGACCAACACAATCCCCCCAAACCCCATTGAGACAAACTTGCTCTCCCATACGACATGTCCCGACATTTCGTGTATTTGGAGGTCCAGCATAGCAAGTACGCTTTGCGTTTCCAGTACAAGAAGTGTCGTCAATGGAGACGCCATCTCTGCCAACACCACCGTCCGAATCTTCAATCGAGACACATTTTCCGGTGCCTGTGTTGCACACAAACTTTGCACTCGCACAGTCGGCGTGTGTTTGACACGCAGGCAACTCACCTGTGCAGCTGACAGTCAAAGAGAGAACGACCAAACACGAGACAAAAAACAGGCCCAAAACACTCCGGGCAATACGCTTTCTCATGAAAACATCTCCAACCTTAAACACATCGTTATCATCCTTGTCATGGCGATGTAAGAGAACGAGAACACATCAGCCACACCACGGAGAATGGACCCACAATCGAAACAAATCGTCTCAACAATCTATGAACATATGCAGTATACATGCACATCTATCTATACACAATTGTATCGAATTCGTTACGGGTAGACTGTCAAAAAGGAAGAGACCACATCCACCGAGAAGACGACACAGACACGTCCAAATCAAAGAGGCCAAAAAGGTGCTTACTCTAGGACGCTTCAGATGAGACTATTTGGGCAAAAAAAGAGATAAGTTGTTTGTATTTTTGTCTGGAGAGGATGGAAACGTGGGGAAAATAAGAAGCTATTTGACAATCCGGAATTGATAGGTGAGATCTTTGTCAAGAGGGACAAGTTTTTCAGGATCGGACGTCATCTGCTCAGGATCAGTGGTCACTTTGTTGGCGGGACTTTGTACAAGGATATAGTACGAAATCGTTGTATTGGCAGCCTGTCCATCAATTTTCCCTTGGAAAACGTCGACATTGTTGCTCGCCATTTCAGTGACCTTGATGTTGTTGGGGTCACTCCAGTTGTCGGTTGTGTAAACAAGCCAAACCTTCATCCCAGGTTCACCGTTGACAACAGCCATCACCTGGTAGGGTCCTTTTGTGTCGTTTGTGTCAAGAGGATACGAAGTTCTGATTTGTGTTTCAATCTCGCCACAACCGGCGAGTGTGATACCCAAAAACAGCACACATACACCGAATATTGTACGCCAACTCATAAGCTCGCCATCTCCTTACATATAGAATCATCATGATGCTTTCACCTGGATGACTTTACACGGACCTGAAAGGTCTCGCATTTATTGCAAAGTGTAACACAGCGCTTGACCAGTCGCAACAAAACATCGATCAAGAAAGAAAAACGTGTGTTTCCAAGCCAAAGTTAATCATCACCACGATAAGGAACATTGGCAAGTATATTTTGTCAATAAAGCAAGAAAGGCGCGCGCGCTTTCGCGAAGGTGTCTTCTGCGTCTTTCCACGATGAGGCGATCTCATCAAGAGGCACACCTTGCTCGATCGCTTCGCGAATACGAGGACTACCAAAGAGCAGATCAATCGCAAGTCGATCGGCAACAAACTCGTACACTTCTGTTCGCCATGCAAAATCTTGTGGAGCGAGTTGATACGCCGCGTGAAGAATGCCAACCCCCGTCAAAAAAGGCAAAAAGGAGTCTCGCTCCGTGACGTGGATCTGTACAGCTCCACAAGTCTCATGTGCCCATTTGTGGAAAGTTGGACGAAAGTACATGGGACGAAAAATAACGCCTGGTAACCCAAATGCATCGAGCTTTTCCTTGAGCGCAAAGGGGTCCAAAAAGGGTGCGCCGACCCACTCAAAAGGACGTGTCGCACCGCGCGCCTCCGAAAGGTTGGTCCCTTCATACAAACATCCACCTGGGTAGACTGTCGCGGTGTCCAACGTAGGCATGTTTGGCGAAGGCAAAACCCAGGGAAGTCCAGTCTGATCAAACCATTGTTCACGTGTCCAGCCGACATTCTCGATCACCTTCAGTTTGCACCCGATCGAAAAAACATCATTAAAATAAAGCGCCAGCTCACCTGCTGTCATGCCGTGTCTGTTGGGGATGGGGTATTTGCCAACAAAGGAGAAGAAACCTTCGTCGATCGATGGGCCTTCGAGCATGTGTCCACCGATGGGATTGGGACGATCGAGGACCCAGACCTCGATCCCCGCCTCAGCAGCAGCCTCCATCAAGTAACTCATCGTGTAGATGTAGGTGTAGTAGCGACTGCCGACATCCTGGATATCAAAGATCATGACATCGATCCCTTGGAGGGACTCTTGTGTCGGCGCAAGTGAAGCCTCATCGTGGCCATACAGACTGTAGACGGGTAGCCCTGTGCGCGTATCGATCGCGACATCGTCGACGCTGATCATGTCCTGCGCGTCACTGCGAATACCATGCTCTGGTCCAAATAGCGCGACAAGATCGACCTCCGGAGACTCAGCCAGCAGCTCCACAGAGTGACGCAGTTGACGATCCACACTGGTAGGATTGCAACAAAGCGCGACTTTCCGCCCCTTCAGCTCCCCAAGGTATTCGTTCATCAGTCGTTCGAGACCCGTTTTGACGTATGCTGCCATTATCTTCTCCGGCGCTTGGTGATACAATAACGAAATGTTTGCGATATCCGACTACAGAGCGTGTTCTTGTACATAGGGCTTGAGCTGGTCAATCATGGGCGAGTGGATCAACGGATTGGAGGCGACGATACGACCTTCATCCAGCTCGAAGGGGCGGTTGTGATAATTGGTCACAACACCGCCAGCTTCTTCCACAAGCAACACACCAGCAGCCACATCCCAAGGTTTGAGTTTCTCCTCCCAATACCCATCTAGACGGCCACATGAGACATAAGCGAGATCGATACTCGCAGACCCCATACGGCGAAGTCCACGGACCTCTTTGATAAATCGACCGACATTGGAGACATTGTCCTGGTGGGTGAGATGTTTATCGTACGAGAAGCCTGTCGCGAGGACACTTTGTCGAAGCGTAGGACGTGTGGAGACATGGACACGCTGTCCATTCAGCGTCGTGCCCTGTCCGCGAGACGCACAGAAGCACTCGTCGAGGACAGGAAGGTAAACAACGCCCACGAGAGGTGCACCGTTGAGCAAAACGCCGACAGACACTGCGAACATAGGGAGTTGGTGAGTGTAATTAACAGTCCCATCGAGAGGGTCGAGGACCCAAACATATCCGTCTTGCGTTGTCGAGGCCTGTGCTCGCGTGCCCTCTTCACCGAGGATCGAGTGAGAAGGAAATCGACGCTCGATCTCATCGACCAAAAGCGCCTCTGCCGCCCGATCCGCATCAGTCACCAGATCGGTCACGGTGTCCTTTGTGTCGATCGTTCGCTCAGCGCGCAGCTTGTCGAGCAATAAGCGACCGGCTTGTTTGGCGATGTCTTCCGCAAATAAAAGGATCTCTTCTTGAGTATGAGGCACAACTTACTCCTGTCTTGACCTTGAGGGACACAGGCGAAGATAACGAAGGAGTATCCGAGGCGTCAATTTTCCGGACAAAAAATGGGGGACAGCTTACGCCACGTAACCTCTTGCAACTTCTTGACAGGCCAGATCAATCATGTACAATGAGCACACCGTATTCTATGTAGCCTGAATTTCTGGCATAACGTGAGGTGAACATGGCATCAGCCGGGCGACCTCAATCAAGGAGAATGTCTGCATGAGAGCATTCAAGCATCTTTTTTTACTTTTGTTTATCGCGGGAGTCTTCGCACTGACCGCAGCATGTGGTGACAATAATACGACCAACGAAAAAGTTGAGGAAAAAGCCGACCAAGATGGCGGTACAATGACCGAAAAAGAGGAACCCAAAGGTCCCATCGAGTTGACCTTTGAGCCCGCAACAGGTGCTGAGATCGAGCCCAAAGACACTTGCATCACAATCAAGATGTCTATCAAGCCCGGCAAACTGGTCAAGGCAGAGTTTATCGCAGATGGTGCATCCACACCAACACCTGCGAGCTTCAGCTACGACACAAAGACGGACAAAGACAAGAAAACCGCGCTCGTTTGCCCATACTCCCTCCTCGATCAGGGCGTCAAGTACAAACTCAATGTCACCGTCAAATCCCAAAAGCCCGACGACAAAGAGTACAACGGGACCGCCGAATACACCACAAAAGCTCCATACGCAGACAAAAACGCGCCAGCAGCAGGCACCACAATTAACCTGAAGATCGACTCGATCCTCACGCCTGAGCTGCTCGGCTCCCTCCTCGAAGGCCAAAAAGACAGCATTCCCCCCATCCTCGTCAATGTTCACAAACGCGACGAAGGCAAAAAAGGAAACATCATCTTCATCGGTGGACTCGGAAAAGGACCTGAAGGTGGCAGCCCCCACGAAGGGAAAGATGTCGTCGATACTGAGACACCTGTCTCCATCTCCCTCGTCGGTAAATTTGATGGACGTTGGTTCTCCGTCGGACCCACAACCTTCATCCTCTCCATCGCTGGCGTCTCCGTCGTCCTCGACAACTTCACCTTGACAGGTATCTTCACCGAGGACAGCACAAACGTAGAAGAAGCAAGACTCTCCGCAGTCATCGACCCCGAGTTTGTGAAGAAGCAATTTGAAATGGACATCTGTTCAATCGTCGACTGTGACGAAAACCCAGACGGAACCAAGAGCGTCCTCGTCGCAGGAAAAATCGTTGGTGTCGCAAACCCACTCGAATACTCCGCGTTTATCACCAAGCCCCTCTACTTGGAGAACAACATCGCTGCAGACACCAAGATCGAGTTCTACACAACTGGCGACACCAAAAAAGAAGACGTGACTGTCGAAGTGAAGTCCTGTAAAGGCTCACAAAAAGAAGAGAAACCATGCTCAGAAGCAGATGGCGCGACCATCGCTGATGTTGCAGGAGACGCCTCCGTCACCATCGACGACTCCAAGAAAAAAGGTGAGATCACACTCCCCACCCTTGAAGCAAACACTTGGTACCAGGTCAACCTCACAGCGAAAGACGCGAACGGTAAAGAGTTCAAAACGTTTGCTCGCTTCAAAACCAAAGAATAAGCCCCCCCTTCCCCTCCGACTCCCTCTCCCCATACATTTCCCCGAATCAACACCAATCAGTCCGCTATTCACCGTGTGGTGGATTGCGGAACAAAATGTATGCAGCCATGCTCATCACACCAAAGAAGATCATCGCTCCATAAGAAAAGTTCGACTCCGTCGCTGCGATCGCATCTCGGTGAGAACCAAAGATCCGGATACAAGTCATGGAGACAGGTGCAATCAGAGAGAGCAATGTGCCCCAAAAGAGCGTAGAAGAGCGAATCAACACACGCGCAAGTGGCCAAAAATACAAGGCACCGACGAGCGGCTCAATGATGAGCCAACCCTTACCAGGATCGACACTGCGCACGGCGACAAAGGGTGCCGCCGCAAACGCCGTGACCACCAATACCGCCGTGACCACCAAACGGATGCGCAAAGACCACACCTCCTTTGGCGAGCGCTCCTGCTGACGGCGCGGGGCGACGTGTCCCAAAGGCTGACTCCCACCGTTGCTCTTGGAGGACGCACGCCCTCCGCCCCTAGTCCTTGAATCCATTTATGTTTCTCCTCTATATGCGTTTTTTTTGCGAACGAGCTTTACATCTTCACTTGACACTATAACATAGGTCCGTTAACGTGGATGCTATGTATAACCTGAGGGCACAGCGGCATGCAACTGACTTGCAAAAATTGTCAAGGAATCTTCGAATTCGATCCGTCGGCGCAGCAACACGATACTGGTTTTGTGTATTGTCCACACTGCTATTTTCAAAACCCCATTCCTCCGCCACCATCGGCTTACCTGACGATGGAGTTGGAGGATGGCAGTGTGCAAAAATATCCACTTGGGACTTCCAACTCCATCGGACGCCATCCCAACAATACCATCCAGATCATGGACCGGATGATCTCCAAACACCACGCACGGCTTGTGTTTCAAGGAGGACATTTCCTCGTTGAAGACCTTCAAAGCCGTAACGGGACGTTTATCAACGGACAACGTATCTCAGACGCCTCCATCCACTCCGGCGATGAGCTACAACTAGGGACTGTTAAGTTTCACTGCTTTGTCGGCGCACAAGCAGATGAGACCATCAACAGCGCTCTTCAAAGCGCCGAAGACAGTAAGCGTCACCAGGTGACTATCATTGGAGGTGAAGACCTCAGCGCCCAGATCGCTCAAGTCCGCCACGAGATGGAAGCCAGGGACTTTTTGCCTGAACGAGACATCCGCGACACAGATTCCCTGCGACGTGACTACGAAAAACTCCGCATCACTCACGAGCTCAACCGCAAAATTGGACTTCAACTCGATCAAGATGTCCTCTTCAATCAAATCCTCGAAGAGACCTTTAAGCTGATCCAGGCAGATCGTGGTGTCATCCTGATGATGGACGGCGAAGGCAACTGGGAACCCAAGTGTGTCCTTGAACGCTACCCCGACGAGTCGCGCAAAGAAGAGATCAACATCTCCAAAACAATCCTTCAAGCCGTTGTTGAAGAGCGCTCCGCTATCCTCAGCTCTGACGCCAAGATCGATGAACGCTTCTCCAGCGCAGAGAGCGTTATCATGCAAGGCATCCGCTCCTCGATGTCGATTCCATTGATTTCCCGCTCGAATGGCGAGATCCTTGGTGTCATGCACCTCGATACACAAAACGCCATCGGTGTCTTTACTGAAAAAGACCTTCAATTGATGAGCGTTGTCGCCTCCCAAGCAGGAGACGCGATAGACAACTCCCGCATGGCCAAAAAGATCGAAAAAGAGACC
Organism: Deltaproteobacteria bacterium; assembly: GCA_002731275.1. GTDB lineage: Bacteria > Myxococcota_C > UBA6777 > UBA6777 > UBA6777 > UBA6777. The sequence continues at coordinate 80,006 of PCBK01000070.1, read as the reverse complement.
ATTATCCGCGCACACTTGCAGCGGTTCCTCTCTCCAGCGGTCATGACACGTCTGACACAAGATGACCTCGAAATCCGCATGGGTGGCGAGATGGTCGAAGCCACGATGATGTTCACAGACATCAGGGGATTTACCTCCCTCAGTGAGGGCTTTAATCCACAAGAGTTGATTCAAGAACTCAACACCTACTTCGACTTGCTCGTGGACATCATCTTCGCCCGTGAAGGGACATTGGACAAGTTCATCGGCGATGCTATCATGGCGGTCTGGGGTACACCCCAAAGCCGACCAGAAGATGCTCTACATGCGGTACAAGCTGCTGTCGAAATCCAGGCCATCCTCAAAGGGTTTAATGTCAAACGTGTAGAAGACGGGAAACCCCCCTTCTACACGGGAATCGGTATTAACACAGGTGAAGTCGTCGCAGGAAATATGGGCTCTCCCAAACGCCTCGAATTTACCGTCATCGGTGACGGCGTCAACCTCGCCTCTCGACTCTGCAGTGAAGCCAAAGCAAACGAAGTCATCATCTCCGAGTCCACACGCCAGCACCTCGGTGATATGTTCGACTTTACAAGGCTCCCAGACGCCAAAGTCAAAGGCAAGAAAGACCCCATCAAGATCTATCGCGTCGAAGGCTACAGCAAAGAACACTCCACAAACTCACCAGAGACGGAAGAACCAACCTCAACACACAATCTGAAAGCCTCGCTCTAGTACCTGCCTTCGCTCGACACACAACCCATACCACTGACGTTCCACACCACCAAAGGACAAATATACATGGACACCTCATATGCAGACCGCCAAGATGTCTCCATCGCTACAGGCTCCCATGTCGAGCAATGTGTACTTGAACACGTCCAGATTGGCCCACATTGCAAACTCATCCAGTGCGTGATTCGTGGAACCGCCGATTCACCTGTCATTATTGACGCTCACTGTGAGCTGATCCAGTGTCAAATCGAAGACACAGGGAAACGAAAATCCTTCCAAATGAACCACTGGAAGGTCAACGGCACATCCGTGTTTATCGGCGCATACACAAAACTTCACCAAACGCGTGTCGAAAATGCAAGCGTAGGTGCACACACAACAGCGACGCGCGCGACCATTCTCCACTCTGAGATCGGCCCACATAACACCCTGCGTAGTCACGGAAACTTCACCCTTGTCAAAAGCGCCGAGGGCTGCAATCTAGGCTCTGAGATATCCAAAACGATCCTCAATGGACAGGGCTTTGTCTCCGAACATACCGCATCCTACCTCTCCCTCATTGCCCCCTCTACGTACCCGATTGTCAACGCACAAGGCAAAGAACAACTCCTCGAAGGCCTCCCCAATCTCACAAACATCGGTGCAGGCACAGTCTTCGCCAACTACAGTGGAAAACCTCGTGGAGCAAACACGCTCGCCGAGAGTCCTGGGAGTCAAAAAGGCACAGCGCTCGTTTTTGGCGCATTCACCGGCGTGAACAGTGTGATTGTCAATCGATACGGCCAACCAAAAGACGAGGATATGTTCTCCCTACTTCGCCGTCACGACCTCACAATCATCGGACTGTGCAGCTTGATCGAGAAAAAGGTAACAGGGCGCATCCCCGCCTTCTCGCACGCATCACAAACATCGGCCAAAACGATCCGCATTGGCTGGGTGCTCGACCACCAACCAGGTATCATCCTCAACATCTTCAAAAAAATGCAGAAACAACTCGGCGCACAAAAACAACGCCTGCACGACCTTCTGGAAGGCACCCTACGGCTGGAACAACAGTGGCTACAAGAACAATTGCAAAATCCCGGCATCTGGGATAAAAAACAGCTCGAAGATGGTATCGAGACCTACAACAGACACCTCGACGGACGATGGCATATCGACGAAGCTGGCGAATTGACGACTCCCTGGACATTCGATGAACAAAAAGGTAAGTGGGTCAACGCATCGTAACCCCAACCCCACAACGAGAAGGACACCTTATGACCGAAAAAAGCTCCCCTATCCACAGCATGACAGGCTTTGGACGCGCAGACAGCGTCATCCAAAATGTCCCCCTTCAGGTCGAGATCAAAAGCGTGAATCATCGATACTGCGAGGTCAAAGTCCGTATGCCAAAGGAGCTCTCCCATCTCGAACCCAAGATCCGCAGAGAGATCCAAAGCCACGTCAACCGTGGTCGTGTCGAACTCTTCTTTCGCTTTGCGACTGAAAACCAGGAGCTACCGACTCAACCAGACATCAACATGGGTCTGGCTAACCAATACATCGCGCTCTACAAACAGCTCGCCGAAACAGCCGAACAACCAGACACTAAAGTCGACCCTGCGGTTATCTTCCAAATGCCAGGGGTCATTACACAGGTCTCCGCGACAGAAGACATCGACAGTTGGAGCGAACCACTCCTCGACACAATGAGGCAAGCACTCGTCCCTTTCCTCGAGATGCGCAAACAGGAAGGTCAACACCTCCACCAAGACATCCAAAGTCGACTCAAAGCGATCGTCGAACGCCTCAACACCATCGAATCACTAACACCAGAGCTTCCACAAAAACAGTTTGAAAAACTATGTGAACGCCTCGCCAAATTCTCCCTGCCAGAGAGCATCGATGAGCAACGACTCCACCAAGAAGTCGCGATCTGGTCGGACCGCTACGACATCACAGAGGAGGTGACTCGTAGCCGCAGCCACATCGAACAATTTCACAACTTACTCGAACAAGGCAGCCCTATCGGTCGACAGCTCGACTTTTTATGTCAAGAACTCAACCGAGAAGCCAACACGATCGGTTCAAAAAACCAGGACGCGGGCATCGCAAACGAGATGATCGCGCTTAAATCAGAGATCGAAAAGATCCGCGAACAAGTCCAAAACATCGAATAACGAAGAGAAAGGAGCTGACCATGTCTGAGCATCAAAAAGGTATCCTACTCGTCGTCGCAGCAGGTTCTGGGACGGGGAAATCCACTGTCTGTCAGGAGATCTTGCGACGCCATGAGCAGGCTTCGCTGTCAGTCTCCTACACAACACGCACCCCCCGTGAAGGCGAGTTCGACGGACAACACTATCACTTTATCCCCAAAGCGCAGTTTGAAACGATGATCCAAGAGGAGCAATTTCTGGAGTACGCAGAGGTACATGACCACTACTACGGCACAGGACGCGACACCACACTTGCGCTCCTCGAAGAGGGAAAGCATGTCCTCCTCGACATCGATGTCCAAGGCGCGCGGACGATACGCGAAAACTTTGGACCACGGGCGATCCTCTTGTTTATGCTGCCCCCTTCTTGGGACGCCATGCATCAACGCCTCATCAACAGAGGAACCGAAGGCCCCGAGCGTATACAGAGACGACTGAAGACCGCTCGGAAAGAGATCCCAACAGCAAAAGACTTCGACTACATCGTAATTAACGATGTCCTCGAAGACACCATTCAGACACTGCTCTCGATCCTCCACGCAGAGCAATTCAAGAGCACACATATGCAAAAGGAGCTCGACGCGCTGATCAAACAGATCCCCGACGAGCTCTAAGGAAGTTTTCATCCCACAGATCCACGAATCGCGAAATGGAGCAAGAAGATGTCCTTTTCAGACCTGAAGAACTTACTTGTAGAAGACAACGACGGTGTACGCCAGATCACATTTAACCGCCCCAAGGCGCTCAACGCCCTCAACAAAGACACCCTCAACGAGTGCAAACGCGTCCTCGAAGCCACGCAAAAAGATGCCTCGATCGATGTCGTGATCCTCACAGGTAGCGGGGAGAAGGCTTTTGTCGCAGGTGCGGACATCAATGAGATGGCAAACGCCGATCTCGAACAAGCGCGCGCCTTTGCACAGCAAGGACACGACGTGATGAATACCATCGAGCAGCTTCCACAACCTGTCATCGCGGCAGTCAATGGATACGCGCTCGGTGGAGGGACAGAGTTGGCGCTGGCCTGTGACTTTATCTACGCTTCTGAGAACGCTGTGTTTGGACTCCCCGAAGTCTCTCTGGGCCTGATCCCTGGCTTTGGTGGAACACAACGCATGAGCCGCAAGGTCCCCATCGGAATGGCACGAGAACTCGTGATGACCGGCGCCAAAATCAAAGCCGACGAAGCACTACGGATCGGACTCGCGAACAAAGTCCTCCCACTCGATGCATTGCTCTCCACTGCACATAAAACAGCACAGACGATCCGAAAACAAAGCTCTCTCGCTGTCGAGGTGGCCAAAAAAGCCATGGTCGAAGGACACGATCTCCCACTCCAACAAGGCTGTGAGATCGAGATCAGCACATTCGCCAAGCTCTTCACAAGCGATCATCCCAAAGAAGGAACCAGCGCTTTTCTCGAAAAACGCAAACCCAATTTTCCTGCGACCACACGCAAATCCTAAGGCTGTTGGAAGGAAAACATACGAAAGGACCTCCTCATGGCAGAAGAACAAAGCAACACGACACACCCCTCCACGTTGATCGTCTTGCCCACATACAACGAAGCTGAAAATTTACCAAAACTCTTTGACGCCATCCACAGCCATGCACCTCACGCACATATCCTCGTCGTTGACGATAACTCCCCCGATGGAACAGGCGACATCGCCGATAAAAAGGCCGCCGAAGATGAGCGCGTACATGTCCTCCACCGTAGCGGCAAGCTCGGACTTGGAACCGCCTATATCGCGGGATTTAAGATCGGTTTGGAGAAAGGTTACGAGCTGATCCAACAAATGGACAGCGATTTTTCCCACCGCCCCGAATCACTGCAGCGCTTTTTTGACGCCATCAAAGACAACGATCTCGTCATCGGCTCGCGCTACGTCAAAGGTGGCGGCACCATCAACTGGCCCCTTCAGCGCAAAGTCCTCTCACGTGGTGGCAGCCTCTACGCACGCACCATCCTCGGACTCCCCGTCAACGACGTCACAGGTGGCTTCAAATGCTTTCGCCGTGAAGTCCTCGAAAGTATCGACCTCGACAGCGTCCAATCCGAGGGATACTCCTTCCAGATCGAGATGACCTGGCGCACCCTCCAAAAAGGATTCCGCGTCAAAGAGATCCCCATCACCTTCCTCGATCGTCAATTTGGCCAATCCAAGATGAACAAGAAGATCTTCCTCGAAGCGATCACGATGTGCTGGAAACTTCGCCTCGGACTCGTCAAGTAACCCCTCCCCTATCTCTTCCCCACGCCCGCTGACCTACCTCGCCATGGGTTGACCGATGAGGAGACGATGGTGGGGCGTAATCTCGCGTTCAATCTCCCGGTACAACACGCGGTATTGTGCGGCTTGTGCGCGCCCAAGGCGCATCATATCCAGCGCAACACCAACATCCCCAAAGGGTTCAACGTCCGCAGGAAGCACCCGCTCAATGTGCTTTGGCCACGAACGAGAGAGACGTCTGTTGGGACAACAAGGCATCAACACAAAGGGCTCACGTCTCGACAACGCCATCTCGAGAATCGCATCGCTCAGCTCACCACAGGCGTGACACCCAAGCCAAATGTACTTCCGCTCACGTAACACTTCATCCTGAAGAAGATCTTCGACCCACTCCGCAAAGTAACGATGTTTTCGGACCACACGTTCTTTGACCTTTGGAACAATGGACGTAAATGCCTGAAAGAGTTCTTCACCACGAGCTGGCACGAGCGGATCGATCACCCAAGAAGCCTCAACCCGGTGAGGTTTCGCGTACGCCATCAAAAACAAACTCGTCAAACCGTGCCCACCTCCAACGTCCAACAGCGTCCACAATGGTCCTTTCTCAAGACGATTGATCAACCGCAACGCTTTACGTGCAAAAGCCTGTGATTCAAAGAGCTCTTTTTTGGGAAAATAGTTTAACTCACACAGCGCAAGCCCCACACGATCGAAGAGTGTCTCCCCGCCTTCAAAAAAGTGGCGCTGTCCGAGCCCTAGAGGCTGACGATTGATCTTGAATTCTTTACCTTTGTATAACATGCTCCCCCTCACTCTCGCTCAACAGGAGCTTCAACACTCCCCTCGGGTTGACTTGTTGTATCCGAAATGCCTGCGTCTGTCGTCGCCGTTCCTTTCACACAACTGCGCCCTGTCGAATCGCATATGAAGCCGTCGACACAGGCATCAGATTCACCGACGAGGCAACGTGTGACACAATACCCTCCAGGACCACAGCGCATATTTCCGGAGCACTGTGAGTCTTTTGCACAAGACGCACAACCCACGTACAACCCCCACGTCATCAAAACAAAGATGAGCGTGACGCCACCAAGGACACCAAACCGGTACATAAGACTCACAATTTGTCGCATACAACACCCTATGACTCGACAATCCAAATAGAAACGTTGTAGTGTACCCCAACAAATACTGTCAAGTGAGTATGTTCTCCACGACACGAGCACAACCAACGCAAGGTTCACATTTGATGGGCACACTTTCGCCCATACTCAATAGACATTCCAGGAGAGAAAGAGGCTGTCATGTCGAGAAAAACGATCATCTTTACGTTCTTCGCTTTTGTGATGGGTACGGGCTGGTATTTACTCTCCTTGCAGCTCCCCGTACGCTCCCGTACACCACACCGAAACTCTCCTCCCAGACGTACACAGCTCGCGAAGACACAAACGAACAAACAACCTCTCCGCATCATCTCAAAGAGTTCTCCAACACGCTCCGTGCGCTGGAGACGTGTAGAGATCAAGCGCGCCCTTCACAAGCTGTCCAAGCATCTCAAAAAGCAAGCCGTCCCGTTTGGTGTTTTCCCTGATGGCAGTCGTTTACTTGGCCTAAAAGACCCAAAAGAACACTTGCATCCCCCCAAGCAGGATTCGGAACAAGCTTCGGGATATGAACTGTATAGGCTCCAAAAGTCAGGGACGATCACACGGCTCGCGCCCAACTTACTCGCGACAAATGCAAAGATCGCCTCACAAACAGGTCGCGTGGCGCTCATCACCAAACACCGGCAACTCTATGTCTCCAATAAAGATGGTGCCCCTCCCTATCGCATGCTCACACACAAAGCAGGATTCCACCCAACTTTTGATCCCAAAGGGGAGCGGCTCGCCTACACCAAGCAACACTCTATGGACGCACAATCCCTTGTCGTACAAGACGTCCGAAGTGGACAGGCTCGCACCATTGCACAAGGGGCATCAGGAATCAGTAACCCATCATTTCGGCCAGATGGCTCAGAGCTGATCTTCTCTTCTAATCAAACGGGGATTTTATCGATGTGGCGCGTCCTGCTTCCTGGTGGTGCGCCCACCCAAGTCACCAACCGTGGAATCCAACCAGGTGCAGGACTTCCTCCTCACTTCATCCCTGCACCTGCAGGAAAGATCCTCTGGTTTGGCGCACGCATCGTTTACAACACAGGAGACGCCATCTGGACAGTCCGCTCTGATGGGACCGGCGCCAAAGCACTCGCAGGTGCCGCAAAGTGGTTTGGACGAGTCGGTTCGGGAAGAAAAATCAAGGTCATCTTGTTGTCAGGCAAAGCACACATCCTCAACGTGCCATAAACGATCCTTATGCATCAAAAACAAATCCCTCCAAGCCAAATAGAGAGCCTTTGTTGATGCATTTCTTGACCACAAAAAACACGATATGTTAGAACCTCTTGAATGAAGCAATCGCTCCATGGTGGAGCAACGTTCATCGAGAGAAAACAACACAGAAATTCACGGGATTTTTGATGAATTGTCCTCGCTGCGGATACCAAAATAGAGAAGGCAGAAGCAACTGTAGCCTTTGCCATACACCCCTTCAAGGTGGTCTGACCAACAGCACAGAGCACACAATGGAACACCACCAGAACACGTTGCCCCCTCAAAAGACAACTGTCCCTGGGATGCTCCCAGCAGGGCAAACACCACAGGACTTCGACGTCGATGATGACGAGCAGACGCTCAACAGAAGCAGCCGTTTTCACACAAACCCCGACGAAGAAACGATCCAAGGTGGCTCCAAAAAGTTCACGCCCAAAAGAACAGTTGTCCAGCCTAATCGACCGCTCTCCTACCAGGAGACAGAGTCCGTTGGTGGTGAGTGGACAGGGCTCCCTACCAACCAGGATGCCGACGACGAGACGACGCTCGTCTCCACATCGTCCAGCCGCATCCAGGCGGTCGTCCCTCCGCAAGCGTCAACACCAGAGACTGTAGAAACCCCTTCTTACCAGTCACTCCCTCAGGCTTTGCCGCACATCCCAGAGGTCGACGAAAAGAAGACGGTCCCACAAGGCCGAGATATCATGAGCGGTCTCCAACAAAACCAACCCGCTCCGTCAGCCGCACAAACAGTCGCAACTCCGAAACCGGTGATGCCTGCTGCTGAAGGAGGCTCAATCGACAATAAAACAGACCCGACAGGAGCGCCAATGGAAGCCGCTTTCAACATGTCTGCCCCGCTTGGCGCAACAACACAACAACAAACCTCAGCCACTTCACCGCTCCCACGCCCCAAGCTAAGCGATGGTTTTGTCTTCGCACCCAAAGCCCGCATTCCAGCTCTCTGGCGCCGTGCAGTTGCTGGATGCATAGACTTTGGGTTGCTCTCTGTCCTCGCGTTTTTCGTGACACTCATGTTCGGACCTTCGCGAAGCAAACCATTCCCACAAGACCTGCAAGGTCTCGACTTTCTCGCGACATTTATCAGCCGATACACTGCTCACATATTCTTCTTCTTCATCGCCTATGCGGTCGTCTATAGCATCTACGCAACACTCGGACATAAGCTGATCGGAGCGACACTTGGGAAGGTCCTCTTTGGGTTGAGAGTTATCGACAGAAACGGCCAACCACTCAGTTGGATCGCGTCGGTCTCTCGCTCCCTCGCCCATGTGTTATTCTTTTTCCTCGCGCTCATCGGCGTCACGTGGATCTTCGTCGATCGCAATTACCGTGGTATCCATGATCGCATCGCGGGCTCTATTGTCGTCAATAAGTAAGTCCGTAACAAAGAAAAAAGCATCCTCTTCCCCCTCTCTCACTCCCCCATCTCTACAGCCCCTCTTCCTTTACAAAAAACGCTTGTGTAGGGGACATTATCCAATCAACAGACTCTTGCTTTTCTCATGGTCTCCCCGTATAACATTACATTCGGACTGTAACTCATGTGATTTTTTCCCTGATCCATCAAGAAACGAGGAGTCCCATGTCCTTCAAGCTCGCTCAAATCCTGACCCAAGAAGACATCATTACTGAAGATGAAATGGATGCGATTTTCGAACGACGACAAGAACAAGGAGATCAAGGACTTAGCCTCGACGCCGAGCTCTGTCAGGAGGGGTATCTGACCCCTCAACAGGTCAACACCTACCTCGCACAAGCACTTAAGTACGATGAAGTCGACCTCGACGCGCTTACCAATCCATCTTCCAGTGCACTACGTGCCATCCCCAAAAAACTCGTCGAAAAAAACCGCATACTCGGATACCAACTCGAAGACGACGAACTAAACGTCGCTGTTGGACTTCCCATCTCCAAAAAACAACTCCGTCAGCTCGAAGAAGATCTCTCACTCGACTTCAACATCACTCCTGTCTCGCAAATCTACCTCGCACAACTTCAGCAAACACACCACGGTATCGAACCTCCAGAGGCCCTACTCCCACTTATCGAGAAATGGCCTCTCTCCACAGACTCTGTTGATGAGACAACAGAAGAGACAGCCGAAGTTACCGAATCCACAGAAGACACGGTTGAAGCTGCTGAAGCTGTGACAACGCAAACAGAGGCAGAAGAAACTGCCGAAGCCGCTGAAGAAACTGCCGAAGCCGCTGAAGAAACTGCCGAAGCCGCTGAAGAAACAACCGAAGCCGCTGAAGAAACAACCGAAGCCACTGAAGAAACAGCCGAAGCCGCTGAAGAATCAGCCGAAGCCGCTGAAGAAACAGCCGAAGCCGCTGCAGAAACAACCGAAGCCGCTGAAGAAACTGCCGAAGCCGCTGCAGAAACAACCGAAGCCGCTGCAGAAACAACCGAAGCGACCGAAGAAACCGCTGAAGAAACTGCCGAGCAGACAGAAGAAGCTGCCGAGGCAACAGAGCAGACTGCTGAGGCTATTGAGGCGACAGAAACAACAGACTCCGCCGCACGCACCGAAGACAACGAAACTGTTGAAGCTGCCGAGCAGACCGAAGAAGCTGCTGAGGTTTCCGATACGACCGGCACTCTCGACTTCGCAGAGGCTGTCGAAACTGTTGAGCCTACTGAGCAGACAGAAGAAGCGACGGAGTCCTCTGAAGAGTCTGTCAAGACGGTAGAAGACACCGTAAAGACTTCGGAAGCTGAAGCTCCAGAGGCCACATCCACAGAAGAAACGATCGAGGCCAAAGAGGAAGCTCCCATTGAGGCCGCAGAAGAAACGGTCGAGACTGTAGAAGAAACGGTCGAGACTGTAGAAGAAACAGTCGAAGCCGCTGAAGAAACAGTCGAAGCCGCTGAAGAAACAGCCGAAGCCGCTGAAGAAACAGCTCACGAACAAATCGAAGCTGCTCCAGAGGGACAAAAAGAGGACACAGTCGAGGCCCCAGAGACTTCCTCCGAAGAAGAGGCGAACGCAGAGGAGGCTTCCTCCGAAGAAGAGGTGAAAGCAGAAGAAACTTCCTCCGAAGAAGAAGCTCCAAAACCGACAGGGCTCGATGCGCTTACAACCACCTTACTTGATGAGCTCGACCCCTTTGCATCTCTGGGGGATGACCTTTCCCTCAGCCCGAGTGATCTTGGCGCTCTTTCACAAGATTCCCTGCCTGCTGTCACTGCAGAAACCGTTGACGCTCCTGAAGAAGAGCAAGCAGAAACTCCTGAAGCAGAAGTGGAGACTGTCGGGGAAGTGGAGACTGTAGAGGAAGCTCCTACAGAAGCAGACACTCCTGAACAAACCGAGACCACTCCAGTCACAGAAACAAGCCAAGAAATCGTCGAAGAAGACAGAGGTATCGCGAGCCTTAACATCGATGAACTGGCACTCTTGTTACCCAAAGCACAGACACGTGATGGTGCTCTTGAGTTAGGCATGTACTTTTGTGCAAGTTTGATGGATCAAGCTGCGCTTTTGCTCGTCCCCAAACAAAAAGTCGTCGGTCACAGATTGATCGCCGAAGAGAACCTGCAGAAGGCATTTCAAGGCATTGAGATCTCGCTCACATCAGACACAGTCTTTAAACGCATCCAAGATTCAATGGTCCCTTACTACGGTCCCATCCCCAATTACAAAGCCGATCAATGTCTGTTTATGCTCTTCTACCCTGCACCAAAAGTTGTTTACTTTGTCCCGGTCAAGCTAAAGGGTCGGACGGTCGCAGCTCTTTACGGACACCAAAACGAAGAGGCGCTCAACAACGAAGAATTTGGACAGCTGATGCGATGCAACCAGCTCATGTCCGGTGCTCTTGAGCACGTTATTCGATGTTACAAAAAAGGTGTCCGCGAAGAAGACGAAGAGATCCAACAAATCCTCCAGGCGCTCAAACAAAATGATTGGGCAACACTCGATACACTGCTCGCTCCCATCAGGGAGATCATTGCGAAACAGAAGGCAGAAGATGAACTGTTCATCGAAGAGCCTGAGCTCGCCGGCCACTACCGCGCTGATGATGAGGGGATCGACGAACTGGAATTCCAAGATCCCGAGATGCTCGAACTGAAGAAGAAAGAAGAGCCCATCGTCATCCGCAGACAAAATGTAGGACTGTACGGAAACGACGACATCTCCCAAGATACCCTTGACGCAATGAGCTCTCCCGGAGACCAAACAGAAGGCTCCCGAACGCCGGCCTTTGGTGTTCCCGCGGTGGCCTCTCCCTCTACCCCTGTCCCCAACACCATGGCCCCTCCCTCCAAAAGCACCACCCCCGCATTTGGTTCAGAGGCCATACCAGAGACAGTGTTACAAGATATCGCCCCTGTCGAAGAAGAGAACTCACAAACAGAAGAACTCGCAGCTGTAGAGGAACCTGCTGCTGTAGAGGAACCTGCAGTTGTAGAAGAAGTCGTCGCTGTGAAGATGATCACACCAGTAGAAGAGAGCACTGCGCCAGCGACAGAGGTCGACATCAAAGTATTCTCGCCAGAAGACGCATTGTCATCCATCGATATCGATGTACAAACAGCAGAGACCGACGAGGCGGAAGAGCACGCAACAGAAGCAGCGCAAGTCACGCCTGCTCCCCAAGAAGAACCAGAGGTCTCAGCTCCAGCCAAGGCCAAAGCACCGCCTCCTCCTCCAGCCGCGGCGTTCAAGCAAACCAGACGAACCTTCGATGTCATTGGCGCACATGTGTATGGCAGTCAGGACACACGTGACGGTGCGATGGTCCTCAGCACGGCACAAAACAACCAAAATGCCTATATGGACAGCTACTTTGCGGACAGCGATCCACTCGATAAACACGTACCACTCAATCAAACAACCGACCTGCTTGAAGAGTTTTTGAGCGCAACCGACATCGATGAGGATTCGGAGATCTCAAACGCACCAACAGGCGAATTGCCTGCGGCTCCAGATCTGACCCTCGAGACAGTCGAAAAAGAATGGATCTTCCAAGAGCCCTTCCAACCCCCTCGACAGAACCCCAAACTCGACGAGTATACGCAAAAACATGCTTCGCTCTTGCTCGGAGGCGATGAAGAGACACAAGATGCAGCGATCGAAGCGTTACGCGGTATGGAACCATCACGTGCAGTGCTCGCTCTTTTGAGTGAGTTTCCAGCCAACATCGAGCGTCGCCACGTCCGTGATGAAGGACACTACGCTGAGGAATACTCCATCACCGCAGAGGGTCGGTATTGGAGCTTGTTACGAGAATTTCCAGAGGAAACAGTCGCGGGTCTCGCCCCACTCCTCTACCACCCTTCTCCGTACGTCCAGATCATGACCTTGTCGATGTTACCTGGTCTTCCTCATACAGGCCTGCTCCCTTACATATTCCGCTTGCTGATGGATCCAAACCCATCGCTTTACAACGAGTGCCGTCGCGTCCTCCAGTTTTCAAAGGACACAAACGAATACCGCGCGATTGTCACTTGGCTGCGAAGTATTCTCAAACAACCACAATCCCCCCATATCGCCAAAGCGATTCGTATCCTCACAGTGTTGCGGGATGTTGACACGGTGCCAAGCCTTATTAACTTGCTCAAACACGATGATCATTACATCACAGAGCTTGCCTTCGAGTCGTTGCAAGAGATCACCAAGCAAAATCTCTCAAACAGTCAACGAAAATGGCGAAAGTGGTGGGATAAAACAGGCTCCAGAACAACACGAGTGGACTGGCTCATCGAAGGTCTTCAACAACGCAATTTAGAGCTACAACACTCTGCAGTGATCGAGCTGAAAGAGCTCACACAACAAGACTTTGGATTTGATCCAAATGGTCCACGAAGACAACGTAATCAGGCCATCCAACAATGGAAACAATGGCGAAAAGAAGACCCCTGAGAAAACAAGCCGTCCGATGATCGCCACAACACCTATCCACTGCGCTACAGGTCGCTTGTAAGCTCGACCCCACAGCACACAAGAGGAAGTATCGATGTCCAATCAGGAGTACCTCCTAGATATCACCAAATCTGTTAAAAAGAGATTTGAAGGTGCCAGAAGCATCCTCTCATATAGCGAGTTTCTCGACAACTTACATCAGGATGCCCCCAAATACTGCCGTAGCACCGCGCAGTACGTCCAAGATACATTCAACGCCTTTGGCACCTATAAAGTCAACGTCAATGGAAAAGAGTTAACACGCTTCAAAATCTTCGATGGCGTTGACGAAACAGACGTACAAAACACTTGGGTCGCAGGACAAGAAGAGGCCCAAAATGCCTTGTACCGAATGCTCGGAAACTTTGTCCGAGAAGGTCGCGTCACCCGCCTGATGTTACTTCACGGCCCCAATGGCTCAGGAAAAAGCTCCCTCATCCATGCGATCTACGACGCGCTGGAGCGATACTCGGCAACCCCCGATGGAGCGGTTTACAAATTCAACTGGATCTTCCCTGCTGAGAAAAAAATCAAGGGCTCTGGAATCGGGTTCTCCCAAGACGACAAACACGTCGAAGACCTCCCCTCTTACGCACATCTCGAAGGGGACCAGATCGAAGCTCGTATCACCAGCCCACTTAAAGATCACCCCCTTTTACTCCTCCCACTCACCGAAAGAAGCGCGCTCTTTGATCGTCTCTACGAGGAAAAGCGCCTCCCCAAACACTACCCCCTCAGCCAATACCTCCGCACAGGAGATCTCAGCCCCCGCAACAGACTGATCTTCGACACCCTCCTCGCACACTACGGCGGTAACTACGCAAACGTCTTACGACACATCCAAGTCGAACGATTCTACATGTCCTACAGATACAGACGCAGCATCGCGACCATCGAGCCGCAAATGCACGTCGATGCAGGTGTCAGACAAGTCACCGCAGACCACTCACTCGCGGCGCTCCCCAAACCGCTCAACAACCTCAGCCTCTTTGAACCGATGGGGCCTCTTGTCGACGCAAACCGTGGGGTCATCGAATACAGCGACCTTCTCAAGCGCCCCATCGAAGCCTTCAAATATCTACTCGGGACTTGTGAAACGGGTCATGTGCACGTCACCCCCGTCATCCTCTTCCTTGACCTCCTCTTGATCGGCAACGCAAACGAACAAAATCTCGATCAATTTAAAGAGATCTCCGAGTTCACCTCTTTCAAAAGCCGCATCGAACTGTTTCGCGTTCCTTATCTCTTGCAGTACTCGACTGAACAGTCCATTTACGACAAACAACTCGCAGAGAGCAGCATCCCCAAACCGATCACACCTCACGTCACAGAGCTTGCGGCGTTGTGGGCTGTCCTCACGCGGATCAAAAAACCCAACGCCAAAAGACTCCCCGAAGAGATCGGTGGCCACCTCGACACATTCACGCCTCTTGAAAAAGCTCTCCTTTACGACCACAGCGAGATCCCACAGCGCTTCTCGGCTGAACAGTCCAAGAAGATCCGCCAGAGACTCGACGTGATCATCAACGAGAGCCGAAATGACATGCATTACGAAGGTCGTATTGGCGCATCCCCTCGGGAGATCAGGACTGTCCTTTTACACGCAGCACAAAACGACAAGTACAAAACCCTCTCCCCCTTCGCGTTGTTTGATCAGCTCGAAACACTCGTCGAAGACCGCTCCGTATACAGGTTCCTCCAGCTCGAACCCAGAGACGGATACTACGATCCCAAGTCCTTCATCGAAATTTGTCGTGATGTCCACCTCGACATCGTCGACAAAGAGTTTCGTGCTGCGACCGGACTCGTTGGTGTAGACCAATATCACTCATTGCTCGATCGCTACGTCCAACATGTAAAAGCCTTTTTGCAAAAAGAGAAGATCGACAACCCGATCACTCGCAAACGAGAAGATCCAGACGAAACATTCATGAGCAATATTGAAAGTGTGTTGCTCACAGAAAGTGAAAGTCCCAAACAGTTTCGCGAAGATCTCATCGGAAAAATCGCAGCTTACAAACTCGACAACCCCGAACTTGCGATCGACACTTCGACACTCTTTTCCGGGTACATCGACAAACTCGAAAAGGACTTCTTCTCCAAACAACGCAAGCGGCTACAACGTATCGCTCGTAATTGCCTCGTGCTCCTCGTCGATGGCAAACAAAGCCTCAACGAGAACGAACAACAAGACGCCAGCGCGACCATCGCACGGCTCGAAAGTGATTTTGGCTACGAGAAGAGCGACATCCGCGAGCTGATTGCGTTGCTCTCAAGTCGACGTTACGTCGAAGAAGAGAGCAACGAAGCAAATGACGACGACGAGAGTTGATTCTCCCCCACGTTACTTCTGACACCCAGGACAGTAGTGTGTTCCCCGCCCAGCGACCTTTGTCTTCTCGATCAAAGACTCACATTGTTTGCAAAGTTGCCCTTCGCGGCGATACACATAGAGCTGTTCCTGCATCTTACCTTTGAGTCCCTCGGCGTTGACATAATCGCGGGCTGAGACACCTCCGTACTCGATCCCACGCTCAAGCACTTCGACGATGGTCTTCATCAGCTTCGAGAGTTCGCGCTTTTTGACATCACCAGCCTTTCGACTTGGTCGGACTCCCGCGAGAAACAGTGCCTCATCGACGTAGATATTTCCGAGCCCGGCGACGACCTCTTGGTCCAACAGGACCCCTTTGATCGTCGACCTCTTGCGCCTCGCGAGGATGTCACCTAAGTAGTTCTTGTGAAAGGCTTTGGCCCAAGGTTCAGGTCCCAACTTGGCCAAAAAGGGTTCTTCATCAAGGGCGTCTGTTTTCCATAGCTTCAACGAGCCGAATGTACGCTGATCGTTGAAGTACAATGTCGCTCCCGACGACAATGACAACACAACGCGGGTGTGTTTGTTCGGCAGGTTGTTGATCAGTGAATCATCAGGGTGCCCTCCTCCCTCGCGTTCTTCCGTGGAGGAGACGTAGATCAGTTGGCCAGTCATCCGAAGATGAACCAGAATGGACCAGCCACTCGTCATATGAATCTGAAGTAATTTTCCTCGGCGCGTGAGAGATTCCACTTCGCCCTTTTTTAACACGCTCGCACGTCCATGAAAGCAATGCTTTAACAGGACCTCGACGCGCTTTATTTTTTCTCCCAAAAGGACCCGCTCAAGGCCCAGACGGACAGTTTCGACTTCGGGTAATTCAGGCACTGGCTATCTCCTTTATCCATCGTTTCGAAACAATATGGTATGCTCCACTCCAAAATACAACGTTTGCCCCACTCAGGGATAGAAAGGAATTCGCGCCATGCGCACAGGTAAAGGTAGAAAGTTTGTCATTGATGAAGAAAAACTCGCCAAGACAGAAGCCCGACGTAAAGAAGGAGCCGGACTGTTTGGTGGTGATATCGATCGCGTCCCCCACCCCAGACGAGGATTGCGTCCCTACATAGAGCTGGAAGACGTCCCTGAGGTCGTCCGGACCTGCGAAGATCCAGAGTTACTGGAAGAGCAGCAGGCTTTTCTCGCCCACCGCCCCCTCGAAGTCGAGGTTGGTTTTGGAGGCGGCGCGTCGATCTTCAACAGAGCTAAATCTCGGCCTGATACACACTTTGTAGGTTTCGAAATCAGGCGCCATCTTTGCCTCTCACTCGTAAAACGAATCGCCAGAGACAACGTCCCCAACCTCCGCGTCTGCTACGAAGATGTCCGCCAATCCATGCCCCCGATGATCGCCGATCAGAGCTTGCGACGTTGCAGCGTGTTCTTTCCCGATCCATGGTGGAAACGACGTCATATCAAACGCCGCCTGCTCACGACCTCATTCCTCGATTTGATGGAACAAAAGCTTCTCCCGGATGGCGTCCTGCACATCAAAACAGATGTTGAGGAGTACAGCCATGTGATCGAAGAACTGCTCGAATCAGATGGCCGCTACATCAAGGCAGACGCCTCCTTCGATCATCTGTTCGCCGACGATCACCCCACAGAGCGAGAAGCATTTTGCTTGCAAGAGGGGATCCCCTTTTGGCAATTTCGTTACGTTCTCAAACCCTGAGCACCAACCCACTACTTCACTTTGAAGGACACGCGCTTTTGCAAACGCAAGCGCAAACTCTTTTGCCTTCCTGTGTAGTAGCCTTCTTTTTTGATCTTGTTGGCGCGCTTGTAAAACGCCAACGCCTCCTTCTCCTTCCCCAACACTTCACAAACCACCGCAAGATTGCGCAACGCTGGCAAAGATGAAGGGCGCTGCGCGAGCACATCTTTCCAAGCGTCGTATGCGGCCTGATACTGTTTCTCTTTGGCAAGCTCAATCCCCGGCTTCACAAAAGGACTCGAATTGTCCCACACAGCCGTCACGGAGACCTTACGTCGACCAAAAGGCCACGCGAAGGCAAAGGCATTCGCACGTAACGCGTATCGGAATAGGTTGTCCCTCTTGCTCGGCGCAAAGCTGCGATACTCCACACGTTGCCCCCACCACAACCAATACGGATAAACCGGGATAGAACGAACGAAGAACTTACTCATATCCCCTCCAACAGGGCGCGACACAATCCTGCGCGTCTCCACATGACGCCCACGCCCCCACAACGCATACACAATATCGATGTGTGCTTGAAGCAGGCTTCTTCCTGGTAGCCTTGGATCTGGTCGACGTGTGATCCCCCAACGCAAAACTTTGACCCCCAAGCACCACTGCTCCTTGATCGAAACGGGGAGCTTTGGCTGCTTCGACTTATACACACGTAGCGCTCTCTGTCTCATACTGGATGGGCGATTGAGAGAGTTGGCAAAGAGGGAATCTTTGGACTCTCGCCGTGTAGGATATATCGACAAAGATCCGCCAGACGCGGTGCGATCAACGAAGTGAAAAGAGGTCTCCCGAAAGGCTCTCTTGATCGCGGTGACGATGTTCTTTTTGACATCTCGGAAGCTCTGTGGCGCAGTCGAAGCGCTTGCTCCAGTGTCGATCATCACGATCGCGACATCGATTTTCGAAGGAGCGTGATAAAGAGGCTGTTGCACTCTGGTCGTCATCGAAAAGGGCTTGCACCCCCCGCACACAAGAACAATGACCAACACCATCCATATCTTTCGCATGCTCGATCCTTCCTCTTTGGACTGGTGCATGTGACCAATCGATGTTACAAATACTTGCCCGCACCACACTCTTGCCTTCTTGGAGATGAAAGTATGCGCTTTTGTGCTGGTATCTGTTTGTATATGCTCATCATGTCAGCCAATGTCCACGCCAAATCTACCACCAAATGGTTTTTTCAGGCTCCCATGTTGGTCTATCTTGGGATGGAGGGTAAGGGACTCGATGGACTCCCAACACACATCCATTCCTTTTTGGAGCAGCACATTCGCAAAACGGTCGAGCTCAAACGATTCTTACACATCAAGGCCAATAAAAAAACCCTCAACGATCCAGCATATCGTCAACAAGTGCTCAAGCAGATCGTCCGACGCTCATTTGCGCTCGCAAAACAACGGGCATCCTGGAGCAGCCAGTTCCAGGCTCCCTCCATCACGATGGAAGATCTGCGCAATGTTCAAAACAACAGTTACACCTACAAGATCATCTTTCCGTACAAAGAGCGTCACTGGTGGGAGCGTCGTTTTGTGATCGAGATTGGGCGCTGGGTGATCTTCGATTGCAGTCCAGCCAACCGAGCACGTGGGAAACGCTTTCGTCAACAGTGTGAGGGGAAAAAAGAGCGGACATTTGTGGGGTTTCAACGCAAACAGACGACACTGACATTTAAGATCTCTTTGCACACATCCGAACGTCTCGAAGGATTGCGTCCAGAGAAACGAAAAGAGCAGTATCTCGCCTACCTCAGGAGCTCTTTGCTCAACAAACTCCGCCGCGTCTTCCCTCTTGTCTCTGTCGTATCTCACGCAAACTTTCACGATGTCTATATCCCCCTCGGAAAACGTGAAGGGATCAAACGAAATCAGCTCTTCAAACTCTACGAATTGCACACACAGGGATATCATCTGTACAGAGGACTCGTCAAAATCAGGAGCATCGGGGACAATCGAATGGTGTTCAAAAAGGGACGCAGACGCAGAGTCCGGTCTGACGTGCCCTATTACAGCCGCGCTCAGATCTTTATGACAGAGGGTACGCTCGACATCCGCAAAGGGATGGTGCTCAAAGAGACCCCTGTGATGGGCTGGAATATAGGTCTTCTTGTCGGGATGGTGCCGCTGTATTCGGAACTTTTACAGCGCGACACAGCCAACCAAGGACTCCCCCTCACAGACACATTGCACCTGGGTTTGTCGTTGATCTTGTCCATTGGCTTTGACCTCTCTCACAAGACCGGGTGGAATGAGTTGTATGGGGATGTACAGTTGGAGATGACAACGTGGAAGGTCTCAGGAGCATCTTTTTCTGCGGGGCCATCGTTTATTGGGGGGTTTGGTTTGCTCAAGAAGTGGAACTTCCGCCAAGTCTATTGGTCCGTCGGTGCCCGTGCCAATATCGGCTTGATGAGCAGCACAAACACTTCGACAGAGAGCACCTTTGACACGCTCTTGGTCGGAGGGGATGTCCTGACAGGGATTGAGTATTTCTTCCTGCAAGGGTTTAGTTTGCGGTTGAATGTGGGGCTTCGAGCGATGATACCGCTCTCGTTTTCGGAGGAGTTTGTGGGGAAAGTATGGCATCTTGGCCCGTGGGCCAAATTGGGGGTCATCTTTTCATTTTGAGGGGTTGTGAAAACACCTCAAGAAAAGAGTGTGGGGGAGAGCTTACTTTTTGTTCTCAGGTTCGGGCATTTTGGGCGCAGGCTCTTTGGGCATGTCCATCCCACCACCCATACCACGCATACGACGTTTACGACGCATTTGACGTCGTCGATGACGCCACATGCCACGTCGACCACGACGACCCCAGCGACCACGACGTCCCCAGCGACGGCGACGCTTCATACGTCGTTGGCGCTGGATCTTGGTCCATTGCTTGGCTTGTTGCGCTGTCAACACGGCCTTGATCTTGACGAACATCAAGATGCGGCTGGTTTTGCGTTGAACTTCGAGTTTTCCGACTTTCTCAGCCGCAGCTTTGACCTTCTTCAGATCGGGTCTGTGCTGATCGAGGAGTTGTTTGAGGTCAAGTCTCGCAAGTTGAAGTGCCGCTTTGGCGCGAATATTGTCGCGTTGCATGTTGTACACAAGGGTTTTGATTTTGGTCTGTTGTGCTTCGGTCAAATTGAGCTTGTCAGCGACACGAAGGAGCCATCTCTGGGCGCTTGCTTGTTGGGGGAGCAGGAGCACCAAGCCGAGGCACAGTGCCATCACAGTTGTCATCATGCGTTTCATGTACATATCTCCTGATATTGTAGGTTTTCTTTTCAAATGAAGGTCCAGACACACGACACCTTTGCCCCAGGGTGTGGAGAACCACTCTCCACGGCATAGCTCGGCGTGTGGGAACCAGTTAGAGAACAGGTCACTTTTGCTTCATGAGCAGTGACTCTAGGGTGTCGGCTCATCGAATGAGCTGACTTGGTCGTCTTCGTTTGTCGTGTCCTCATCATCCACGCCAGGTACGGTTTGTGGGATGGGGGCTGGATCATCAACGACGAGTGAGGTCTGCGCATCTCTTGAGAGGGAAGCAGACCATGTATCGTAAAAACTCAGAGAGTCAGGCTTCTCGTTGATGCCCCATGATTGATAGCGCGCGAGAGCCTCATCGAGAGCAGAAGGCTCTTCCTGAGATAAGAAGGGATCAGCGATTGTCTGTGTAGGCAAGAGTTTTTTCGCCGCATGCCCACGTCTTTTTTGGGGTTTGCCCTGCTCCAACCACATAGAGAGTTGGGGGCCTCCAAAAAAGACCGCGAGCGCAGCGACAGCTCCGACAACCGCGGAAGTAAAGAAGCCCCGTGCGGCGCGAAAAGCAGGTGCGCTTTTCGCGCGCCGTCGGGCTTGCAAGCGTTGCATATACGCATCAGTCGACGGGAACAGCTCACGCTCCCGCTCTTTGCGTAAAGAGCGACCGAGTTGCAACGATTGTGTATGTAGCTTCCACACAGATTGGCATGATTCACATGTGGAGATGTGCTCTTGAGATGAGGTAGACAGCGCCTCAAAAGAAGAGGCATCGACGATTTCGTGTTGAATAGATCGACATGTTTGATTCATGATCGTCCTCCACCGTCAGGCTGAAGCGCATCCAGTTGGGTGCGCAGTGTACGTATTGCCCGAAACAAATGAGACTTAATCGTCCCAGGTGCGCTGTCCGTCGCGACCGCGATCTCCTGGATGGAGAAGTCGTGAAGGTAACGCAAAACAAATGCCGTCCTCTGGCGCTCAGACAGACTTTGCAGTGCCTCTCGAATGGCATCTGCCGTGTCACGATCGTTGGCCAAAGACTCTGGGTCGTGTAACAATTGAACGCTCTGTGAGACGAGAGGGTTTTTTTCGGGTTGTTGTTGCATCCAGTCACGGATTCGATTCCAGATCCCGTGTCTGCGTTTTCGGCTCAGGCAAAGGTTGATCAGGATACGTGTAAACCACGTATCCCTCGAAGCATCGCCTCGAAATTCATCCCAGCGCTCATAGGTACGAATAAAAGCGTCCTGGCTGATATCTTCGGCCTCGGCCTCTGAACCAAGGATGTCCAACGCCATCCAAAACGCCCGCTTCTGGTTACGTTCAACCAGCTCACGAAATGCAACGTCTTTTTGTACATCCAACGCAGCGCTCTCCTGCTCGTGCTGTGAGTGGGTGGTCGGTGCGTTTTGCATCTCGTTGATGGTAAACATATGTTGCGTTCCTATTTGCAAGACACCACAAAGTGGAAGAGAACATTGACTTCCTTGCCTTTCACACTCTTGGACGCCCCTACCAAAAAGTGGTTTACCTGCCATTAATTTTTTTTGAAAAAAGAAACGAGCTTGACCCAAATGAAAGCCTACTTTACCATCAAAACGTTTGATACTGATGAAAGGAATACTCAAGGAGAAGGATGCATGTATAGACTTATTTCTCTATCCAAATTGTGCCTCATATTCTGTTTCGCGGGATTCATCCTGCAAAGCGCGGCGTGCGGTGACAACAACACCACAGAGCCGACCCAAGAGAAGACAACTCCTGACGCTGCCGAGAAGGCACCTGAAAAAGCGCCAAAAGAAGAAGCTCCCGAACAAGTAGGTCCTCCAGCAGGAGTTGGAGAGAAGTGCCGCTCTGGTGGTGGTGGACGCCACAACTGTCCAGGGACAGGGCTCGCGTGCGTCATCACAGACTCCACCAACGGGATCTGTTTTGAGAGCTGCACGAGCGGCGAATGCTCCCAAAAAGACGAAATTTGCAAACCATATAGTGGAAGCTTCAAGGCCTGCTTTAAGCTCGCCAACAAAGGCGAAGCATGCTCAATCGAGACACGCACCACCTGTCGCGAAGACAGCGTCGAACCCCCCGAATACTGCATCCAAGGGAAATGTACCGCCCGTCCCAAAGACGGTTGGGGAGAAGGACAAAACTGTTCTCCATCCGGTGGTAGCGAACAAAGTGACTGCAAAGCGGGGCTCGCATGTGTGTCCCTCGCGAGTAACCTCTTTAAATGTGTCAAAACATGTACCGCAGACGCAGATTGCCCCACAGGTAAAAAATGTTGGGAAGAACCCCTCAACAAAAAAGTCTGCCTCACAGCCGCCAAAATTGGGGACTCATGTGATCGTCTCAACTTCGAGTTTTGCTACACAGATGACAAAGTCAACAAGCCCGTTAAATGCGACACTTCGACCAGCAAGTGCGTCTCTGCTTCGGACAAAAAAGCCGTTGGAGAAGATTGCGCACAGAGCTTCGACCCCACAAACAAACAAGGTAACTGTGAGCAAGGACTCGTGTGTCTCGGCGTCACGTTCAACCGCTCCATGTGCTACAAGGCTTGCACTGCCGCTGCGGACTGTACAAATGGCGAAGTCTGTACAGACCACCCCAACGATGGAGAGCCCATCAAAGCGTGTGTGATCGCGGCCAAAAAAGACGAACTCTGCGACTTGACCAAGCGCCGACTGTGTGTCGGAGCAAGCGGCCAACTCTTCCGTTGCAAGCCCAACGCTGAAAATGACCCCGAAGGGAAATGTGTCGAAGTCAACATCGGTGATGCTTGTGAAGGTGACGCAGAATGCGGAAACATGGCATGTGTCGCGCCAGACTCATCCCAAGCACAGAAACGCTACTGTCTGACACGTTGTAACCCACAAAATATCCAATGCCCCGGAAATGGTGCTTGTGTCGATGCAGGTGGAACCCCTGTCTGTATCCCTGTCGGCCCCAAAAAAGAAGACGAAGCCTGTACAGGACCACAAGTCGGTGGTGCCAAACTCAACACCTCCAACTCATGTGTAGGTGGACTCAACTGCGTAACCTTCAAGCAAGGCAACCCCGCAGGTGTGTGTATGAAAGGTGTCGCACAATGCACTGCCGGTGCATGTGACAGCAAACACACTTGTGTACCCCTCCAAAATAAAACGGGTATTTGTGGGCGTACTTGCGCAGGAAATGGGGACTGTTTGACAGACACGATCTGTACAGAAGTCTCACAAGGCGTTAAAGTTTGTGGACCCAAGATCTGATTAGAATGGATCAGCTTTCTCTGATCACTCACCCAAGCCAGGAGAACTCGAGTGCAAGAGCTCCGAGATAACACGCTTCAAGAGCGGTGGATGGAATTTCTCTTACAGGAGACCGACGCTGTCTCGCAGATGTTTGAGAACGCATTTCAGGCAGCCATTGAGATCACTGGCCTACCTGTCGCTGAGGTCACACGTCTGCGCCACGAAACGCATCTGAGAGTCGAAGCGCTCGCGGATACAGTGGGCATTGGCTACCGCGCAGGGGACGAGTTTGCGATCTCCAGCTTCCTCAGCGGGACGTTGCTCGACAAACGCGACAGTATCGTCATCCCCGATCTGAGCAAGTCTCCCTTTGCACGCCACCCGGCTGCCACACAGCTTGGCATCCGAAGCTACATCGGCACGCCCCTCATCCTCAGCAACAAACAGGTCTATGGTGTCCTGTCTCTCTGTGACAAACGTCCACACGATCTAGGGCGAGAAGAACTCGTCAAACTCGGAGTGCTTGGACGATGGCTCTCAAGAGAGATCGAGTTGCGACAACTCAACAAAGAGCTCGCCAACAAAAACAACCGCCTGTCCGCTCTCTCACAGGAGCTTCAGAGGTTGCATACCCAAGTGGAGCAAGGCTCCATCAGGGACCCAATCACAGATCTGCTCAACAGCCGTTACTTCAACAAGATGCTGCAAACAGAATCCGCACGGGCAAGACGACACGCTTATCCCCTCAGCTTGTTGCTCTTGTACCCCGATGGATTCCAGCCACTTGTCAGACAATGGGGTATGGAAGTTGGGCACACGATCCTCAGCTCAATTGGTGTGTTGTTAAGACGACACCTACGGAATATCGACAGCGCAGCAAGATACACAGAAGAGATCTTCGCGATCTTGCTACCGCAAACTGATATCTCTGGTGCCGCCATCGTCGGTGACAGGATCCGCACGACGATATCGACGCACCGATTCACCAACCCGGCCAACCAGCGTGTCGCGATGCCACTCACCGCGAGCATCGGTATCGCTGGCCTCATCCCCGTTGAAGATGACCCCGCCATGGGGATCCTCTCCCGCTCCAGACGCTCCCTTGAGCAAGCACGAAACGCTGGTGGAAACCGCGTCATTGTGTTCCAAGGAAACCGCAGCTGAGTTGATCTAACTCAACTCCCTTCTCCACACACCTCCTACAATCTACGACAGAACCTATGCGCCCTCTTTCTCCGCAGTTGGCAGAAGGAGTGGGGATGGGACTGCTTCATCGTTTTCAGGAGGTCCACAATGCATATCCGTCGAATATCACTCATGATACGAGCTCTTCTCAGTTCATGTCTTCTGGTCCTGCTTGTGAGCTGCGCGCCGACGCCTCCAGCCGGGACACTCAGTGTAGCGAGCCTACTCTCCAACCCCGTCTACGAAGAGACAACAGTATATGGACAGATCAGCGCGCTCAAAGAGTTAAATTGCCCATGCTTTTTCCTGACTTCAGAAGGCAAACAGCTCGACGTTTGGTACGGTTTGATGGTAGAGGATGGCAAAGAACAAAAACCCCCCGTCGATGTGAGCGCGTACAACAATGGAGATTGGGTTGTCGTCACAGGTGAGCTGAGGAAAAGTACAGGAACCGAACCTAGCAACACATTTTGGCTCTCCAAAATCGACCCCCTCCCGTAAAGCCCGTCCAAGAAAATCTGATGTCCGCTGTTGACCCCCCCGATACAGACCTCTATGATGTGGCTGAAATCAACACGTCGTTTTCACCATAAAGGAGAAGATCTTGTCCGCACGCAAACCATGCCCACACTGTGGCTTTGAAGATACATTCGGGCTCGACGTCTGCCCAAAGTGTGATCAACCTCTCAACCAACCTTACCAAGAAGAGCAAGCACGTCCCTTCCTCTTTCAATTTGTGCTGTTCCTCCTGGTGTTGGGATTTGTGCTCTACCCCTATCTCAAGAAACAATTCCCGGCTCTCGAAAAAAAAGTCGATCCAGGCGCATATACAGAGCGACAGGCGGACCGACTCTTTGAGCAAAAACAATACAAAGAAGCTATCAAACGATACAAAACATCCCTCACCCAAGGAACATTGTTTAGCAAACGACGTGGGGGTCGTGAGAGGGGGATGGTGCATTACAAACTCGCTCTCTGTCATGTCTACCTCAAACAAAGCGCGCTGGCGATCAAACACGGTGAGGCTGCGCTCAAAGCCTACCCCAGCTGGAGAAGTCCACTGGCCTACCAAATGCTTTTGTATCTTTACTCAGTCGGGAAACAAGAGGCGAAGATCGACGCGCTCGCAAAACGGTACAAGAAGAAATTTGGAAAAGGTTCACAGACCTACATAGAGCTCGGGAACTCTTACGGTCGCATTCGCTCCTTTCAAAAAGCGCTCGCGTTGTACAAGGAAGGCCTCAAAAAATACCCCAAACACCCGGCTCTTCTTGGAGGGTACGCGTGGACCATCGCGCTGGATCGAAGCACCAACAAAAAACAGCTAAAACACGCCCTCACTTACGCAGAGCGCGCAAACAAGCTGACAAGAGGAAAGCGCTTCGCAATCCTTAACACACTCGCAGAGCTCCATATGCGTTTGGGAGACACAAAGAAAGCCCTCTCGTATGCAAAAGAAGGCGTCAAGCGCGCCTTACGCCGTCACAAAAAAGTCGCCAAAATGCGTCTAAAGAGTCTTCAACACGCTGCGATGCTCGGTGCGTTCAAACACGCACATAGACGCCCTGCACCGCCACGAAGAAGCACACCAGCATCGCGACCGACCACGGTCACAGCGCTAGCTCAGCCCCGTCCGGCATCGCGCCCAGCCTCAAAACCAACGGTCAGATTGGTCCCATTACGCAAAATCCCAAGACTACGCTTCCCTCCTGTACCCATCCCCAAAGGAAAAGCACACCGTCGCTCAAGACGCCTGCTCGCTCCCCCTCAATAAGTCCCCCCTTTGTGCACCTTTAGAAACTCCCTTGACAAACGAAATACAGGCCATTAGTTTATCTCGTCTTTTTGACGACAAAAGAGCACAGGACCGTGTCACAGAAGGAAACTCCACAAAAGCACTGCTTTTGATAGTCTCTTCTAGCGGCCTGAGCATCGACAATTCAAACCACCACATGGGAGACGAGGAAAACATTTCATGATCAACTTAGCACTTTCATTGCTTTCGGGCATTCTTGTATTCGTGGGATTTTACTTTGGCTGGCTCCCTGTTTGGTGGCAAGCACTGCCTCCAGCGCTTCTCGTCGGAGTCGGCGCCTACGTCATGCTCTCACGCCGCACCTGGAAGCAACTCGAAGCACACATCAAGCACTCCTTGAGTGTCCTCGAACCCATGCAAAATAGACCAGACATCGCACAGCGTACAGAACAACGCAACGCCTTGCTCGATGAAGCGATCAAGAAGCTCAAAGAGAGCTACAAATACGCCTCATGGCAATTCCTTGTCCGCTCACAAGTTGACGCACAGATCGGAATCCTGCTCTTTAGCATGAAGCAAGACATCAACGCTGCACAGCCCTACCTCGAAAACTCTTTCTCACGAAACTGGATCGCACAAGCCATGCTCGGTGTTGTGTACATGAAAAAACACAAACCTGAGAAGATGGAAGAGACCTTCGAGATGGCTGTACGCCTCAACAAAAAACAAGACCTGCTCTGGCAAACCTACGCGTACTGTCTGCAAAAGATCAAACAACGAGACAAAGCCATCGAAGTCCTCGGTCGCGCATGTAAAGTCCTGCCCAACAACAACCAACTCACCAACAATCTCGTCGCGTTGCAAAACAAAAAGAAGATGAAGATGAAACAGTACGGTGAGCAATGGTACCAATTTGGTCTCGAAAAGCCCCAACAACAAAAAACGATGAAGCCTCGATTCTCTCGACGCTAATCCCCCTTCAGCGTCCTTCTCTCCCCCTCTCTACTCGTCCTCTTCCCACTCATCGTCATCTTCGCCTTCTGGAGCGATGACGTAGTCGAGCCACTCCTCTTCGTAAGCCAGTGAACTCATATCTTCCATTCTATCGAGAAAAATCACCCCATCGAGGTGATCAAATTCGTGTTGAATCACGCGCGCATGGAAACCTTCAGCGATAAAAGACAGCGGATTGCCCTCGATGTCGAGCCCTTCGACTTCAATCTTCCCAAAGCGAGGCACGATCCCACGAAGCTCGGGAATGGAGAGACAGCCCTCCCAACCAAACTCGCCCTCCGAGCCAATGGAGCGAATCTCAGGATTGACGATCACACAAGGCTGAACCTCATTATCCTCGCCATCTCCGGGCACAAAGTACGCAAAACATCGAAGAGGTTCGGCGACCTGTGGGCTGGCGAGTCCAACCCCCTCTGCGTGTATCATTGTATAAATCAACTGGTCAGCAAAGCGTCGAAACTCAGGCGTCCCAAGAACAGCTGTAGGGACAGGGTCAGCGATCGTACGAAGGCTAGGGTGTCCAAGGCGCACAATTTCTAAAAGATCTTCTCTATCAAATTCTTCCACGAGGGTATCCTTATTTTCCAGGTGTCATACAGAGGACACAAATCCGCACGCTCTGCATGTTTGTGTACATATTTTGGGTTATAAAGTGCTCACTCTTGTCAACTCAGCGCATGTTTGTGACACTGCGCCTTCTATCCCATAGGATCACTTATAGAAAGCACAGGCATACATGCTGTGAGTCACTTTATAGGTTGGATCTTGTGTTTGATCTTTGTGTCGTATGGATGTCGCGAGCGCACCACTCAGGGGTTGTCTTTTTTGCGCTGAAACGACACGATCTCTTTGTCGAGAAACCATCTCATCAAGCCAGGAACCCAATGTGCCGCCCAGTATGGGAATTTGTTATTGAGGCCAGGGACGATGTGGTAACGTTCAGCAGCGACACCGTTGAGAATGGAGCGTGCGACATCTTTCGGATCGAGTAAGCCAGATGTCCCGGCGAGCGCCTTGGTCTCGGGTGGCTTCAGACGATTTTCTGCGG
Source organism: Deltaproteobacteria bacterium (assembly GCA_002731275.1). Lineage (GTDB taxonomy): Bacteria > Myxococcota_C > UBA6777 > UBA6777 > UBA6777 > UBA6777. The sequence goes on along the minus strand of PCBK01000070.1, from coordinate 50,972 downwards.
CCAACTGTGGAGTGTCAGTGTCCGGTGGAAGGACCACAGAGACACGAATGTTTTGTGCAGTCACCTCGTTACGCAGGACATCAGAGAATCCCATCACAGCGAATTTACTTGGTGCATACGCTGCATATCCAAAGATCCCAATCAAGCCAGCAATAGAGGAGACATTGACGACGTGTCCTCGTTGTCGCTTCTTAAAGAAGGGTAAGGTCGCTCTCGTCGCCCACACAGTACCGAGATAGTTCACCCGCATCATATCTTCGAAGACTTCAGGCTTGGTCTCATCGAGATAGTTTGCGTAGGCGATCCCCGCATTGTTAAACAGAAAATCAGGGTGGTGACGTTCACAGATCTCGTTGATGGTCGTCTCAATCGCTTCTCGATCGGAGATATCAGCGCTAAACACCTCGCACACCTGATCTTCGTGTTGGCGGACGATGTCGAGCTCCTTGCGTACTTCTTCGAGGGGTTCTTGTCGGCGAGCGATCAAAAACAAGTTGGCCCCTAGCTCTGCGAGTTGGAGCGCAAGAGCACGACCGATCCCGCTCGAACCACCTGTGATGATGACATTTTTTCGATGAAAATGACGACGCACGTTCATTTCTTCCTCCGGAGTCCACTCTGGTTGCTCGCCCTCGACGACTTGCTTGACGAGGCGTTCGGCTTTTTGCGTGACAAAGCGAGACGCTTGTTGAAGGTGCCTTGGTCGTAGCTCACCAGCCCGACGGACGACCTCGCGCCCGGCCCACAACGCACGCTCACGCGTCGAATGAGGGCTCTTGGCAGCTCGCGGAATGAAGCCGAGTTTTTTGCCCACATATTCGACAATTTCAAGGGTCACACCAATATCTTGCTTGGTATGTGCGGCGGTGATGTTGCATCGCAATCGCTCTTCACCGCGCCCAACTGCGGGGTACAAGATGGGGATCATGATCACACCAAGCGCCCTCAACCACGCACCAAACTCAACCGTTTTGGACTCGTCTCGCAACACCAACGGCATGATGTGGGTGTTGCTTGTACCGAGATCAAAACCAAGTGTGCGCAGGCCATCACGCATCATCTGCTCGTTCTCTTTGAGCCGACGCAGATAAGAAAGATCGTTGGCCATAATATCAAGCGACGTGATCATCGCCTCGACAATCGGGACCGGCAACGACGCAGAGAAGACAAAGGAACGCGCGGAGTTCTTCATGTACTCGATGAGCTCTTCGTTTCCGAGGACAAAACCACCGACACCACCGAAGGACTTACTAAATGTACCGACCAGAAAATCAACATCGCTCGGTTGAAGGTTGAAGTGTTCGAGAATACCGCGCCCCGTCGCACCAAGTGTCCCCATCCCGTGCGCATCGTCCACCATGACAGGTGTGTTGTGCTCTTTGGCGAGTTTGACGAACTCATCGAGTGGCGCGATGTCACCATCGAGACTGTACACCCCCTCGATCATCAACAATCGCTTGTCGTACGTCGAGTTTTTCAGGATACGTTTGACCCCTCGCACGCTGTTGTGCTTGAAAAAGCGGGTCTCAAGCTTCTGTCCATACCGCCCCTTCGCCATAAATGTTCCATCGAGAATGGACGCATGGCTGAGCTGATCCAGGATCATCGTCGACTCCGCCTCAGCGAATGTCGAGATCAACCCCACCAAAGACTGATACCCTGTCGTAAAGACCGCACACGCAGGATATCCAAACCACTCCGCGAGCTTCTTCTCAAGCAGGACATGGCGATCCGTTGTAGCCTGTACACGGGAGGAACCAAGTCCAGTACCGTACTCCGAGGCGCCTCTTTTCGCTGCGCGAATCAGGCGTGGATCTTGTGACAATCCGAGATAATCGTTGGACGTGAAGTTGATATATTGCCGTCCATCGATCGTGACCCGAGGGCCAACATCCTGAAATTGTCGAAAGTATGGATAGACATCGAGAGACTTGGCCTCTCGAATACGCGTCAAAAATTCTGTTGTTTGTTCATGTAACCAGGACATTCTTTTCCCTAAAACGATGAAGACACAAAACCATGCGGGCCTTTTCTTTGATGGATACAATCAAATGTTGTTGCGCGTCCTGTATAGAGCAGAACGCGCACAAGTGCAAGAGTACGGCCCATGAAAGCACGCAAGGAGCGAGCACGAAAAAGGTCAAAAGAGGCGTGAGACGTTCAGGAGGCTTCGGTAGTAGAGGGATTTTCGGGCAGCTCTCGCAGTGAATAACCAAGGAAAGAGATCAAACCAATCAGACAAGAGATCGCCGCAACAGGCCCGAGAAGACGAAGCCCCATCACCTCGCCAAAGCTGCTCCTCATCAGCTGCAACACGACCATCGACAAGCCGATCATCGATTTCTGAAAGATCGCTTGCATTCCAAAGAAGATCGCCTCGCGACGTTCTCCAGAGAGCTCTTCGTCGTGGTCGATCACATCTGCCAACACAGCGTATGGCAAAGACTGGAACCCTGCGAGCGGGAACCCCAAACAAAAAGACATGATCATCGCGTGAAGGTAGGGCATATCTCCAGTAAGTCTCTGCACAAAAAACCATGAAGGTGTCACGAGGATCATCCCGATGAACATCAAAATAAACGCAAAGTACTTGCCTCTTCGACGTGCGAGGATGTTGAACAACCAAAAACCGAGCAGGTTGGACACGATCAACGGCCCCATAACCAACGCAACATCCGCCTCTTTTCCGCCAAGCACGTTGGTCACCCACAACGCAATCGCAGCCATCAAGAGGTTCAAACCAAACCAAAAAAACGATGTGGACAACAGGACATGACGAAAAGGTCGGTTGTTCCAAGTTGAGAGCGTCCACTTGACGATCTGGCCGATAGTCGCTTCCTCTTTCCCTTTGGGTCGAGTATAGGGTTGCGGTTTGGCCGCCCAGAGAGGCGCGAGAGAGGCAGCCAAGACGAGCAGACTGGAGAGGAGCATAAAGTACACATACCCCAACGCCTGAATCAACGGCCCTGAGAGCGCAGCGACGTACACTGTCGCGATCAAGATGAAGACCGCTTGGATGGTCGTGAGATTGACACGCTCTTTGGGATCGTTTGTGATCTCTGGGATCAAAGCCAGGTAAGGTGTAATGACGACGGTATAGAAGAAGAAAAACCCAGCCATAATGACCGCAAGGTAGATGCCGTTAGCCAATGATGCCGTCTTGGTGATGGGTGTAAAGGACAAAAACAGGAACAGCGCCAAGAAGGGCGCCCCCCAACGGATGAAGGGAATACGACGCCCCAATTTTCCCTCGTGGTGGTCCGACCAATACCCCACAACGGGATCGGCGACCGCGTCGATGATACGACCGAACAAGAAGATCAATCCAAACAACCACGGATCCACAAGATCCTTTCCATTTCCAGGGGTATAGAACTTTGTCAGCCACGTAACGATCAAAAAATTGCTCGCGTGCATGGCAAAACCACCTGCACCAAAAAGAAACTGTGACATCCGGCTCATTCTTGTCCTCCAAGTAAAATCGAGCCCTACGCCGGGTTATGGTGTCAAAGAGATTCGTAGCAGGCAGTGATTACCGGCATCCGAGACGATCAAATCTCCATTTTGACCCACCACCATGTGGGAGAGCCTTCCAAATTGTGCTTGTAAAGCAGGACCATTTTTGTAACCCTTCTTGCCATCTCCCGCAATAGTCGACACCATCTTTGTCGTCAAATTGATCGCGCGGATGCGATGCTCCTCCAACACGTAAAGAACATTACCATGCACGAGCACCTTACGTGGCCGGATAAACTGCGCGATCGCAGTCGAGCCATCCTTGTAGCAGTCCATACCCGTTGCAGGATCACACTTACCATCCCCAGCCAAAGTCGAGACCAAACTCTTGCTGATATCGATCGCCCGGACGCGATGATTCGCTGTGTCCGCAACATAAAGTGTATCTGTCGCGAAGTCGAACGAGACACCGCTTGGGATATTGAATCTCGCCGTAGAGAGCGTCCCATCAAGGAATCCTCCACCAGCCTGGCCTGCCAATGTCGTCACATTGGAACCAACGACAACTGTGCGGATTTTGTTGTTGGAGGTATCCGCAACATATAGAATCCCTCCCGAAATATTTCCCTTTGTGATATCCCCAGGGTACGTAAAGGTCGCACCACCCACAAGACCATCTGCTGAGCCGGTCTTTCCTGTACCTGCGATGCTCTCGATGTATGCTCCCTTTGTCGATGTTTTGAATACGTACGCTCGTATCATCGAATTGCTCGTATCAAGCAAGTACATTTTGGTCATCGACTCATCCGGCGCGAGGATGGTCATCGGAAACATAAACTTCGCCATTAAGGCGGGACCTTCCAGGTAACCACTCGTCCCATCTCCCGCAATCGTCGAGACAACCCCACTTCTTGTGATCAAACGATAGCGTTTGTTGCCGGGATCGGCCAAATAGAGGCTACTATTTGAGGGGTTCACTGCCATACCAGCAGGAGACGAGAACATCGCCACATCGAGCGTACCGTCTTTGTATCCTTCCACACCACACTTACCAGCGAAGACAGAGACACAGCTCGACGTCCCCTCATCCACCTGACCATCACAGTCGTCGTCCAACCCATTACACGATTCAGCCGTCGCGGTGTTGGCAGTACAAAGTGGCTTGCCTCCATTACAAGCGGTGATCGTTCCGGTTCCACAAACACCTTTGCCTTGCGGAATCGCACATGAACGTCCAATATCCGTCACGTTATCATCGATTTGGCCGTTACAATCGTTATCCTTACCGTCACAGTATTCGAACGGGAGGGGTGTCGGCGCGGTACACCCAACCCACTGACCTCCCAAGCAAAATTCAGCCCCTTCAACATTGCAACTGTTTTTGCACGTCCGGACCAGTCCTTCATCGATGTTGCCATCGCAGTTATCGTCTTTGTTGTTACACACCTCTTTGCCCGAAGGGGGGACAAAACAAGAACTCCACACTCCCTTGGCACAGAATTGCAATCCATCGCCGCAAGTCGGATGTTTGCAGGCCTTAGGTGTCATATTGTCGATAGTTCCGTCACAATCATCATCTTTCCCGTTGCACTCTTCTTGGGGTGGCTTGGGGGCACTACATCCCGTCCAGCTTCCCCCTTCGCAACGCTCAACACCGACAATCGCTTTGCCATCGTCCGTTTTGCAACCGTATGAACATGAGCGACGTAGTCCTTCGTCAACTTGACCGTCACAGTCATTATCATCGTTGTCACAGACCTCTGGCGTGGGTCCACGATACGCATAACAGAGGGAGGACCAAATATTACTTTCACAGCGCTGTTTCCCAGCCTGACAGCTTCCGAGGCTTGATCCACAATCCCGAGGCGCTTCTCCCAAGCATGGACACCCTTCATCGACCAAACCATCACAGTCATCGTCAACCCCTTTACACGCTTGTGTCGTAGGATAGACCGCGCCCTCACATGCTCCCCAAAGGCCATCTCCGCCACACGTCCTAATGCCATTTTTACAGGGACCAACGTTTTGTGTCCCTGAAGGTCCATCATAACAGGGTTCTTTTGTACCAGGCGTACATTTACAGTCATCTACACCATTGTCGATTTTCCCGTCGCAGTCGTTATCAACACCGTCACAGACCTCAGCAGCAGGCTTCTTCTCCCCAACACACTCCTCATCCCACTTGCCATCTTTGCAAAACTGAAAACCTGTCGAGCAGCTCCCCGTGTTAGCAGCTGCCGCTTGTTGTTGCGCGTCACCAAAGCGACCATCTACGATCTTGTTATCTTTGTCCGTAAAACAAACCCGACGTTGCCCTGGATCGCAGAAGTCTTTGCAAGCGGGATCTGACTTATCGGTCTTCCCGTTACAATCGTTATCGACGCCGTCTCCACAGGTCTTCTCATCGGACTCTGTCGCGGTGATGTTGTTGCGTTTACGAAACGCTTCAAGAGGTTCACAGTTCCCCCACATCGAAGTCTCAAGATAATCAGGTTTGCAGATCCGATACCCAGTACGGCAGGCTGCATCGGCAGGCAGTGGAGGCAGTTGCGGAATACAGGTCGCGATGCGTCCTACACCATTACAAGTCTCACGTTGGATGACGACACAGATCCCCTCTTCGGCGTCAGGTGTCTCTTTTTTGCAATACCCTTCGAAGACTTGGTTACTACATTCACAATCGGACTTACATGGACTCCCACCTGCATTCAAAGAGGTCGGGTTTGCCGGAAGATCTTCGCCTTCCGCGCATATTTGTGGTGGAGAACACGCACTCGGCCCCAAGACCATCACGCACAAAAAGGAACACAACACAAACAACACGTTTCGCATACTACGACGCATCAAAAGCTCCTGCTTATCTGGATTTTTCGGTGTGAGGCCCACCCTCAGCAGAAAGTCAACCCCCTTCTCTATGGGCTTTGACTTCTCAGACATCATCTATATGTAACTCATACAGAATCGGTTTGTCTTCATCATACACAAAAGAAGCACCAAATCAAGGGACTGCAAAAGACCACATGACCGCCTCTCTCTCAAAGACATCGACACCGCAACACGAGAGGATAAAGAACTATCCACCTTGTGACGAATTTGCTACAAGACATGGGCCGACATCCTCTACTTCTCTGTCATCCAGATTCGCCACTCTAATCACTTACAACCTATATATACCGGACGAAGAGGCCTATGCTGCTCAGCTACCACGCCCCCTCAGCGCATTCTGGCATGTGCGTTGCTAACAAAAGGCAACAGCCCCGCCACAAAATAGAAGAGATGAGGAAAAAGATGTTATCAGGCAGAACCAGAGAAGCAATGTTGGCTCTATTGTGTACGTTCGCATGGATGTTGACTGCATGTGCAGGGCCACAAAAAGATGAAGTCCCAACAGAGACATCTGTAGAAGCAACGAAAGAAATCACACAAGAAGCTCAACAAGAAGCTTCTTCCCCCGACGCAGGACACAAAGAAGAAGTCGGCTCTGAACCTCAAACGGAACCCACACCAACAGAGCCCGCTGACGAGCCACAAACAGAGCCTGTTGATGAGCCACAGACGGAACCCTCCAGTCCAGAACCTCCTCCCATCACAGATGCAGGAGAGCCAACCCCCGAAGCATCTGTAGACAGTGTACCTGAGCAATTCACAGAGCAGGCTCCGGACACAACGTCATCATCCGAGAATGTCGCCAATGGACAGTTTGCCGGTGAGAGCATGAAGGTGCAAGACGCCGTCTTCTTTGGTGCACAGACAACATGGTTCATCACACTCACGAACTTCTCAGGCGCTTGTAAAGCATCAGGGAGTCAAAATCCTCCTGTCCCCTCCAAAGTATTGGGGTTTACATCCAGCGGCGTCCAGCTACAGGCAGGAAAGACTTACAGCCCAACGCAAAAAATCGGTCCAGGTACAGTGGGAGGAGCCTTCATTTGGTCAACAGCAAGCAACGGAAAACAGGTGTTCGACGCGACAGATGGTTCATTAACCATCACCTCATATACACCGGGACAAGAACTGAAGGGGACCTACACGATCAAGTTTGCCAATGGGTCCTTCACTGGGAAATTCACCGCAAAGTACTGTATTCCAGGGTCTCCTTGAAGCAATCCTCTCTTCCAGCCAATAAAAATCGACTCCCAACGAAAGAAATCCCCAACCAAAGCGACAAAGCCAGACAACATAGCCGCCCCTGTGTGTTTTTGGTGAACGAAATGCACGCGTCAGCGTGCACAAGAGACACCAAAGACATCCAACGTGGTGATGCTTGACATCACGGTGGTGATCTTCTATACCCTGCATGCTTGGGCAGGTAGAATCATAAGAAATCGTGCCCACATGACAAGAGAGGAACAGGAACGCACACCGTTCATTGAACCATGACCTTTGCACATACCAAGGGAAATACACTTCATGTCGCAGCAATCTAGCTTACAAGATCGTTATTTGGACGCCTGGATCACCCTCGCGCTGGTGATCCTCGCAGGTGTTCTTTTTCTCCCATATATTGGTTCCTATGCACTCTGGGACCCCTGGGAAGCTCACTACAGCCAGGTGGCCATGGAGATGGTCCAAAAAGGCAGCTGGTGGGAGCCCTGGTACAGAAACTCCAACCGCAGCTTTTGGTCCAAGCCGATCTTTACGTTTTGGTTGATGATCAGCTCCCTGAAGACCTTCCGCATCGCACAGGTCGGCGACTTTGCCAACGCGGAGTTCTATCTGCGTATGCCCATCGCTCTGTTTGGCGCGATTGGGATTGGCTACATCTACTTCTTCGTCAGCCGCTTGTGGAACCGTACCATGGGTGTACTCGCGAGTTTGGTCCTCATGACCTCACCGCAGTACTTCTTGATCTCTCGTCAGGTCATGGTGGACATCCCCTTTGTGGTCATCCAATCCATCGCGATTGGTTTCCTGGCGCTGGGGATGTTCGACAAAGCCCCTGTTGACAGCGATGAAGAGAAGCAGTTTGGTGTCAAGACCTCACTGTATCTCGCAGCCGGCTTTGCAGCCGCCCAGTTTATCGAAGTCATCTACTGGCAAGTCCAGCTCAAACAGACCTTCTCTGTATCATTCCAACAGAGCAGTCTGCATTGGTTTGCGATCGCGGCGTTCTTCCTCGTTTGGGCTGTTGTCCGCCAGTACGTCACAACGCCACAAACGCGCTTCTTCTACCTGTTCTTCTTTTGGAGTGGCCTCTCCTTCCTCGCGAAAGGACTGCTCTCCATCGTCCTTCCTGGCGGTATTGCCCTCTTCTACATCCTCTTGACTGGTGACTGGGATCTCTTGCGTCGCATGAGATTGGTCTACATCTCCGACAAGATCAAGACGAGAACATCCGTCATCATCGGGACCATCAGCTCGCTGTTGGCGGTCTGGTTGATCAGCTATCCGATGTTCAAAGGACGCGGACTGACAGGTGTCTTCAAGGATTTGTTGGCATTTCGAATCAAGACAGGCTCATCACAGATGTATCCCTTCGCGTGGCTGAAGGGTGTCTTTGTAAGCCTCGATAAGAGCGTGATCTACCCGCTGACGAAAGCACCACTTGCGACACAGTTGTGGATCTTCCTCGCCGTCTTCGCAGGTGTTGGTATTCTCATCGCAGCGATTGGTCGAGACAATTGGAAAGAAAACCTCAAGGCTTATCTCTTCCCAGGAATGCTCATCTACTTGATCGTCGCGGGTAGCTGGTGCTGTGTGATGAACTTCAAACACGGCCTGCCCTTTATGCGTGAGTGGTTTATCTATCACCACTTCTCTCGCCTCGCGGGGACGATTGAAAAACCCAACAACTCTTTTGACTTGTACATCAAGCAAATTGGTTTCGGGATGTTCCCTTGGTCCGTCTTGATCCCCATCGCGCTCGTTCGCTTCTTGCGTTGGAGCTGGAAGGACTTCACGACACTGACACGTCGTCGTCACTTCTTCTTCTTCTGTTGGTTCTTCTTCCCCTACGTGTTCTACACGTACTCATCGACGAAGTTCCACCACTACATCTTCCCAGTCGTCCCACCACTCGCGATCATCATCGCTTACTGGTTGAGTCGTCTCTTCAAAGAAGATGGTGTGCTTAAAGAACGCATTGGTGTCGGCGCTTCGCTGATGTTGTTTGCGTTACTCGCGAAAGATCTCGCGACCAACTACAAACCTTTGCACCAACTGTTCACCTACTACACGACACGTGTGACGCCCGGTGAAGTCTATCCAAAGACGACGTTCACCTTCTTGTTTGTGCTGATCTTCCTCGTGTGGGTGAGCATTATGATGGTCCGTCGTGTACGCTTCCTGCAATTTGGTGCGTTGATGATCCCCATCGCGATGTTTGTCCTGTTTGTGAACGTACGTTTGATCCCTGCTGTTGGGGTCAACTTCTCGTACAAATCACTCTACACAGCGTACAAAGCCTTCGATAAGGGGCGTAACCTACCGTTTGGTGAGTATAGCAACTGGGACGAGCGCTCAACGTCGTACTACTTCAAGAATAAGAGCCGTTATCTCGGACGTACACGTACAGCCAAGAACTTCTTGCGCCGTAAAGGGCCCGTCTTCATCATGGTCTCCAAGCGCAAGATTCCAACACTCCGTCGTCTCGCCAAGGCCGTGGGTAAGCGGATCTACATCCTGGATCGTCCACACTACGATATGTGGCTGGTCTCGACGAAGCTGATGGTCAGTAAAAAGCGCAGCGCAGGCGATAAAATCCGCCTCAAAAAGTTGCCCAACATGGCCACCAAAAACTGGAAGAAGGTCAACGTCGACTTTGGCGGAAAAGTCCGCATGGTTGGTGTCTGGATCGACAAACCAAATGGTTACAAACGTGGAGACAAGGTCAAGATTCGCTTCTTGTTCAAGGTCCTCAAGAGGATGAAAAAGAACTGGCGTATCTTCATTCACGCTGATCCAGTGAAGTGGACACGTCACCGTCAAAACTGGGACCACGAAGCGGCAGAAGGCCTCTACCCCACTTCGGAGTGGAAACCTGGAGAGTACGTCCAAGATATTGTCGTACGCACCTTGCCGAGGAACTTCCCAAGCCACTATTCAAGACTTCACGTCTACATGGGCTTCTGGCTCGGCTCGGACCGTCTCGCGGTCGGCCGCTCCAGCGTTTACCACGATGGTCAAAACCGCGTCCGCTCCATCGTCCTCAAGATCAAACCCTGATTTCCTCCCCACACCCCCTTTACAAATCCCCCCATTTTCCCTTTTGATACCATCAGCCAACACGTTAGGTTGATGAATGAAAAGCGCCCAGAACAAGACCCTCACATGTGAGTGCTTTTTCTCTCGCCGACCTATGATTTGCATCATCCCAAAGAGGTTTTTCATGTTGAATCGATGTCTTTACGTCTGTGTTCTCCTATGTTTCCAATTCACCTTGCTCCAAGGCTGTGATGTCGCGACCACACAAGGACAGTGTCAAAGTGATGCTGACTGTCAGGGACAGATCTGCTTTCAAGGCCTCTGCAAAGAGGGCTGTAGAAATGACGCAGATTGCCCTGACAATGGACGTTGTCTGGATGGAGCATGTTCTTCATCCTCTTGCAAGGACAACTCCTCCTGTCGCAGTGGGACCGTTTGCCTCGGCAACACATGCGCTCCGTGTACACAAGACCAGCAATGTGATGCAGGCAATGTCTGCGTTGGTGGTGTCTGTAAAACAGGCGACTGTCACGGAGAACTCGACACCTGCAAAGATGGACTCATCTGCAAGGACTTAAAGTGTTCGGCTTGTACAGAAGACACTGAGTGTCGTGGTGGCATCTGTGAAGGTGGGAAGTGTCAATCTGGCTGCCGAGACAACAAAGGCTGTCAAAACGGACAAGTCTGTGACCCCAAGGATAAACAGTGTAAAGAATGCGCTGCAGACAACGATTGTAGCGATAAGGTCTGTGATACAAACACCAACACATGTCAGGAGTGCGTCAAAGACGGTGACTGTAAAGACGGCCAAGTTTGCGGTGCAAACAAGTGTTTGGATTGTACCAGCGACCAACGGTGCGGCACAGATAAGCTCTGCATCAAAGGACGCTGCAAAGAAGGCGATTGCAAAGACAACACGAGCTGTACCAACGGACAGATCTGTGTTGATAACAAGTGCACAGGTTGCAGCACAGACAAAGATTGCCCCACAGGAAAGCTCTGCCTCAACAAGCTCTGTAAGACTGGAAACTGCAGGGACACCAGCGAATGCAAAGGTGGCGAGATCTGCAAAGACAACAACTGTACCCCATGTGCGCAAGATAGCGAATGTGGAAATGGCCAGATCTGCGAAGGCAACATCTGTCGTAGTGGTTGTCGAAAAGACGCTGACTGTAGCAACAACCAAAAATGCGACCCGACCGAAAAACTATGCAAAGGGTGCGTCAAACATACCGATTGCACCTACGGCTTGATCTGTGTCCAAAGCCGCTGCACCAACTGCAACAAAAATAGCGACTGTCCGTCAGGATCGGTCTGTGTCAGCCAGCTCTGTAAGGCAGGTGATTGTCTCGAAGGAAAGGACTGCCCAACAGGAAAACTCTGCAAAAACAACACCTGCTCCGGTTGTACTCAGGATAACGAGTGTCCCTCTGGTCAAATCTGCGACGCGAGCACATCCCTCTGTCGCGCAGGCTGCCGCCGAGATCTCGAATGTAAAACAAATCAGGTCTGCGATACAAAAGCAGCCCTCTGCAAGGAGTGTACAGAGACAGCTCATTGTTCGAGTGGAAAGGTCTGTCGCAACGAGACATGCCTCGACTGCCTCAAAGACAGCGAATGTCTCAAAGGCCAAGTCTGCGACGCTTCGACCAAACGATGCCGCGCAGGTTGTCGTAAAGACGCTGAGTGTCCGACAGGACAATACTGTGAAAGCAAAACCTTCCTGTGTCGTGCCTGCCTCGACAACACACACTGCCAAAACGGCAAGGTCTGCCGCCAATTTGCGTGTGTCAACTGCAAAGATGACCTCGAGTGCAATGCAGCCGATCAAATCTGTGATGCAAACAACTCATTGTGCCGTACAGGTTGTCGCAAAGACAGTCAGTGTAAACAAGGCGAAATCTGCGACGCCAACACCTCACGCTGCCGTACAGGTTGTCGCAAAGACACAGACTGCGCGTCCACAGAACTTTGCCTCGGGACACTTTGTAAAACAGGCGATTGTCGCGCGTCTTCAGAATGCAGTAATGGTCAGGTCTGCCTCAGCAATGTCTGCTCCCCCTGTAGCCAAGACACACAGTGCACCACAGGGAACATCTGCAAACAAAACCGATGCCAACCAGGCTGTCGTCAAGATCGGGACTGTCAGGCCGGACAAAAGTGCGATCCTGGCGACTTACAATGTAAAGGTTGCTTGAGCGCAAATGACTGCTTGAGCGGACAAATATGTCAGAGTAACAAGTGTACCAATTGTAAAAATGACCCTGACTGTGGTGCTGGAAAAATCTGCCTCAACGGCGCTTGTCGTGTAGGAGATTGCCGCACAACAAACGATTGTAAGGGCGGAAAAATCTGCATCAACAACACCTGTTCAAATTGCGTCATTGATCTTCAATGTGCGACTGGACAACTGTGCGTCTCCGGTAGCTGTGTCAACGGCAATTGTCGCAATAACAGCGATTGCATCAACCGCGTTTGTAAAAGCAACGTCTGCGCCAATTGCACCAACGACACAGAGTGTGGCACCAACAGCCTCTGTAACACCAACACAGGTCTCTGCTTTGCCGGAAACTGCCGCCAACACACAGACTGTACAGGAACACAAGTCTGTATCCAAAACCTGTGCAGTGGGTGTCCATCTATCACATTCGGCACCACAACTGGAATGGATGGTTATGTCGGACAGGCCATCAATGAGTTCATCTACTACAGCCCCTCAAACGCCCTCCCCCCCCCCACATCATGGCGTTTGAAAACAGGTACACCGAGCTGGGTGACGCTGACAAAAGTCAACGACAACGCCATTCAGCTTGGTGGGATCCCACCAAATACAGGTTCCTATCAGGTCACTGTTGAGGTGAGTGTTGGGAATTGCAAACATGAGAAAACATACACCATCAAGATCTACCCTCTTCTTGAATCACTCGTCACGACGTACTTGACCGGCAAAAATGGTCTCAAAGTCGTCGATCTCAACCAGACGATCAAAGGCGGAAAACCCCCTTACAGCTGTGCATTCCTCAATGGAAATGGACGAGGTACGATCCCCGCCGGTGTCCAACTCAACTCTGGTGATAACGTCAACATTCAACAGTCAGGGTGTACCCTCTCAGGGGTCCCAAGTAACGCCAATAAACCCGGCAGCTATGGATTTATCATGGTGGTGAGGGATGCCTTCTTCCAGCAAGTCGAGATCCCTGTAGGATACAAACACTTATCCTGCAATGACAGTGTGTTCTCGATCACTCCGTCAGTGGACACCATCCCCGTGAGAAAGACGGGAGCCGCGTACAACTTTGAAGTCAACATCAAAGACCTCGATCGCTACATCAGACAGGTCAATGGACAAAACCAGTGCTACCACAGCATCAACCTCCTCCTCTCACTTAACGGTCTCAGTGGTGCCCAGAATCTGAGCTGTACAGCGAGTGACCCTGTCTGTGTGAATTGCAACGCAGCGGAGACCACATGCGTCACATCACCGAGTGGATGCCCGGTCACAGCGAGCGCCAAGCAGTTCATTCGGATTCGTCAACATGCGCCCATCCGCTCAGGCCGAACAAAAGGCCCCGCATTTGTCACCCTCGAACCGACATACTCTTACACCCTCAATAAATCCAAAACCTGCCACTTTGACATCCTCGAAAGGGACTGAGCATCACCTGCAAAACGTAGAAGCTCTCCACTCTTCCGCACAAACTACGCACAAAGCCCCTCTCAAGTCCATTGAATCTTCCCGTAAAGAGCACGAATTCCCATTGAGTTTACGTGGGATCTTCGTATATAGTAGGGGATTGAAATGAAAAGTGAGACCATCATTCTCTATTTGGAATCGTATAGATAGGATCTTCGTTTTTTTCGACCCTACATGTGTAAAGAGGCAAATTCATGAGACGTATATTTCCAGCGATCTTGCTGGTTGGACTGTGGGCGATCGCATTTACGCCCGGCTGCGGCGGTCCAGCTGTCGGTAACGGTACATGTACTTCAAACGATCAATGTAAAGATGGCGAGTTTTGCAAGGACGGCGCTTGCGCCGGAGGCTGCAAAAATGATGCAGATTGTCCCACAGGCGGTCTATGCCAAGATGGCGTATGTAAATCCGACGGTTGTACGGACAACACAACCTGTAAAGACGGAAAAGTTTGCAAAGAGAGCAAATGCGTCCCGTGTGAGAAAAACCTCGAATGTGGTGCTGGCAAAGTCTGTGTGAGTGGTCAGTGTAAAGAAGGTGATTGTACCGGACCAAATGACACCTCCTGTCCTGACGGGAAGCTCTGCAAGGACTTCAAATGCTCTGCATGTAGCGATGGCGAATGTGGTCAAGGTGAGCTTTGTGTCGAAGGTGCCTGTAAAAAAGGTGAGTGCAAAGACAACAGCGCTTGTTCAAATGGCCAAGCCTGTATCGACCTCAAATGTGCTGACTGCGAAAAAGACGAACAGTGTGACAGCGGCTCGGTCTGTGTCAGCGGCAAGTGCAAGGTCGGTGACTGCAAAGACAACAGCGCTTGCAAAGACGGGCAGGTCTGCAAAGACAACAAATGTGCTGACTGTTCAGTCGACACGGACTGTGAAAAAGGACAGGTCTGTGACAACAGCACAAAACGCTGTAGAGCTGGCTGTATCAACGATTCAGACTGCGCCAACAACCAAAAATGTGATACCAACGAGAAAGTTTGTAAAGGTTGTCTCGACCGCGCGGACTGCCCCACCGGACAACTCTGTAAAGAGAGCAAGTGCGTAGGCTGCCAAAAAACCGAAGAGTGCCCCAAAGGAACTGTCTGCAAAAACCAACTCTGTATCAGTGGTTGTCGTGACAACGGCGATTGTCAGGATGGAAAAGTCTGTAAAGACAATAAGTGTACAGATTGCTCCGACGATGCCGACTGTAATGACGCTGCGCTCGTCTGTGATCCAGGCAGCAAACGCTGCCGCAAAGGTTGCAAAGCGGACGGCGACTGCCCCAACGGCAAATTCTGCGATACAACAGACTCCACCTGCTATGAGTGTCTCAAAAACGAAAACTGCCCCGGCGGACAGATCTGTCGCCAAAACAAATGTGTCGCCTGCTCCAAGGACACAGACTGCACGAAACCACTTATCTGTGACGATACCAAGAAAGTATGCCGCGATGGATGCCGCAAAGACTCCGAGTGTGCAGCAGGTAAAGTCTGTGACACCAACACCGCGACCTGCGTTGAATGTGTCGACAGCACACAATGTTCAGGTGGAAAAGTTTGTAAAAACAACACCTGTTCGGATTGTGCAACAGACGCAGATTGCCCCAACGGCAAACACTGCGATCCAGGTAACAAGCTCTGTCATGAGTGTGTCGATAACACCCACTGCGCAAATGGTACCGTTTGTAAATCCAACAAATGTACAGACTGCGCTACAGACGCAGAGTGTGGCACTGGCAAACTCTGTGACACGACGACCAAACGCTGCTTCACAGGAACATGTCGCAAACACGAAGATTGCACAGGCACAGATATCTGTGTCAATCAACAGTGCGTCTCCTGCCCCAAACTCAACCTCAGCCTGACAGGTTCTGCTGAAGGTGTCGAAGGCATTCCCTTCTCCTTTACCTTGCAAATCCCCACAGGTGCGTTGCCAACAGGTGCCAAGTGGACACTCGGTAATGGCCCCACCTGGACAAAAGTCACGCGCGTCTCGGACACAGAAGCACGCGTCGACGCAACAGCACCAAGCGCAGGGACATTCAACGCAACAGTTGAGATCACAATTGGTAAGTGTACCAACCAAGTAAAAGTCCCCATCAAGATCTGGCCCAAACTCGAATCCCTCGTCAATCCATTCCTCGATGGTAGCAATGGCAAAAAAGCCGTAGAACTTAACACCACCATCAAGGGCGGAAAACCACCTTATAGCTGTGGTCTCAGCGCCGGTGCTGGACGAGGAACTCTCCCACGTGGGATCAGCTTTGGAACGGATTCACGGAATATCCAGACCTCAGGCTGTACACTCACAGGGACACCAACAAACGCAAACAAACCCGGTATCTATGGATTCCTCGTCGAAGTACAAGACGCCTTTGGACAGCAAGCCTTCATCCCCGTCAGCTACAAAGTGGGTCAATGTACAGACAGCAACTTCTCACTGACTCCTGGCATCGGAACGTTACCTGTCCGCAAAACAGGCGCCGCCTACTCCTTCAAGGTCAAATTGAAGTTCGACAACTACCGCAACACAAGCAACCAGTGTACCTACAACATCAACCTCTTGATGTCTCTTGGACCACTGAGTGCAGGCCCCAACCTGGGTTGTGCGAGCGCGCTTCCTGTTTGTGTGGATTGTAGTGGTAACTCGTTCTGTGTCACAGGACACAACGGGACATCCTGCCCCACAGTGATCACATCGGAGCAAGACATCAACGTTAGAACACACCCCCCCATTCGGACAAACTTCCCGAAAGGTCCTGCCTTCCAGAGCTTTGAGCCTCTGTATCGCTGGCGTTTTAACAACGACTCCACTCAATTCCGCGAAAAGACCTGCCACTTCGACATTCTTGAGCGTGACTGATATCTGATCTGGATTTCAGAAAACGATAGAGAAATGTCCCCTAAGTCCTCGACAAATGGTGCAAAAGCACGCCCCTTCTTACAAATCTTGCTTCCGAAGACTCCGCAACCCAAGTAACAACACCAAAAAGAAGAGGCCTTCAATAGGCCACTGTGGTGCATCCCCACTCACCGAACAAGTACAACCAAAGCCAGCAGGACGGATTTTATCATCTCCGCCCCCCACACAGAGCACTTTCCCGTCGAGCTCTGCACAATACCCTTCTGTACATTTGTTTCCAGGTAGACAGGGTCCACCGGGTTTTCCAGCGTTGGACGGGGAGCCTGCATCTGGTTGGGAGCCTTCAAAGTTCGGATCGATCTGACACGTTTTGTTGAAGCAACGTTGACCTGCATTGCAAGGACAATCCTCAATGCAATTCGCACAGTTCTCAGAAGCCCCACAAGTCCCATCCCCACACCGCTCTCCTTCGACACACTTTCCTGATTGACAGGCCTTCCCAGTCTCACAAGCACAATCTTGAGGACACGCTCCACAATCCTCTGTCGCGTCGCACTTTCCATTCCCACATGTCGTCGGTGGGGCTTTGCAAGTGTTGGCCTGACAAGTTTGTGTGCCTGGACATGGACAATCCTTCGCACACGTGCCGCAATTCTCGGCTGCGTCACACTGTCCATTTCCACACAGATCAACAGTCTTACAGACATTCGATTGGCAAGCTTGACCACTTGGACAAGGACAATCTTTCACACACGTGCCGCAATTCTCCGTGCCATCACATGTACCATTGCCACAGGTGTTGGGAGGAGCTTTGCAGACATTGGCCTGACAGGTTTGTGTACCCGGACATGGACAATCCTTCGCACATGTCCCACAATTCTCCGTACCATCACATGTCCCATTGCCGCAGGTGCTCGTTGCTTGGCAGGTGTTCGACTGACAGGATTGACCACTTGGGCATGAACAGTCTTTTGCACACGTCCCACAATTCTCCGTACCATTGCAGGTGCCATCACCACAGACAGGTGCCGGCGCAGAGCTGATACAGATCTTCGTCCCAGTACCAGGATCCTGACAGGTCGTCCCACTCGGACATGGTGCCGCCTGCTGTGTGACACACGTACCGATATTCAAGATACTCCCCATCGCGGACTTGTTACACTTTGCGCCGTTTTTGCAATCGGAGTCATACTTGCAACTACAAGAGCTCTGGTTATCGATGATGTAGCACGTCCCACCGTACTGCGAACAGTCATACTGAGGACCACACGAATACACACAGACTTGATCACTGATCAACGTTTTACAGGTCGCACCTGAATCACAAGCGCCAGAGCGACAAAGAGAGCCTGGTGTTCCGGGCCCGGTCGTCGAAGATCCTGTACCACAAACTCTCGAACATACGGACCCTTTTGAAGTAGTGTAACACTGCAAACCACTTTGACAGGTCACTCCGTTGGCACACGAATCTCCAATCCCTCCTGCCGGAACCTGCTTACAAACGCCTGCCTGACATAACGATCCGGGTTGACATTCACTGTTTTGAGAACATGACTTCACACACTGTCCACCCGTACAAGTCTCACCCTTACCACACTGAGTATTCGCCGAACACGTCACTGTTGGACATACATTTTTGTCAGGAACACAGATCGACTTGCCCGAAAAATTGGCGCACTTGTACCCTTGCGGACAACAGCTCGACGACGTGCACGCCTGGAAACAGCGATACCGACCATTCGGCGCAAGACAACTGCCTCCTGCACAATCAGCGTCGGTCTGGCAACCAAGGCAAGCCTTGCTGTTTCGTGTTGGAAAATCATCCACACACTTTCCGTTGCCGTCGCACTTTTTGCACACACCACATTGCGAATTGCTCGTACATTTAGTGGGAGGATATGTCGTACATACAGCGTTGATCTCATCTTGAGGTAGCTGGAGATTAAACGAAGGTCCATTCCCCAACGCCGCGTAATACATCAAGGTATTTTTGGGGGCGGTGTGACCAAATCCCATGGAGTGACCGATCTCGTGGGCTGCGGTCGCGATAAAGTCCTGTTGGTTGCTCTGGACATTTGGATGAATCCCCCAACCAGAAGCCCCCCCTGGTCGCGGATTGAAGACAATATCCGCATCAAACATATTTCCCTGGTTATCTGACGCTGGCAGTGCATAGGCCAATGTATACGGCCCCCCACCAAGCTGCGCCCACTGCGAATCAGAAGGGAAGTACAAGATCGTCTTGTTGTCACTGATCGATGGAGGTGAGGTCGTCTGCCCGCTGTACTGGTGCTGAAACCCAGTACATGAGGGCTTGGTCCACACATCAAATGAGGTCTTGACTGCGGTCTCAATCTGGGATGTCGAGAGTCCTGTGTAGCCAGCCTGACCAGCCATGCCATTGACATTTAAACTCCACCGCATCGGAAGATTCGCCCACTTTTTAGCATACCCTCCCTGACACACATTTTGCACTTCACATGTGCCGATCGATGGACTTTGTGGGTCACAACACGCGCCCCCACCGCCAGCATTCCCGATCGTTGTGTCACAGCGAAATCCATCCCTTTTACAAGACGCCCCACCAATCCGCAAAGGATGCCAGCTCCAAGCCGACGCTGATGTAAAAAACATACAGAAAACAAGACACAAAACGCGAAAAAGAAGTTTCTGTTGTATACATGCCATGACGTATCTCTTCATTCCATCCACCTTGAGAGGTATGTTTGCGTTTTCACCAATGGAAACGAGTGTTCGGGTGATATTACACATTTTGCATCAAAAGCGCAATTGTCTACATAAAGAATATCCTCGCGGTACATGGAGCCTCAAACGAACACCCTTCTCGGGATGAAGGTGGAGCAGGTGATGAATTGCATCGAAAGGATAAGCTGAAGTCTCTATGTAAAGTGGAAAGGAAGAAGCGGTGGAGATAAACAGAAGAATAGAGTAAAGGAGCCCGAAAATGGTCTTTAATCAGACAGCAATTTATGCATTACGCGCGATGAGCACCTTGGCAGCACATGACGGCAAGGGATATCAACGTTCACGTTCACTCTCAGAGTGGTCAGGTGTCCCCACATCTTATTTACAAAAGATCATGTGTCGTTTGGGTAAAGCCAAGCTGGTCAAAGCACAAAAAGGACATAATGGTGGGTTTCGACTCTCACGCCCCCCTCACGACATCACACTCTTCGAAGTGTTGGAGGCGATCGATCATGATCTAGTCGCGTTCCCTTGTGTTTTTGGAAAACATGAATGTGATACAGACAACCCATGCCTTATGCACGATACATGGATGGAGTTAAGAGAGTGCTTCTGGAATTGGGGACAAACACACACACTCGCAGACGCAGTTGAGCGGCCTTCCTTATTGACCCCCCCTGTACCCATGCAGCAGACACATCTGTAAACGTCTCACATATCAAAAATTGATGTTTTGTCCGACCCTGACCGCGACAGTGTAAGGAGGAGGAGGCAACTTCTGAAGGTAGAGGAAGTTGTACAGAATATAGGTACGAAAGACCTTTTTGACGTAGCGTCTGGTCTCCCGAAAAGGGATCTCTTCGACAAATTCGTCGGCGTCTAGATCTTGTTGAAAGGTCAACCAAGCAGCGACCCTATGTGGACCGGCGTTATAGCTCGCAGCCGCCAACATGACATTCCCCTCAAACTTTTTGAGCAGCTCACCGAGATACCAACATCCCATCCGAACATTGACTTTGGGCGTGTACAGCATCCCCGAATGAAAAGGACGCATGCCAATCCGACGAGCGATCTTTCGGCCTGTAGAGGGCATGATCTGCATCAGCCCACGTGCACCCACCCAAGAAGTCGCTCGCTTCCGAAAATGGCTCTCTGTCCGCATAATCGACCAAGCAAATGCAAAAGGAACACCATAGCGTCGACTGTTCTGGAAGAGCAAGCTGCGATACGCCTGTGGATAATGAAGTCGAAGCACTTGCATAAAATCGAGCTTGAGGCGCTTGCGAGTAATGCGACGCTTGAGATAAAAAGATAGTCGTAGCGCCTCGTGAAACCCTCCCACTGAGAGCAACCAACGAACAGACTGCAAGAGTTCATCTTGGTGGTGTCGCAGCAACCAGCGCGCACCGTACAACTGCTGAATGGCGTCCTTTTGGAAGCCAAGACGTTCGAAGAGTGTGGCCTTTCTCAAGTAACGACAGCTCCGACTCCCAGGAGAACGACGACAAAAAGCTGGTGCCTTCGGAAAAGAGACATTCGTGAGCAGCGCTTTGGCCGTTGTGACCTGTTGTTTTCTGAGCTTCAGGGCTCTTTTGGACATAAACGCTTTGTTGTACCCAAATAGATTGGAGACGCCAAACAAGCGCTTGTCGAGGACAGGTGTCCATAGAGGTTTTTTCTGACGTTTCCCTTTGTGGTGTTTGAGCATCCTCGAAACACGCAAGGAGAGTCGCTTGTGTTTTTTGGACTTCCTGTGTGCGCAGGTCGGAGGCCGCGCGAGGATCTTCAGGCGTGCTTCGAGCAGGTAGAGACGATATTGCGAGAGGATACCGTAGTAGCTAAACGGTTTGCCTTTGGAGATACGTACGTAGAGACGCTTGGCGCGCTCCCACTTCCCCATCCTCTCGTAAGCTCTCGCGCTCCAAAAGCGGACCTTTCTCATCCGTTTATAGCTCGGTCGTTTGCGTCCCCACTTCTTAAAGGCCCGAATGGCCTTTCGGTACTCTCCCTGACGAAAGAGTGTCCACGGGATATACCAGTCCATCCCCTTGGTAAAGTGTGAGTATGGATAGATCGCCTGGTAATCGCGAAAGTGTTTACGTGCGTCCTCATAGCGCTGCAGACGCATCGCTAACCACGCGGAATATCGAGAGGCTCGTTCCGCGAGCTTGGTCTCGGGAAACTCCTCGGCGAATTTGTGCAGGATCTTATGTGCCTCTTTGAATTGGGCAAGCTCGATCAACGATGTCGTCATCCCTTTGATCGCACGACGCGCCATCTTGAGAGAGCCTGTTTTTTTCTTGAGCGCTCTCCAAACAGGAAGGGCTTGCTTATACCTTCTCTTTCTCATCAAGGCTTTTGCATAGAGCAACATCAAGTACTCTTCGAGATCTTTGTCCTTGGAGGCGCGGATCTTCTGAAGAGCATCTTTCAAGATCGCGATTCCCTTGGTTGGATAGATGACGGACATCCTGTAGTAACGGTGCAGTGTCTCATTCGCTGTGAAGGGCTTGTACTTTGTCTTTCCCGCTTTGGCCCATCGAGTCAGGTGCTGTTTTGCGCGCTTTGCCTCCCAACCGAGTGGATAGTCGAGCTCGAACTTGCGAAGATGACGCGCGGCGTTTTTGATGTCGTTGGCTTTCAGGTATGCGTATGTCATCTTCCACATAACACGACGGCGTCCACCGTAGGGGTTGGGATACCAAAGTAGTTTGCGCCAGTGCTCTGCGAGTGCAGACCATTTTTTCCCCTTACGGAGGGCTTCTCCGATCTTTCGCCTCATCTCACGACGAAATAAACGCCCCCCGTACTCGGTCTTCGCTTTCTCTGCCGTTTTGACCGCTTTGTCCCACTGCTTGGAAGCGATCAACGCATCGATCCAGTGCGTGTAAATAAACTTGGGGTAAAATGTAGGTTTTTTGGCGGCCTGTTCGAAGAGTGAGGCTGCTTCTCGTGGGCGCTTTCTCAACATCGCGATACGCCCACCAAAGTATAGCAATCGGACCTGTTCATCGTTCCACCGAGACCAACGCTCTCGGCGCTTTCTCTTTCGTCCTTGTGCAAGAGAGACAAGGAGCGCGGCTTTTGAGAGCTCTTGTTGGCGAAACGACTTGATCGCCGCTTGTTCAGGAGCGGCTCCCCCTAAAAGTGTAATCAACCATAAAGCAAGCACATTTGAATTCAACATCATCCATCCATCCATCCCAAACGCGTAGCCTGTGCCCTTTCAACGAGTTTCATCCTCTGGCATATACATCCAACTGCACGTTGTGCGTGTAGGTCAGGTGGCACACAAACACACCGTACCACGAGATGATACAGGCTCCGAAAAGAGCCTACAAGGTTACCAAACCCGTGCCCGGTAAACAAAAAATTGTACTGTTTTTTCAACAACTCACGAGAAGTCACAGGGAAGCAAGTGCGACAGAATAACAGGAGTATGGTATAAGCGCTAAGCATGCCCCCATAGAAGGGCACCGCAAGATGCGGACAATGCATGACAAATGATGAATGAGCGCTGCTCTTGAATATCATTTCGTCAACCCTCTCGTCGGTTAGGGGAACAAACAAACGCAGCGTTCGCGTTCAAACAATCACCTTTGTTGCAAGATAAGTCCCGAACAGGACGAAGACAACCCATAAAGAGGAGAAAGGGATGAGCACCAAAAGCCGGATTTGTCCCCAGACAGCCAAAGACGAGATCAGTCATATCCGCGCATCAGCCATCACATTGAGCTGCTCTAAAAGAGTCTTTCACAACCCCTCCATGGAAGAAATTTATGGATGGGCTGCAGAGCAACCCACCACGATCGTTACAGACGTCCCCATGGCCGATCCCAAAGCCGCAGGTCTCTCCAAAGAACAAGGGAGATTGCTCGTCAGTTACACAGGACAGGACACTGCACGCTCCGCTTGGGCACGGATGATCGTCCCTCAACCTGCTGAGTGCCAAAAACACCCAGAACTCCTCGACATCAAAGATCGTACAGAGCGCTTGACCCGCGAGGTCAACTTCCAAATGATGCAAAACGATCTTATCCACACCAACGTGTACTTCGGGAAAAACACCGACTTTATGGGAAAGATCCACTTTGTCGTCCCACGAAAGTACGCCAAGCTCGCGCTGGATCTCAATCTCAACTTCATTCGTATCACCCACGAAACAGAAGCCCTCTACGAAAAGAGCTCTGAGCTGTCCATCCCAAACCTCTGGCTCGTCTGCTACCCCGACTGGGTCAACCCCGTCTGGGAGGCATGGCGTCACCGCGTCCAACCCGGAAACGCCAAAACCCTCTCACGTGATCCCGAACCCAAACGCATCATGATGATCTTTGACATCGCGAACTACACCGCGTACCTCCTCGGAGCCCGATACTTTGGGGAAGTCAAAAAAGCGTGTCTCACGATGATTTGGGACGCAGCTATCAACTCACAGCTCGGAATGCCCATTCACGGCAGCTCCAAAACCCTCTTCACCAAGACATACAACCCCGATCATCCCGAAGCCACACCAAAAGAAGATCAGACAACGTTCATCACCATCGGCCTCTCCGGCTCAGGGAAATCCACCATCGGTAACAACCCCCACCACGAACACCTCGACACCGACTTAGGTGAAGGCGTTCGCATTGGAAATGACGACGCGCTCGTCATTCTATATGATCCATCCGACACACAACATGGGACCGTCGGACTCGAAGATGGCTGTTACAACAAATCCAACGACTACACACCCGGCTCACAGTACCTTAAAACCGTACAATCAGCAGAAAACGTAATGGTCAGCTACGACGAAAATGACCGACTGCTCGCGATCCACCAAGACGTCCTCAACGGAAACGGACGTGTCCAGACCGCACGACACCTCCTCGAAGGTGCAGACGACAACCTCAACACTCCATGGCCTGACTACATCAGCCTCCTCATGAAAGACGAGACGCTCCCTCCCCTCATGCGTATCGACGATGAACAGCTCATGGTCTCGATGTATATGTGTCTTGCGAGTCGCTCCACTTCCGCCGAAAACATCCCCATCGAGGAGATGAACAAGCTCAAGATGGTCCCCGGCGCCAACCCATTCAACACGTGGGGCCTCCAACAAGAAGCCGAATCGCTCGCCAAACTCTTCGAAAGAGTTGGGTGTCGTGGGCTCATTCTCAACACGGGCGGTTTCTTTATCGACGTCGAAAACAACGCCAAAGGCAACACACACAAAGTCCCCAAGGAGTTTTCCCTCTCCGTCTACCCCATGCTCGCACGAAACAAGATCAAATGGATCCCCTGGCCTCACTTCCCAGGCGTACAAATCCCGGAGAGTGGTACATTTAACCACATCATCTCCGACTTCGATCAAAAGTTCAATCCACTCAACGTCGAAGACTCACAAGTCTACTACGAGTTGCTACGTGCCCGACTCCTCGAAC
Organism: Deltaproteobacteria bacterium; assembly: GCA_002731275.1. Classification (GTDB taxonomy): domain Bacteria; phylum Myxococcota_C; class UBA6777; order UBA6777; family UBA6777; genus UBA6777. The sequence goes on along the minus strand of PCBK01000070.1, from coordinate 25,701 downwards.
GACAAAACTTCTTGCTTGGATTGGGTGTGGATCGACGCTTTGTCCTCCCCATCCGCAAAGCCATTGTCCAGGTCGACAACCACGAGTTGGAGCTCGGTGTCAACGTCGATCGTGTCGACAACCTCGACACACTCATCGGTACCGGACGTGAGAACGCTTCCCTCTAAGCTCCCCACCACATTCAAAATCACATTTCACAAAGGTCTTGACGCAGGCCCCGAAGCAGGACGACTCGTCGCAGGTCGCGTTGTAGGCGAGACTTTGCGCTGGGGTGCAGGGCGTGAGGTCTTGTGCGCAGGTTGTGTCCGTCGTGTCGTGGGTTTCTTCTTCGGCGCGCTTCGCTTCACAACGACGCGCTTCTTCACAGCCGAACGCTTTGCAGGTGCGTCGCTCTTAGCCTTCTCGTAAGCCTTGCGAAACACTTGGAGCTTCTCTTTCCAACCTTTGGCCATTTTGACGGGGTGTTTTTTGTACAACTTCGCCATCAAATCGTCGTAGAGGACTTTTTGCTTTCGTTTCACAAGCTCCTCGCGAAGCTCTGCTTTCACATCCGCAAAGGTCTTGTTGACAGGAGGAAGGATACGCTCAAGTCGAATGATATGAAATCCCCAAGAGGTCAGGATCGGACCAGTGATGTCCCCTACTTTCTTCATTTGGAACACTGCGTCCGAGAAAGTACGCTCCCACTTACCGCCAAGCTCAGAGCGCTTATCAGCACCAATATCTCCGCCTCTTTTGCGACTGTATTGATCCTCGGAGTACTTGTTCACCATACGCACAAAACCCTTGCGCGTCTTGCCGTGTTGTTGGACTTGCTCAAAGATCTGATATGCGAGCTGTCTCTTCGTCGACCAAAACGGCCGAGTCGAGCCATCAGGGACGCGAATGACGATCTGTCTGACGTGGCGACGTTCTGGTTTGTGATAGCGCTGAAGATGCTTTTTGTAGTGCATACGCATCTCTTTTTCACTGACCTGAAATGTCTTTAAACGCTGCACAACCCGACGTAACAAAAGCTTGATCATACTCTCAGTCACCGTCTGTTTCACCACAGGATGTGTGTCGAGCTTGCGGCGTTTGGCTTCCAACTTCAGCAACTCAAAACGAACGAGTTGGCGCAAAAACACCTTCTTGTGAGAGAGTGGAATGTAGCGACTTCGAAAGTACGGCGTCTGGTAACGCATCGCCTGTTTAAAATCGTTGATCGTGATGACCCGCCCTCCAACAATCGCCAAAATATCCTTACGTGCGACATTTCCTCGCTTTTTATCAAGCTTTAAACAACCACCGAGCGCGAACATCACGACAAAGAGAAACAAGTACAAACAAAGACTGGTGTATCGACGCCTCATGAGGTTTCCTCTGCTTTTTTCATGATCAAATCGGGCAATGTACGCAAAAATTGACGGATATCTTTAAGCTGCAGCTCCCCACCAGAGAGGGGTTCTGTCGTCTCCAAACCATGATTCGGCAGCAAACGGAAAGGAGCATCTTTCTTTTGTGCATGTACCATGAGTCTGTCCAAATCCAAAGGGGCTTCGGGGTGAAAGAAGACACGAAACTTGCTCCCAGAGAGCGTCCCAGCTGTCGCGTCGATCGCCATTAACATCTGTTTGATCTCGGTCATCTGGAACAAAGCGTCCACCTCAAGAGGAACAGGACCAAACCGATCCTGGAACTCACTTGAAAGCTCATCAAGCTCCTCAACAGTCTCCGCCGAAGAGAGACGTCTGTAACACTGCAACCGCAACTGAATATCAGGAATGAACGAATCGGGGATGTAGGCGTCAAGGCCAAGCTTGACTTCTGGATCCACTTTGGGACGTACTGGCTTGCCTTGCAACTCGTTGATCGCCTCTTCGAGCATCTCGAAGTACAACTCCATCCCAATCGCGTGGACATGGCCAGATTGCTCCTTCCCGAGAATGTTCCCAGCCCCTCGCAGCTCAAGGTCTTGTCGAGCGATCTCAAACCCCGCCCCCAACTCACTAAAACGCTGAAGGGTCGAGAGACGCTGCTTGGCTTCAGGTGTTACACGGCGGTTCGCAGGGACAAGCAAGACCGCGTATGCCCGCTCCTTTCCGCGTCCAACACGCCCACGAATTTGGTAAAGCTGTGCGAGACCAAAGGCATCTGCGCGATCGACGAGCATCGTGTTGGCGCGGGGGATATCCAAACCAGACTCGACGATTGAAGTACACAGGAGTAGGTTAAAACGACCTTCGATAAAGTCGAGCATGACGCGCTCAAGCTCTGACTCCGGCATCTGACCATGTGCAATCACACAGCGGGCTTCGGGGACAAGCGCTTCGAGCTTAATCTTGAGTTTACCGATGCTCTCAACCCTGTTGTGGACAAAGAACACCTGACCACCTCGGTTCAGCTCCCTCATCACCGTCTCGCGAATGACTTGATCGTTAAAGGGAGCGATGGTCGTCCGAATCGCCAACCTGTCATGTGGAGGGGTCGTGATCAACGAGAGATCACGTATCCCCATCATCGACATCTCCAACGTCCTGGGGATAGGTGTCGCTGTAAGCGTCAACACATCGAGCATTTTTCGCATCTGCTTGATCCGCTCTTTATGGCGGACACCAAAACGATGCTCTTCATCGATAATCAACAAGCCCAGATCTTTGAAGTGGATATCCCGAGAGAGCAATCGATGCGTTCCTACAACGATATCAAGGGCACCCTCTTTGAGCTGCTCTGCGACCTTCTTCTTCTCTTTGTTGGTCTGAAAACGAGACAACACACCGATCTTGACGGGGTAGCCGGCAAAGCGTTCGCGAAAGGTCAAACCGTGTTGTTGTGCAAGAACAGTGGTAGGCACCAAGACGCCAACCTGTTTCCCACTGAAGACAGCGTGAAATGCCGCCCTCATCGCGACCTCTGTTTTACCATACCCAACATCTCCACAGATCAATCGGTCCATCACCTGATGGGACTTCATATCCTCGGTGATATCCTCGATCGCCTGGAGCTGATCCGTCGTCTCGACAAATGGGAATGAGGATTCGAACTGTGCGTACATATCATCGGGGATCGGATACGGCTCACGGACGCGCGCCTTCCGCTCTGCATAGAGCTGAATGAGTTCACCCGCCATCGCCCGAATCGCGTTACGAGCTTTCCCCTTCTTCTTCTCGAACGAGTTGCTCTTGAGCCGATCGATAGAGGGGGTGCCACCACCTGTGTAGCGCTCGATCTGTGACAGCCTTGTGACCGGCAAGTAGAGTTTATCTTTCCCCTTGTATTCGAGCAACACAAAGTCACTCGTGACGCCGCCAATCGTGATCGTATGAAGCCCACCATAACGCGCGAGACCATGCTCCTTATGGATGATGAAGTCGCCTGTTTCGAGCGTGTGCAGCTCCATCTGGTGCAGTGGACTCTTCTTTTTGGACTTGCGACGTCGGGCTTTTGGTCCAAAAATCTCCTCTTCAGAGATCACACATAGATATGCTCTCGGGAACAAAAAGCCTTCCATGATACGGCCGATAAAGATATCGACATCGACACCCTTCCCAAATCGCTCGATGTCAAAGTGGAAAGAGTCCTCCCACAAACGACAACTCATATCGTACAATTCGAGCAACTCGATCAGCCGAAGAGCCTGACCTTTGGCACCACACACGATCACGACACGGATGCGCTCATCCCGCCATCCCCGGATCTTATCGACGAGAGGCTGAAAGCGAAAATCCTGGTTGACGGGGATGGATTGGAGATGTTGCTTCAACGCCATATGCGAATCAGTCGCAAAAGGCAGCACCAACTCACCAGCGCTCCCCCACGTCGCACGTCGGACCTGGGCTTTCACGCGAATCTTCCCATCCTCTGTCTTCTCCAGCGCAGGTCCGTCAGAGCTCTCTTCAACAGTCTCTTCGTCTTCTTTGGCCTCGTCTAGGACGAGCACTGCCTTGTGCTCAACACGGCTTTGTTTTTTGAGGGCTGCTTCAAGCTCCTCAGTCGTCAACAAAAAATGCTCTGGCGAGAAGGCCAAGCCCCCTCCACTTGTAAGCGACTCGTATCCACCTTGCATCCGGGCAAAATACTGTTGAAGCTCGATGTGAACATCGTGAGGCTCTTCGACGAAAAACACTGTATCTCGGGGAGTATAATCGAAGAGTGTGCATAACTCATCGTGAAACCCGGGCATCAACGCCTGCAAACCAAAGGGCCGCATTCCAGAAGAGAGATCGTCGATCAATTGGTTGAATTCCTTCGTGGGAAATTCCAACTCATCGGCAATTGTCGCGAGGCGACTACGTATTTGTGGCAGGTTCTGCTTGGTCACAAAGATTTCATCGACAGGTCCGATCAGGATCTCTTCGACTTCTTCGAGGGTACGCTGCGTGTTGGGATCAAAAAACCGAATGGACTCGACGATCACATCGTCGAACTCAATCCGCAAAGGATTGCGGTAGAGTGGCGAAAAGATATCGATGGTGCCACCACGTACAGAGAATGTTCCACGATCTTCGACAACAGGTGTACGTCGGTAACCACTCGCGACCAACTTTTCGAGCATGATGTCGCGATCTTCCTCTTCTCCGATGACGATCAGATCACTCCGAGAGCTGAGTTCTTTTGCAGGGGTCACACGACGAGCAAGCGCTGCAACAGGCATGACGAGGACTGGATGCTGCTTCTCTTGGAGCTTTAACAAGGCTCCCATGCGACTCTGCATGGCCCCACGGTCGGGCAACATCTCGCTGTAGGGGAGCACCTCATCTGCCGGGTAGTAGAGTACACGAGAGGATGACTCTTGATGTTTCACCCCCATGTAAAAGAGCAGCTCCTCGTACCACTGAAATGCCTTCTGATGGGACGCTGCGACGAGTACAAACGCGCGCTCTGGCATCGCCTCGATCATCCGACCCGCAAGAAACGCAAGTCCTCCTCCCCTCACACCGGAAATCACCATCCGACTGGCACCGTGCTTGACGCGATTCACCAGCTCCTCAACAGTCCCTCCACCCCAAAGAGAAGGCTCCTGTATCAACTTTTTTCGATCCTGACTCATCCTAACACCTTAAAAGAAGGGTATCCCTCCCCCAAATCACGCATCAACTGTCCACGCTCTGAGACACAAAACACATGGGGTATGGATAAAAACAAACTCCCACAACAAGCTGCCTAGCACAACAGACAACATTGCATAGCAAAAAGGAAGGGACAAATCAATCCATAGAGAACGATCCCCTCCGCGAAAAAGAAAAAGAATATGATGTGGCCTCTCTGTTCCTTGTCAAGCTGTCGCGTTGCTGGTATGATGCCGAAGTAATGTTCATAGAAAGAGACTTTCTTCCCCGCCTTAAGGGCGATTTGATAGGTTTTATGGAGGCATTTCATGTCAGCAGACTGGGATAGCTCAGCCAATCCACACCAAGCACAAGGCGCCCTCCCAACGGGCCAAATGGCAGGCCACGAAGTTCCGGATTTATCATCATTTAGTCCAGAGCAACAACAAGCCTATCAGCACGCTCACCAACAGGCCATGCAAGCTCAGCATATGTACACACAAGCACATCAAGCTTACCTGCAAGCCCAGCAAGCAGGACAGGCCGATGTCGCACAACAAGCCTACGAGCAGGCATTACAAGCACAGCAGCTCTACGGCCAAGCCTACCAAGCCTTCCAACTGATCGTCCAACAAGTACAAGGTGGCCAGCAAGCGGTCGCTCCCAACATGCAACAAGGCTACCAACAGCCCGCACAACAAGGCTACCAGCAGCCCATGCAACAGGGCTATCAGCAGCCTATGCAGCAACCCATGCAGCAAGGATTTGATCCCAACATGCAGCAAGGCTACCAACCGCCCATGCAGCAGGGATTTGACCCCAATATGCAACAGGGCTATCAACAGCCCGTCCAGCAAGGCTATCAGCAGCCCATGCAGCAAGGGTTTGACCCCAACATGCAGCAGGGATTTGACCCCAACATGCAGCAAGGGATGGGAGGGCAGCCTCCCATGGCAGATCCCTTTGCAGCAGCCGAAGCCAACGCTGCCGCTTCTTTTGACATGGATATGGAGCCATGGGGTGCCGACGCCAACCTCGAAGGTGGTGGTGGAGGTGCATGGTTTTGGCTACTTGGCTTCCTCATCCTTGGTGGCGCGGTGACAGGCCTTTACATCGCCAACCAACCCCCCACAACACAACGCCGGCTCGGTGACATGGACAAAGATGCGTCGACAGGCATGAGCAAAGCAGAGGAAGAAGCGCTTCGCCGCAAAATGCTCGGACTCGACAAAGAGAAAAACTCCAAGTATCTCAGACCTCTGCTCTTCAAAGATGATACACTGAAAAGTCTGCCCTGGCGCAACGTGTCACTCGCAGGACGCGGCGATTGTCGCTCTCTGTACGCCGTCGAAAACAATAAATTCTACGTCGCAGAAGGGGTCATTCGACCCAAAAGCAAAGACTATCTAGACCGTCCCGATCCCGACGGACTCGAATTTGCCAAGATCACCCCTCCAGTGAAAACGACCTACTCGGAGATCCTACAAGGCGCCGGTTCGAGCTACCTCGCGCTACGTGGCAAAGTTGGACACCAATGGTGGTTGCTCCTCTACCCACTCGTAGGCAATCCACTCAAAGCCCCTAACCGCAAGAAAAAACGTAAAAAGTCCGACGACGAAGATCCCTCATGTGGTAGCTCCCAAGTCCCCGGCTATATTTTGCGCCCAGACGTCATCCTTGTAGGCCCTGGAAGCTGCGCAGCGGCCGCGTCAAGTTTGGGTGTTGTCCCCAAATTCTGCCTGACAGGGTTTCGTATGGAACGCGGCGTCAAACTCCACCTGCTTCAAAGTCGTAAAAAAATCAGCATCCACGGGACCCTCATGGCAGGCTCCCGCAAGATCACACTGCGCAAACGTGCCCGCAGCAAATCCTCTTCAAGCCTCGCTGCTCAGCTTCGCTACGCAACCTACATGACCCCAACAGGGAAAAAATGGTACTTTGCCGACACAAGTACCGGCGACATCTTGTACGCGACCTCCAACGGAAACATCAAAAAATCCGGTGCTCGTGTACCTTCAAAAGATATAGTACGTGTCAAGCTCAAAGGAAGGCGCTTGTTGGTCGTACATTCCACAAAACTCGTGACCTACCGTATGTCACGAGGGACCCTCACCCCAATCAAATCATACCCGTTTGGAGAGAAGGTCTTTGTACAACATGCAGTTTGGGGGAATGAAGGAAACATTCTCCTGCTCCGTACCAAGAAAAACAAGCTCTATCAGTTCTCGGAGAATCCCTGAATTGATGTTCCAGGAGCCAGCTAGATGACCCAAGAAGCTCAAAAGCCCCGTTCAAGCGCCAAAATACCAACACAAGTTCTACGCCAACGCTGTGAAGACGCCAGCTTACTCGTCTCTCACATCGCACGACTTCCCATCATCCTCGCAGAAATGAACCAAACAGGGGCGATCCTCTCCCCACGGTTCTCCCCTTTGTTGCAAGAGATCTTCTCATTTGAACATCTCTGCCTGAGCTTCCCTTTTGATGGGGACGGCGAGAGCCTTCGTTACTGGCTCTTCGAAGAAGGTGAGCCCCCTGAAGAGTTGATGATGATCCTCGAAGAGCGCTTCATGTACGAAGATTTCTGCGCTCACGCTCGACTGATCCAACATGTGGATCAACAGTGCCCTGAAGCCAAAAAATGGTTTGGAAACGAATTTTGGGGCAGCGAAAGTCAAAGTGTCCTGCTCTTCCCCCTTTACTTCCAAGACCAGTGGATCGGGACGCTACATATCTGCCACCGACAACCCTCATTCTTCCACGAAAACTACCTGATGATTGGGCAGCTTATCACCGATAACCTCGCACCAATCCTCGCCTATCAGGAATTACAAGCCCAAAATGAGCGGGAGCTTGAAGAACAAAACCGCCTCATCGAAGAGCTCAAAATTCCTTCAGGCCCCACCCCCCTCGAAGAGGAATTGCAGGAAAAAGTCGACGTCCAACAACAGCAGATCTCCCAACTCCTGCAAGAATGCGATATGCTCGCCAAACAACGCGACGAGCTCAACAATGACCAGCAAGAGCTGTCCGGCGCGCGCTCCCAACTTCAAGAGGAGAACGCAAGGTTATCGCAAGAGGCACAAAAAAACGCAGCCCTCGCACAATCAGCGCATCAACAGCTCACGACGTACAGCGAGCTGACACAAAAAGTCCTCAAGATGGGCGAAGAACAACGTCAAATCTTGCTCAAAACCTACGAAATTTTCCAAAAACTGCACTCGCAGTTCCAGGTACAACTCGATAGAAATGAGAAAGATATCCTCAAGCAATTCGAGTTCATCATGGACGCAACATCCCAACTGTTGCCCAACTCACGCAATCTGCTCAACCACCTTGAGAGCTTGCAAGACCCCTCTTTTGGCGCGATCAATGGACGCCAAAAACGCTTCCTTCGCTCAGCGCTGCGCTCCAATCGCTACATCAGCGATCTGCTCGCTCAACTCACCGAGTACAGCCGCTGTATGGCAGGACAAGTCCATCTCATCCCTGAAACGCTTGATCTATCACTTATCGCCGAAGAAACGCGCATTCTATTCCACACCCTCATTCGGCAAAAAAATCTCCAGGTCTCACTCAACCTTACAGATCACCAACTCGAAGCCGATGAGCGCTCTCTCAAACAGATCTTCCACACGCTCTTTGAGCACGCCCTTGATGCGACACCTACAAACGGAAGTATCGATTTTATCAGCCGAGAGAGTATCCACACACCAGGCCACATGGAGCTTATCCTCCAACACGACAGTGAGCCTATCTCCGAAGAAGAATGTGCGAGACTCTTCCAACCCTTCCAACGTCCCGACTTCGACCCCGATATCGATGATCCACCAGGGATTGCCCTCGCGCTCACAAAAGAACTCGTCCTCCTGCACAGTGGAGAGATTTCAGCCGAGATCATCGATGGTGGTCTGCTCTTGATGATCAAGTTGCCAGTCTCCTTCACACCGCCACAAGAGCGCAAAACAGCGCTCCCCGATCTCCCCAGTCTCCCCGCACTTCCACCCAAATGGCAACAGCCCTTCGACTCACACGTGACCTTTCCAAATGTCACGCCCACAGCAGAAGTTGAAGTCCTCAAAAACACAGAAGACTTCGAACACCTGCTCAGCACACCAGGGATCTTCGCCAAGGCCCACACAGAAGAGTTTGGCACTCCACCCACCAGACGAGAGAGCTCCCCTTCCCGCTACGATCTGCCACAACTGCACAACTCACGGGACAGTCTCCCTGCGTTCTCTGTCGTCAAACATGAACCTTTGACGCCAGCGCCTTTGACACCACCTCCCCTGCCCAAGCAAGATGGAAGTGTCGACCCCAGGATGCTCCTCGAAGAGGAAAGTACGGCCGTCTCCGAAGATGAACTCGACGACCTGATCATCGATGATCTTCATCTTGAGGAGCCCCCCACCCTCCCCAACGCGAGCATCCAAGAGCCTCCTCCACTGTTTGCCTCACCTCCCTCAGAGCCCAAACGATATCCTCCCTCAGAAGAGGAGCTCGCCTTTGATTCACTGCTCGACGAGGAGACAGGTGGGACATCTGAAGTCTTCTCCTTTCCGCCACAACCAGCGCCGCTCAAGACGCACACGGTCGCGACTCCAACGCCAGCAGGGATGCAGGAGATCGTCTACCTCGAAGAAGAAGACGCGCTCCCTGTCGAACACGTCCCTGACACACATCCACTCAAGCTGCATCTCGTCCCTGCCCCCTCGACACAAGAATTGAAGCTGCTCATCAGCCGCCCTCAACCCCCTGCTGGACTGATGTTCTCGTCCTCCAAAGGGAGTGATGCAAAGTTTCGCCTGATCGAGCTCTTTGAGGAATCTCCAACGCTCCCCAGATTGCCCATGTTGGAGTTGTTGAGCAATGACTCCCAGGCCTCTCATATGCGGCTGTGTTGGCAAGGTTACCAAAGCATGCCGTTGCCCCAAACACAGTGGATGAGTTGGCTAAAGCGCGTGCGATTGATCCCAAATCGTAAGAAAAAACCCGACATCCTGAGTATCGGTCTGCAATCCGAACAACCACAGCTCGATCTGTTGCTGCGTTTTTGTTGCGGGATGGAATACAAAGTGCAAGCTGAGGAGAATCCCGCACAAGGTGTCCACCACCTGTACCGTGCGCCTCCTCATCTGTTGGTCTTGCGCTTAAATGAACCGCTCCACCATTGGGCACCATTGTTTATTGAGATGGGGCGTTCAGCCCGGACCAAAGAAGTCCCCATCTTGTTGTTTAGCGACGTCTCCATCGACCACAAACTGCACAAGGCTTTGGAGTCGTTGCATTATGTTCTTCTTCAACCCTTTTAGGCCACTGTACCTATTTTCTCGAAGTGGCCTTTACCTGTAGTCTGGAGTAAGGCGTGGAAACGCTGGGTCGTTATCGGTTAATTCGACGTGTCGCAGTCGGTGGCATGGCAGAAATTTTCCTGGCAGAGCAGCCAGGAGCGTCGGGACTCGCTCGCAGAGTCGCGATCAAACGTATTCTCCCTCATAGAGCTGATGATGCTGAGTTTGTAAACATGTTCCTCAACGAGGCGCGTGTCGCGGCTCTGCTCAACCACCCCCATATCGTGAAGATCTACGACATGGGCGAAGAAGATCATCGCTACTACATCGCGATGGAGTTTGTGCAAGGATATGACCTGGGACAAATCCTCGATCAAAGCGAGGAGAAGGGACAACAAATCCCTCCCATCTACATCGCAACCATCCTCGCACAAGCCGCCGCAGGGCTCAATTATGCCCACTTCTACAAGGATTATAACACCGGTCAGGCCCTCAACCTGATCCACAGGGATATCAGCCTCCCCAATATCATGGTGTCCCTCGATGGCAACGCGAAGGTCCTCGACTTCGGGATCGCCAAAGCCGCCACAAACGAAAGGCAAGCTCCCACTCAAACAGGCGTCCTCAAAGGAAAAGTATCCTATATGTCGCCTGAGTACTTGAACGGCGAGATGATCGACTGGCGACATGACCTGTTCGCCATTGGCGTCGTCATGTACGAGCTGTTAACAGGACAAAAACCCTTCAAGGCGAAGGGAGATGTCCAGATGTTACAAGCCATCCTCACACAACACCCACAAGACCCCTACCACTTTAACCCCACCATCCCCGAACCGCTCTACCATATCCTCATGCGTCTGCTCGAAAAGGACCGCAACAGACGCTACCAAAGTGGCGCAGAGCTCGAACAAGATCTACACTTCGCGATCCAACAAATCGCTGGCTACGAAGTCGGTCCCAATCATATCGCACACTATATCCGTGGTCTCTTCGCAGGCTCACCATATGAAGTCCACCCTTTCACAGAGACAGAGACAGAGGGTCAGCAACCACCGCTCTACCAGGAACCTTCACACTCCAGACAGCTCCCTCCATCAACACCATCCTACCAACCCCCTGCTGACCATTATCCACCAGAGGATGAACCCTTTAACCCATTCGGGACCATCCCGGAGAGCACACCAGCACCGTTCGAACGCAACGCGATGCCAGTCTCTCGCCCACCTCTCCCTGATGAGCCACTAGAGTCCTGGCAGGTCGAGACAAAGTGTCTGCCGATCTCCGAAGTCGCAGGTGCACCACAACACGCCCCTGAACCTTCCAGCCCAGGAATCCCCTCAGAAGAAGCTACTGCAGCCTTAATCATCGGTGAAGACGGTAGTATGCAAGTCTCTTCAATGGGACAACTCGAAGAGATCTCCAGAGAATACCTCGGCACCAACTCAGCACAACCGGCGAGCAGACGCACCCCAACACCTCCGCCTTCCATTCCCCGTCCGGCAACGCCTCCGCCTTCGATGCGTCCTCCTTCCGAGATCTTGCGTCCACAACAACCTACCGCTCCAACGCCCCCCGCACAAGAGGAAGAGGATGATGATGATGAGTACATCTACGGACTGATCGCCATTGTTGTCCTCCTCGTCCTGATCATAGGTGGTGCGTACTGGTTCTTTTCAGGTCCCTCCAAACCCAAAGACCCACCCGACACAAGCGACACCTCGATCACCTATGGTAGCGCAGCCAAACGCCCTAATGGTCAAAGAGGAAGCATCCCTCAACCTCCCGGAGGACGAAAGAAACGCTCCTTGGGCAGCAAGCTGCTCCTGGAAGCCTCCTCTCCTCCTTGCCCTTGTACTGTTTACTGGGCCAACCGCAAACGCAAGCTCGGATACACACCTGTCAGGTATCGTTTGCCCTCGGGAAAACACCGCTTTATCTTACAACGCAAGCGCCCGTACGTGTATATCCCACTCAACCTCAACCTCGCGCCTGGAAAACTGAACAAACAGTTCATCAAAATCCAGAAGGGCTCCCTCATACTCAAGCTCAAACCTTGGGCCAATGTCACACTTGACGGTCAATTCTTGGGGAAAAATAGCCAAACTCCCTACACTGTCTACGCAGGCTGGCACACACTCAAACTTGAGCATCCCCAACTCAAAACGGCGAGAACATTTCGGATGTTTGTTCGAAACGGTGAGCAAAAACAATTCACCTACACGATGCCGCTCCCCACACCGACACCGCCCCCCTGAGCCCCACTCATCGCCTTCATCGACGAGGTCGAGTGGGTTTCCTATGCAATGGTTTGTCATCGATCTTTGGCGCCTCTTGTCCCTTCGGAACCCACACCTTCATCCACTTGCGAATCATCACAAACTTTCGCTTGCCCTCATCCCATACCCAGTCGGGGCGATATTGTTTGACCCAACGCCCTTCTCCCTTGCCTTGTCCGGCTTTGGCCTTCTTGCGGGGTGCTGTCTTCACAACCTCAAAATCATCGTCTCCCGAGGAGTACACGTGGGGCTCTGTTCCTGAATGAGGGGTCGCTTTTTGAGGTTCCCGAAAGTAGTAAAACCACCCTCCAAATCCCACACCTCCCATCACGATGATAAACAACACGAGCAACAACACATGCGTCGAAGAACCAGACGTTCCTTTCGGCGTGTTCGGTGACGTGTAGACTGCACGACGTCCATCTCTCTCGGGCTCTGCGTGCCTCATCGGCGGGCGCTCCATACGCACCTGTGGCTCACGAAACCCAGCCCCCATCGAGCGAAGATCATCGGGAGCAGCGTCATCGAGCGCGACCGCACCTTCGACGACTGGCAGATCAATTTGCTCACGTCTGATCGGCTTAATCCCAGGCCCCACAGGTTTTTTCAGAGAGGGTTTTCTTTGGACCTTTTTTGGAGCCTCGACGTGTAGATCCCCAAGCGAAGTCAAATTCTTGGGCGCTGACTTCTTCGGTTTTCTCGGTTTCTGGGGTTTAGGACCCCCTCCACCTTCGAACTCCATGTCCATAAATTGTTCGTTGATCGCGAGCAGCTCAAGCTCACTCAACTCCCTCTTTCCGACGGGACTTGGTTCCTCTTTGTGGTGATAAAAAGACGCCGCCCCAAATTCGAAATCATCGTCTATTGGTTCTTCTTCGAGCATCAATTCTGTACCAGCGAGATGATCCTGTACAGCGAAACCAATGTGTGGCGTCCCCTCCTCACCAGGAGGCAAAACGCCAGGGACGGCTTCGCTACTATCTTGGGGAAGAAACAACTCGGCTTCGCGTGACTCAGTACTTGTTGGACCTGTCAAAAATGCACTCTCATCGGGAGGAGGTTGTATGTCTTCGCCAAGTGATTCATGGAGCTCATTGCGAAACAATCCACTTACTTCCTCATGGCCTTGTTCGGGTTGTTCGAGAAAATTATCGGGTGAGACAGGTGTGACTTGCTGTGGGACAAATGTCTCATTTGGGCTGGATGCTTTTCGGGAGAATTGCGCCTCTGGCTCATTGAACGTTGGCATCTCTGCTTGTGGGAGCATATCTTGACTTGGATTGCGAAAGTCGAGCATCGTCGATTCACCAAGTTCCAGCGACATAAAGTTCCACTCTTCGACTGCGTCGAGGAAGCGCTCCTTGAACGCGTCCATCGTGGGGGGCCTCTCATCAGGCACCTTCGCGAGGGAGTCCTGGAGTAGCTGTACGAGCAAGGGAGGGAAAGCCAGGTCAGGGCGTGTCTCGGAGATGAGCGGCGCAGGTGAATAGAGCTGCTTCATCATCATTTGGTAGCCACTGTCGGCGACAAACAGGCAACGATTGGTGAGGGCTTCGTACAAAATGACAGCGAAGGAGTAAAGATCAGCGCGATGATCCACGCGCTGATCAGCGACCTGCTCTGGAGACATATACCGAGGTGTCCCCAACACAAGCCCTGTCTGTGTGCGGACCATCGAGTCATCAAGAATCTTCGCGATCCCAAAGTCGATGAGCTTGGCAGGACCAGGCTGTCCATGTATGTCTTCTGTCAAAAAGATGTTATCAGGTTTCAGATCGCGGTGGATCACCTCATGACGGTGTGCGTAAGAGAGCGCGTCACAGATCTCTTCGACCAATGGAGCCAATTCACTGAGAGGAATAGGCTCTCCCCCTTGCAGCAGCTCAAGGAACTCGCGTCCTCTGAGGAACTCAGTCGCGATATAGAGTCCAATCCCTTCCTGGTAACCAAACTCCAAAAAGCGCACAATACTCGGATGACTAAGCTCTCGAAGTGTACGCGCTTCGCGCTGGAAACGTTGGATGGAGCTGCGCAAGGAAGACAATTGGCTCTGAAGAATTTTGAGCGCGATCTCTTGATCATTCCTCATATCCGTAGCGAGATAGACCTCAGCCATCCCACCGCAAGCGATCAAGCGCTCGATCCGAAAGGCACCCACAAGTGTACCCGGCTGGTGGACCGTCTCTTTTAACTCGTCACGCAGAGGCTCCCCACAATGATCGCAGACGAGCAGCTCGCCGGGCTGTCGTTCACCACATTTGGGGCAGGCGATATCGTCACCAGCAGGAATGCTCTCCGTACCAAACCCCCGGACAGACTGTGCCCGGTCGTAGACTCTCACGATCGCCGCAGCGACCAACGCCCGAGTCGAGACATCAAAGCGGATATCATCGACCCCCACCATCTTTTGCAGGGTCTCCAAAAACGAACGTGAAGGCATCCTGGAGACGATGATGTACATCCACCCTTCAGCTTTGTTCAAAGATACTGGAAAGATAATGTGTTGGTGAATAAAGGAAGATTCGAGGAAAGGTTTGGGCTCTGGGTGCTCTTTGGTCAGGCGTTCAAGGCCGCTGGCGTCCCAGAATGGACACTTGAGATGTTTGGCGAGTGTGCGTTGAAAGACTTCTTCTGAGACCACGCCCATCCCGACGAGGATCTCATCGATGCCACCACCTTCGGCACGCTGGACTGCCAGCGCGCTTTGAAAGTCTGTGTTGGAGAGGCGACCGTCCTCTTGCAAACGCTCACAGACTTCCAACAATTCCATTTCCAAGTCGACCATCAACGAATCCTCATACAATGATCACATGAACCCCAACACCTAGCATCCTGGCCATCAACGATGGTGGCTCCATCCACCGGCACATCATAGCATACTTTTTCGGACAGGAGAGAAAAAACCCTTCAGGAAGACCTGACAAATCCCGACACCCCTTCTTAAATCGTTCCCTGCCAACGCTCTCCCGCGATCCCCCCTAACCAGGACGCAAAGAACGCAAAGACCGCAAATCCCAACACCGAAAACATCACCAATATAGGTGTCGTCGAGGACAGCTCACGACACTCACTTCGCGGATACCAGTTTTTGTAAGGCGTCCGTTCCGGTGTAATCTGATGAGGCTCAAGTCGCGTATGGTTCGCAACAAGACACACCTTCTCCGACTTTGTCGTGTCCTTCCTCACGATGGACGTCTGATGAATACACTCCTGCTGTGAAGGCGATAAATCCGAACAGTTTGGCAAGAATCCGACAAAACTCTTCTGCACACCTTTCTTTTGCCAAAGCGCGTATACTCTTGTATACACCGCATGACAGTAATGAGGTGCAGGGAACCATTCGCTAAATTTCTGCCCCAGCTTTTGTCCCTTCACAGGTCGTTTTGCGTCCTTCATAACACGACACACCAGATTTTGCGTCCCAGGCTTCTTGAACACCCGAATACACGCAGCCGAGCGGTCCGTCGTCTCTTCACACAGAGGATAGTAGCCCTTCGAGTGCAGTCGCTCAGGGCGCACAGAGACAGCGTACTTACGTGGTTGCTTTGTCCCAGCCAAGAACAGCCCTGGATCAGCAGGTTTCTCTTCACAAGCGCCGTATGGATACCAATCCTTGTAGATCGTCCCGAGCTCTTTGGAAGGCTCACCTGCGCCGCTCTTTAAGATGCGACAGACAAATGAATCGCGATGTTTTGTGACAAGCACACAAGATTGTCCTGACGCTTTGAGCCCTGTACATTGTGGAAATGTCGTAAACTCCGGTTGCAAGACCTGATAGCCTGCGAACTTTTTACTCGCGCTGCTCAAAAATCCAAATCCGATCATCATCGCAAGCGCGATCGCAAAGGCCGTCCCCATCACACCTTCTTGTGAAGTGTCACCCGGCGACAGGCGCGCAGTGATCAAACTCCCCACAAAAAATCCAATCTGTGGGAGAAACAGACCGAGCAACGTAAAGATCGTCATGTGCGCGGAGGTCACGACAAAGGTAGGATACAACCACCATAACCCAAACAGGATCGTCGACGCCGAACAAACGGAGACGATCCCGTTGATCACGACCCAGCGAAAGCTCACACGGGAAGACAACCAGATCAGCTCCTCAGGTTCAAGCTCACGCTCCATCTTGGTCAGCAAGACCTCCAGCCCCTTCTCTCCATCGATCCCGAGCAGCTCGGCGACCTGACCAATCGCCTTCTTCTCAGAGAGAGTCTTGCGACCAGCCCAACCAGCGACCTCCGCGACATCTTCACACAACATCAGGAGATTGCCTTTGTATCCCAAGTCGGTGTACTGGAGGACTCCCGCGACGAGGCGCAAACCGCTCGTAAAAAACTCATCAGAGGGACGTTGTTCGGGATTGAGCCAAACGGAGAGGAGTCCAGTCCCGTCCCCTTCACTCAGCCCATTTTCATCGGCGACTTCGAGGATCTTGGTGATCTCTTCTTGTTGGAGTTTACCATCGGACCAGGCGATAAAGACGAGGGGAAAGAGCGGCAACAAGCGAAATGACTTCTCATTCAGCTGCAAGGTATCCATCGCGGACTTGAGTTTGGGGTCTTCTTCGATCGTCTGCAAGATATCCTTCAAAGACATCGTCGGCTCCATCTTCTGATTGGGTGGTCATCTTTTTCGATTACGATCATGAAGGGGAAACCATTTGACGAACAAAATCAAGAGGCGAGTGTATTTTTGGAGGGGACAGACAAAGGGAAGTGAGGGGATATGTTTAGAGTTTGGCGGTCATGACCGTGCACTGAGGATGTTGGGTGTGAATGCGTACTTTTCGGGGCAATGTGTGTCTCGGCAGACGTCGAAATCGCAAAGAGTCACCCACAAACAGATCGAGATGTGCGCCTTTGATCCCACCCCCGACATCATCCGCCCGAAAACAACCGTCGTGTTTGATGCCCTGTGTACGAAGCCACTTGCGAAGTGCCGGGATGTACAACACCGAACCAAGTGGCAAGCGGCGACGATCGACGGCCAGGGAGATCATCGGTTTGAGTGGTACACCCGCTGCCCCAACGCCCATTGGATAGCGCTTGTGATTGATAAAACGCACACGTAGACACCGTTTGCTCGTGAGCCCTCTACACTTTTTCTTGAACTGCACAATCCGACCATCACGCAAACGTGCGGAACCTTGCATCCTGATCGCGCGGGCAAATTTGGGGGTCACCCACATGCGACGTGTGCGCTTGTTCTTTTTGTAGAGTAACTTTGTAGAACGTCGGCCTGGGAAGGTTTTTTGATGAGAGAGCCAATAATAGGTGAGTTTGTACGCCTTCACCTTCTTCGATTGGATCGTCGAAGAGGGTGTCGCACATGTCAACACAGCGTAGGCAAGAGGGAATAGATAACTCAGCATTGTTTCATCCACTTGAATGGGTTCCAACGGCTCCTAACAAGAGAGACGTCAAACCTCAGAGAACCTTTCAATTTACTTCGTCATTTACACAAATAGAGTACAAACAATGCATGTCAAAACGTGTCATTCAATCGAAGTTTTTTTCTTCAACAACAAACTCTTACGAGAACTTCGAGCTTCCTTCTTCTGCCTTCATTTGAGAAGCTAAAACAACCTCTGTTGCTCGATCTCTTTCATATCCCGTTCGAGGTGTGTGTGGCCGCGTTTGGTGACCATTCTCCCACGAGGTGTCCGCTGTAAGAGCCCTTCTCGGATCAGATACGGCTCATACACATCCTCGATCGTGTGGGAATCTTCACCAACAGCCGCCGCCAGGTTGTCGACACCAACGGGGCCTCCGGAGAACTTATCCAATATACATATTAGGAGCTTCCGGCTCATATCGTCAAGGCCAAGGCTGTCAACACCGAGTCGTGTGAGCGCGTGATCGGCGATATCAGCGTCGATCACGCCTTCATTTTTGATCTGCGCAAAATCACGCACACGTCGAAGAAGACGGTTGGCGATACGTGGGGTTCCTCTGGCACGTCGACCGATCTCTGAAGCCCCTTCTGGAGTCACTTCGATCTGAAGCAAACCTGCGCTTCGTTTGACGATCTGTGTGAGATCTTCGTTGTTGTAGTAGTCGAGACGGTTGATGATCCCAAAGCGATCACGCAGCGGCGAGGTCAACAAACCAGCTCTCGTCGTCGCGCCGATCAACGTGAAGGGTTGCAATGGCAGCTTGAGGTTCCGGGCGTGAGCGCCTTCACCGACCATGTAGTCAAACTCAAAGTCTTCCATGGCGGGATAAAGGTTCTCTTCGACGACGGGGTTGAGGCGGTGGATCTCGTCGATAAACAGAATGTCTCGTTCTTGGAGATTGGTGAGAAGACCGGCGAGATCACCTTTTCTTTCGAGCGCGGGACCACTGGTGATGTGAATGTTGACATCAAGTTCGCTCGCGATCAGGCGCGCCATCGACGTCTTGCCAAGCCCTGGAGGCCCACACAACAGCAGGTGATCGAGTGCTTCATCACGTTGTTTGGCGGCGGCTGTAAAGACCGCGAGATTGTCCTTCATCTTCTGCTGACCGATGTAATCATCAAAGGAGATCGGACGCAGGGTACGATCGAGGACCCGATCCTCCGATGAGGCCGAGGTGCTCAAGGTACTGTTTTCTTCCATATTGTGTGTTGTCATGTCGCTACCTATGGTTGGAGTGGATCATGGAACTCATCGAGTTTTCATCATCTTTTGCAGCGCGAGTCGGACGAGCTCGCCAAGCTCGACACCGTCTTCGACCTCTGGCTTGAGCATCGTGGCGACCTTTTCGACAGTTGCGGCTTTGTAGCCCATGTTGATGAGCGCAGATTGCAACTGCTTGAGTGTCTCTCCGAGCCGATCGGCCTGTGCTGCTTCTTGTGCGTTCAATCCGTATTCGAGATCTTTGACTTTATCTCGAAGCTCTACGATCAGCCGCTCGGCTGTTCGCTTGCCAATCCCCGAGATCGAGGTGAGGCTCGCGAGATTTTCGCGCATGAGTGTGTCCACAAGTTCGGCGGGACTCAACCCGCTGAGGATATTCAACGCCACACGGGGTCCAATCCCCGAGACGCCGAGCAAGAGACGAAACATCTCCCGCTCTTCGAGATCCGCAAACCCCACAAGGTCAAAGGCATCTTCGCGAATCCGCGTGTGAATGTGAAGTGTCGCCTCCTCTCCATTCTCTGGAAGCTGGTTGTACGTGTTGAGGGACATCATGATGTCGTACCCCACTCCTCCCACATCCAAAATCATCCGATCAACACTCTTATTGGCCACTTTTCCACGTAATCTTGCGAACATGCTGTCTTCTGCTCCTCATATTGTGTGGGCACGTCGTCCCGGTGGTGTCAGCAGGCAAAGCACGACTCACCATCTTTCGGTGAGCGTGTATTGTCTCCTCTTCTCCTATACTCTATCATCCAATTATGTCATTGTGTGACGCACATTTTTGCTACTGCTCATTTGTCACGAAAGGAAAGCTGAGATGACCGAAGTATCGGAACCCAAAAATCAAGCAAGTGATCTCGAACAAGCCAAAAAAGAAGTCGAAAGACTCACTGAAGAGCTCAATGAACACGCGCACCGTTACTATGTTCTCGATGCTCCCATCATCTCGGACGCCGAATACGACAGAATGCATCGCAAGCTCGAAGAACTGGAGCTGCTCTTTCCAAGCCTCGCACGCCCAGACAGCCCAACACAGCGCGTAGGTGGACCGCCTCTCGATCACTTCGAGAAGGTCAAACACCGCCTACCCATGCTCTCACTCGCCAACGCGATGAATAAAGAAGAATTGATCGAATTTGACAAGCGGCTCAAACGACAACTCGACCTGCCCGAAAATGAAATCCTCGAATACATCGTCGAACCCAAGATCGATGGGATCGCAATCTCCCTCACCTACGAAGAAGGCACCTTCATGGTCGGTGCCACACGTGGCGATGGCGTCAACGGTGAAGACATCACCAGCAACCTCCGCACACTGGAGACCATCCCACTGTCCCTTCGTAAAGGCGAGCGCCCTATCCCTCCGATCTTCGAGGTCCGTGGTGAAGCGTACATGCCCAAAGATGGTTTTGAGGCTTTCAACAGAAAGCTGCTCGACAATGGTGACAAACCCTTCGCCAACCCTCGCAACGCCACCGCAGGTTCACTCAAACAGCTCGACCCAAAAAACACAGCCAAGCGCCCTCTCGCCGCGTTCATCTACGCACCGGGTTACATGGAAGGTGTTGAGTTTGCCACGCACTGGGACTTCTTGCAGTCCCTTCGAGAGTGGGGATTTAGTATCCCAGCGTTTAACCAAAAGTGTCAGGGTGCCGAAGAGGTTCTGCTGCGCTACGATGAAATCCTCGACAAACGCAACACCCTCAACTACGAGATTGACGGGATGGTCGTCAAACTCAACGATTACGCTCTTCAAGAAAAGGTCGGCGCGATCTCCAAGAGTCCCCGCTGGGCCATTGCGTTCAAGTTCCCACCTCAGCAAGAGACGACAAAGATCCTGGATATTGACGTACAAGTCGGACGTACAGGGAAGCTCACACCTGTCGCTCACCTCGAACCTGTCCTTGTAGGCGGTGTAACGGTCTCACGTGCGACCCTTCATAACCAGGATGAGATCGACAAAAAGGACGTCAGGATTGGCGACACAGTGCTCATCCAGCGCGCAGGGGATGTGATCCCTGAGGTCGTCATGTCGATCAAGGAGAAGCGTCCAGAGGGTGCCGTCCCGTTCCTCTTACCAGAAGCCTGCCCTGTGTGTGGCGGTGAGACCGAGCGTGTGAAGGATGAGGCGGACACGTATTGTACGTCGATTGATTGTCCAGCCAAGATCAAGGCAGCTCTCCAACACTTTGTCTCACGTAAGGCGATGAACATCGACGGGTTGGGCAAAAAGTTGATCGAGCAGTTGGTCGACGCGGAGATCGTCAAGCACATTCCTGATCTGTACACGATCACAGATGATGATTGGCGTTCACTCGAACGTATGGGTGAAAAGTCGATCGTGAATTTGAAGAACAGCCTGGACAAGAGTAAGGACACGACCCTCGCGCGCTTTTTGTTTGGGTTGGGGATTCGTCATGTAGGTGAGCGGACAGCGCAGATCCTCGCCAGCGAGTTCCGCTCACTCGATGCTCTTTACGAGGCCACGACATTTGAGCTTGAAGCGATCAACGATATTGGGCCGATTGTGGCGTACTCAGTGCATCATTTCTTTTCACAGGAGAAGAACAAGGCAGTCCTTCAGGCTTTGCTCGATTTGGGGCTCAACCCTGCGCCTCCTCAATCGATCGAAGACAATGAAGATCTGGCAGGTCGCGAGTTCTTCGATGGGAAGACATGTGTCTTGACGGGGACGTTGACGGAGATGACTCGTGATCAGGCCAAGCAACAGATCCTGATGCGTGGTGGGAAAGTTTCGGGGAGTGTATCTAAGAAGACAGATTTTCTTATCGCCGGTGCAGCAGCAGGTAGTAAGCTCGCAAAAGCAGAATCCTTGGGTGTAACGGTTCTAACAGAGGCACAGTTCCAGGAGATGCTAAAAGGAAATCAGCTCTCTTTGTGATGAGTTTGTGTGTTTGTGTGTTGAGGTGGGACTTTGAGTCCCACCGCATTCAGATCAATGCGAAGCCGTTAAGGCGAGCGTACACTATCTATAGCACCGGGTTTTAACCCGGTGATACCAATCAAACACATCCCTCCTTCCAATCATCCAAGCCATACCCTTGTCTCCAGAAACATCTGTTGAAAAAATCCCCCCATAAGGATACGAATAACATCATATACGCATGGTTATTGGGATATGAATCCATGTATGCATGGGTGTTGGGATACGAATGGCTATACACCCAGGTTAAAACCTGGGCCTATAGATAGCGTACGCGATGCCTACGGCCTCGCATCGTTCGGAATGGGCAGGTCTAAAGACCCGCCCTCAAAAACAGCCAAGCCATCTACACGAAACGCTCGTCTATATCGCAATATAGGGTTTGATATGCATCGCTCCCCTTGTCAACAAAGTTGTACAGGGGGAGCTGGCGGGCAAAGCCCGTCTGAGAGGGTTCTTCATATATCGCTCCCCTTGGCAAAACGAAAGTATCGAGGCTTAAACAGGAGGAGCTGGAGCCTTGAGCTCCCCAAATAACAGAGCAAGCTTCATCCATGATTTGCTGAGCTTCATCCATGATTTGCTGAGCTTCATCCATGATTTGCTGAGCTTCATCCGTGATTTGCTGAGCTTCATCCGTGATTTGCTGAGCTTCATCCATGTTTTGCTGAGCTTCATCCATGTTTTGCTGAGCTTCATCCATGTTTTGCTGAGCTTCATCCATGTTTTGCTGAGCTTCGGCAAAAGTTCTACAGTGACTTAATTTATAAAAAGAAGTAGCAAAACAAGATAAAAAGAACGGAATGTGGTATGTAGTTGGGGTGTGTAGGGAGCTATTGTGGGGCAAATCACTTTAGGCTGTCAAAAGTACCAGACTTCAAGCTGTTAAATGAAGGAAAGAATACCTTCGTCTGTTTCAGCTGCGATCTGAGCTGCGAGACGCAGATCCGAAAGTTCTTCGCGCAAACGTTCAAGCGCTTCGTCCCTTAGCGCACGCTGTTGGCGTATACGGATCAACATTCGATTTCGATGGAGGACATCACTTTCTAACGTATTGAGGGAGGCTTCGAACGCTTTAAGCGCATCCTTTGTGTATTTAGGAAGATCATCAAAGTGCTCTTTGACAGCAGCAAGCACAAGTGGTCCTTGAAAGCGGATTGAAGACAAAGAGTTTGTGAGTTTGTTTCCGATACAAAACTCTTCTTTGAGTTCTGGACGCTTGGAAACAAGAGGACGCCCTCTACGTTTTGCCTTGCGAATTTGATCCATAGCATGCTTGATGGATCTGTTTTTCTTATTCAGGCTCTTTTCCCCCTTACGAAGGGTATTTACATAGTCACGGTCGGCTTTTCTTGCTGCAGCATCGGCGACAAAAAACTCCTTCTCTTCGTCTTCGCTATAATCGGATTTACGAAGCACTCCTCGGAATTCTTCGATAACAGCGTGAGCTTTGTCCGATTGCTCTAAGAGCGCGTTAATTCCTTTACGTTGCTCTTCGAGCTTCCCACGCTTGTTGGACGTCTCTTTTGCACCTTCACTTTCCTCTCCAAGTTCGAGTGTCACAACATCCTGATCAACGACATCCTTTGTTTTGTTTTCATCTGACATCTTGATGTACTCCCGTACTATTCGATTAATGTTGAAAATATTCTTACAAGATCCTCTTGAAAAAGACAAGTCTTTTTTATGGCTACTCAAAAACAGACTCAAACTTTTGGAAAAAGCCTCTGTAATTATCATCTCCTGAAAGAGTAAAAAACCGTACCACGTTTTGTCAAGGACAAAACGTGGTACGAGCAATATAGTTTTTGCAACAAAAAAGATCACATTTCAAGATCACAAAAGCTCTCAAAAAAAGACGACTTGTGCAAACACATGCATATTGTATGTCTATGTACTACCGCAGGGTGGGATGGGAGTTATCTCAAAAAACACACGGAGAATAATCATGGCTGATTTTCGTATGATCAAGAACGTTCTTAGTGGCTCAGCAGAGTACACGTTTGCTTCATCAACAAGTAGTGGTGCTTTCAACGCAGGTGACAAGATTCAATTTGTATTCGACAATGATTTTACAATCGACGACATGGTCATCAGCGCCCTTGATAGCGGAACCTTTGTCTGGAAGGCAAGGCTTTTCTACCCGACAGGCCACAGCGCAGAGATCGCAGACGCAACAGTTTCATCGAACGCCTTTGTCTTAAACGACAACGATTCTTCGAGAAACATGTGGTTCCGGATCTCAAAATGGACGGTTTTGGAGTTGGAGTTGATAGAGAACGCAAGTACAGGTGCCTTCCAAGTCTCTGTGGTGGGGCGAGGATAGGATATTCCCAAGACAATCCATCCATTCTTGGACTAGAGGGTTGTCTACTTGAAAAAGAACACAGGACGCGAAAACATCCGTTTTTGTGTTCTTTTTCAAAGAGAACTCTTGACATCCAAGAACATCGCAAACATCATAGTGCAAACAAGGGAGTCAACATCATGGGAACTCGAAAACCAGAATCAGCCCGTCCAAGAAGAATCCAAGTACCTTTCATGGGTCAACAGGAAGTGGGATTGGGAGACGCCATCAAAAAGATGACCGGTGCTGTTGGCATCAAACCATGTGGAGGATGCCAAAAACGCGCAGAGGCACTAAACAAACGCTTCGTCCTCTCAGGAAGAAAATGCACAGACTGCTAGCATTCAGGGTCATAGACCGACATAACATTCGAGGCAAAACAACCATGAGACACAACATCCTGACAACAAGCCTTTTTGTGGCCCTTCTCATTCCAAGCATCTCATTTGCAAAAATCCCGCCAAGTGATATCTGCATAAAAGATCCGTACCTATGTAAAAAAGCAAGAAAGTTTATAAATCACGCAACGATACTCCAGGAAGTCAGCCCAAAAGGAGCAGTCCAGCTCCTACAATTTGTAACAAGACGCTTACCAACTTCAAGCTTTCTATATAAAAAAGCACTACAAGAACTAAAAAGAATAAAGAAGTCTCAACCACATGTGAACATACGCCTCAAAAAAATGAGAATAAGAACCTCCAAAAAAGCAAGCATAAAAAGCACAAATACAGGATGGAGAATATCTTTTAAAGAACGAGTATGTCGCCCCCTCACAAAAAAAGAATACAAAAAAAGAATACAACAAAGCAAGAAAATACGTCGTAAGCTTCTCTATGGTCAATGTACGCATGAAGAAGAAGTTTGCCGAATCAGGTGAAAAAAAAATGGGAAAAATCATTTTATACAGAGACATCTATCCATTCTGGGACGAAAAAAACGATAGACGCTGCGAAGAAAGTTTCATAGAATGGTGTGATGGGTTGACCTTATACCAGTCCTGGAGGATGAGTTGCGATGATGGAGCCTTTGATTCGGATTTTGTACAAATCCCAAATGCTTCGGAATGTGAACCGATAGTACGCCCATCAGAAGATAAAGGAGCAACAGTCCCGAGTTCCGTTTTAAAGGGAATCAAAGATGTGCTACCAGATGAGTTCGAGCGCAACTTCAGCCGTTCATCTGTTCCAAGGG
>PCBK01000069.1 GCA_002731275.1 Deltaproteobacteria bacterium | reverse complement strand
TCATTTGCGAGGCCACTTTGCAACGACCCCTTCTACAAACCTCTCCATCCCCCTGGCCTTCGGCCTTCCCCCTTCCTCTCCATCCTCTGGAAGAGGAAGGGGGACCAATCAACCGAGATATCGCAATACAAACGAAAACATCGTATCTATCGGTTGGTTTGTCCCTCCTCTCGAAAGGTTTGAGAGGAGGGATGTCACGAAGTGACAGGGTGGAGAGTTTGTTGAGGTGGATGATTGCAAGTGAAGACGCAAAAAACCCACTAAAAGCTCCAAAGCAAAAGGGAATCCAAGGATGTCGCCTGCGACATACGCCTGGAAGTGAGGGATGATATAGGATGGTCAGGGGAGTTTGCGGAGACACAAGTGCAACGTCCGCCGGATCAGATTTCGAGTATCTCCCGTATATATCGGGTAATTGGTCCCTCCTCTCGAAAGGCTTGAGAGGAGGGAAGTCGCGAAGCGACAGGGTGGAGAGTTTGTTGAGGTGGATGATTGCAAGCGTATGAAGCAAATCAGCCACTGCAAGATCGAAAGTAACCGAGCGCTACAAGGATATGGCTTGCTATATCCGCCAGAAAGAAAGGGATTGTTTGGTGGAGTCAGGGGAGTTTGCGGAGACACAAGTGCAACGTCCACCGGATCAGAAATCTAGTATCTCCCATATATATCGGTTGGTTTGTCCCTCCTCTCGAAAGGCTTGAGAGGAGGGAAGAGCCGAAGGCTCAGGGGGGTGAGTTTGTTGAGGCGTATGTTGCAAAGCGCACGAAGCAAATAAGCCCGAACAGGGCGCTTGCTTTGGACGCAAGTGCAACGTCCGCCGGAACAGAGTTCTAGTTTCTCTCGTATCTATCGGTTGGTTTGTCTCTCTTCTCGAAAGGATTGAGAGGAGGGAAGAGCCGAAGGCGAAGGGTGGAGAGTTTGTTGAGGCATATGATTGCAAGCGTATGAAGCAAATCAGCCACGAAGAGAAGCCTCTGTAAGAAGGGCTCTGTCAGTGGTAAAGTCCCAACCCCGCAGGGGTTCAAATGCGGTCCAGCGCGCTGCGCGGGTGCAACGTCCGCCGGAGCTGTACGTTATTTTTTGTCTTTCTTTTTCTTTTTGGGTTGGATGATTTTCAGCGGTGGGTGTTTTCTGGGGTTGAGTAGCAATTTGAGGCTGTTGTTTTTCTTGAGGTCGCGAAGATCATTTTTGGAGCGTAGGCTGTTGATGATGTCTTCGTGAGGTTCGGTGCGTTTGGTTGGTGCTTTTGTGGGTGGAACGATGGGGGCTGGTTTTTTTTCTGGGAGTTGGATGATCTTGAGCGTGTCAGGTGCACCTGCGTCAGCTTTTGTTGCCTCCGGTGTTTTGACTTCTTCGGGTTCTGTTGGGAAGGTCTTGATCACAGGTGGAGTGGGGAGCGCTTCGTCTGTGACGCCGGCGTCATCACTTGTTGTCTCCGAAGGTGTTGTTTCTGTTGTTGGCTCAGAGGTTTCTTCGGTTGTTGGAGCAGCCGCCGCGAGATGGAGAGGAGGCGCTGTGGGAAGTGGATGATCTTTCCAATAGCTAAGCAAAGAGAAGAGGATCAAGCAGGCTTTCCCTGATGAGAGGGACCATCGCTGATGCCCACGGAAGAAAGCCCGTGAGAGTCGTCTGTGTTGTCGTTTGAGCCGATTGTTGGATGCACGCAAATTGTATGCTTTTTGTCGAAGTTGACGTGCTTGTTTGACATTTCGAAGACGGCTCTGTGAGTAGCGTCTGTATTTGCCATAATGTGCTTGTGTGCGTCGGACTGCACGTCGGTACAGAGACGTATACTTTCGAAGGCGTTGTTGATTGAGTCTGTTTTGCTGGTCTTTTTGTTTGTAGATCTCCACGAGTTTTCTGTAGGAGAGGCTGCGTTTGCGGGCTTTTCGACTGCGTGAGAGGTAGATTCTTGCCCAGTAGCGTTGTTTACGGGCTGAACGATACAGTCGCTTGGCCTTCGCGAAGAAGCGTCGTACACGCAAGTCATTCGACTTAATCGTCTCTTTTCGTTGATAGTATTCCTTGCGCAGTTTGGCGTACTTTGTGACGGTTTTGTTAATAGCCTCAAGTTTACGTTTGTATCGTTCGATGAGCTGGCGTCTTCGACGACGTGAACGCTCACTTTTGAGCGACTCAAGCTTCTCTTTGTGGTAGTCAATGCGTTTTTCGTAGAGCGCAACTTTACGACGTATTGAGCGCTTGAGGCGGTAGACTGTCAGTCGTTTGTTGTTGGGGGTGGAGAGCGTGACAGCTCCTGCGCGATGACCTAAGAACCCAATACAACTTAATCCACGGGTCTTTTGTACGGTACCTGTTTTTGCGGCGGCTTCTGCGAGGATCTCTTTTCCGTACTTTTTCTTGAGCAGACGGCCTGCTTGTGTCGCGGTTCCTTTTTCGAGGACGCCTCTCATCGCTTGTTTGACGTCTTCGATGGCGTTGGTTGGGACGGGAGGTTCCTGGGGCACGGATTTGTGCAGGTAGATGGGCTTTTTGTCTCGTGTAATGGCGCGAATGAAGTAGGGCTCGACCAGTTTTTGTGCGGCGATAAAGCTAGGGATTCTAGCGAGTTGTTGTGTCGTGGCGTCATTCACACCGAGGGTCATCGTCAGGACTGGTTTGAGGTTGTTCTTCTTGATGTCAAATCCTGTGATCTTTTGCGCGAGTGTGATGATATAGCGCAACCCCATCTCCATTCGTAGCTCCCGTGACCACGTCAACTCTTCAAAGGAGAGAGGCCCCTGGAACTTCTTTGTATAGGCATCTTTATGTGCGAGTAATGTTTGCTGTATTTGTGGTGCATATGTGCTGAGGTCTGTGTTGGCTTCTGTGGTGAGGAACAAAGCCAACTGCTTTTTGTCAACCTCTGTGTTGGCCAGAAGTTGTTTGATTGTCGCTGCTTTCGCGGCTTCAAAGATCGCTTGCTCGCGCAGACCTTGCAGGTAGCGTTGGTATCCAAAGTGACGGATCAGCTCGATACGAAGACGTTTTGGATCGTTAAGAAGGTCATCGACTTTGCGTGAGACATCGGCGTCGGAGAGCTGACGTTTGAGTTGGTAGAGTTGAACGAGTCCTGCTTTGAGCACTTTTTTCCAGACGTCTTGCTCGATCAGCCAAGTCCAGCGCAAAGACATATACGTGAATGCGATGTTTGCAGACTCAACGAGAGCTTGTTTTTTGCTCATATATGTCGGCATTTTGTGGCTATTACGTACCCAGTGGCCGCTGGAGCCTTTGGGAGCGTGGTAGAGGAAGCGTCTGCGTTGTGTGCACGTCTCTGGTTTCTCAACACAAGTTGGTTTGCGAGAGTATCCCTTCCCGAAGTTGACGAGTGGTAGGGGAGCAGGCCAATGAGAGCCGACAAGAGAGGTGATGACTTTAAAGACTGAACCCACTACAGGCTTAGGAGACAGAGACATATCAAAGCTGCTGTCACCACCGTACTGTGAGACGATTTTGCCATCTCTTGCGTCGATCAACGAGTACGAGATCTGAATGTTCTCAATGTCTTGCCTGTAGAGTTTGGCGTATTCGCGGACGATATGGATCAGGCCTTTGTCATTGGGAGTCGGTTTCCACTTGAGGACGTCTTTGATAGACTTGGGTTTTTTGCTCAACTTACCAACACTAAGCTCACGATCATAGGTGACAAAGACACGTGAACCACCTGTCCATTTTTTGTGTTCATCGGAGAGCCCATCAAGGACCCAGTTTCGTAGGTGTGTATCGTGTGCTTTGTACTTGTTGGAGATAGCGCGTAGTTTGTTGAGGCCATTTTTGAACGAAGGTAATTCTTTTGGGACCTTGATGCCTTTTCGACGCATTCTGTTTTTGAGGTGGTTGATGCGCTTGAGCCAAACCTTGTAGACACGCTGTCGTCGCTTGCTTGAGCACTTTCCTTCTCGACAACTCTCCAAATACCACGGGTTGAGAGAGTAAGGGTTCGGCAGAGATGCTGCGAGAACGGCTGCTTCATTCCAGTCGAGTGTGGAGAGCTTGCCTTTGTCGAAGAAGTGCAGAGAGAGTCGATGGAGTCCATAGTTTGATTTGTGTCCTGCCCACAGTGTCGCCTGATAGATCGACATCATCTGTCGAGGAGAGAAGAGTTGGCACATCACATACGCACGAGGCATTTCTTCGAAGAGTTTCATGCTGACCGTGGAGAGAAACCCTTTGTTACGACGTTTGAGTCCAAAGTCCATAAAGTTTTTGGCGGCCTGAAGGGCTGGTGTACTGCCTCCGACCTTTCGTCGTTGTTTGATAAAGTAGTAGGGGATGCGCAAAAAAGCTTCGATGGAGAAGGGTTCGCACTGCAAACGTGATCCTGCTGGGAGGTAGCGCCACCACCACGCAGGTTTCTCAACAGGTCCCTCTGACAGAGCGATGGCCTGAGTGACTTTCCAGTCGAGCAATTTGGGGTCGTTGTAAGCGCGACTCCAGTCACTCTCTGTCTTTGTGTACAGCCCAACATATTTACCTCTTCCATCGTACAAAGAGGTGAGCTCGATCGACTTGAGCAAGTGGCTGCGTTTGAGTACTTTACTGCGGACTTGTGGTGTCACGTAGGTGTAGTACCACCAGTGAATGCCACCAAGGAAGTTGCCTCCAACCATACAGAAGATACCGATGGAGATGACGATGGTGGCGACGAGACGTCCGAGCGAGGTCTCTGAGAAGCCGTGTTTGACGGAACCCTGAAACTCCGCGTGCAAGAGCATCGCGATCAACAGCGTTGTGAGTGTGTAAAAACCGAGGACGCCAAGCGCTGTCGTGCTGAGGACGAACCACCAAAAGTGCTGCGGCACAAAAAAGGTGTAGACAAGTACACCTATGATGAATGCGACGCTTGTATAGATCATTCTGGCTTTCAGACGATCGTTTTGGAAACGTAGCTCAGCAATGCTTTCACTGACACGTGTGCTGCTCCAGGTCCCAAGGACGCTCAAAAGAAAGCACTCTGCTGCGACAATGGACGCAAACGCAAGGCAGATATCCGATGGAAATCCCAAGAGGGTAAACACCCCCCACGATCCCAAGCCGCTCACTGCGATGACGATGAGAAAGAGTATCAAATGTCGCCGTATCAATCCGTTTTGATCTTGCATATTCCTGTCTCTGTTTTGCACGTCGCGCCCGGTTCCATGGGAACTACGTGATGTAGATGGTTTGCTGAGGCTTTTCGCTTCCAGTGTGTGTAAAGTACGGAGCAATAGAGCGAATGACAAGTATTTTGCGCATTCATCTAAAGGTAACGTGTTGGGTCTGTGAAAGGAGTGTGAAAAATAGAGTGGAGGAGAGAGGTCAGGGAGTCAGCGCACGAAGGACATTATTGCCTCGGTCTGCAATGAGCAGATAGCCCAGCGCCCAAATGATTCCTCTTGGGGTGTTGAGCTTCGCTTGTGACAACGGTCCTTGGGCATCTCCTGTTGTCGTCCCAATCAGCAGCGTGAGTTGCTTGGTGTTGATGTCGAGCTTGTACAAAGAGGAGGTCGCTGGTTGGACACTGTCGCAGGTGATATACATGGTGTTTCCGTGGAGAGCGAGGCGAAAGGGCTGTCCACGGAAACCATTGGCGCCATTTCCATCGAAGAGTGTGGTGACCGCTTTGGTTGCAATCACGATCTTGCGGATGGAGAGGTTACCTGCGTCTGCTACGTAGAGTTGGCCCTTTCCGTCATAAGCGATCCCTTGTGGTGTGTCGAACTCTGCGTTTGTGCCTGTCCCGTCTGCCGAGCCCTTGGTACCACCTACGAAGGTTGTGGAATTGCCTGAAGCGTCAATTTTGCGGATCTTGTGTGCGGACATCTCGACGACGTAGAGATCATCATTGCCGCCAAAAACCAAGTCCTTCGGAGCTGCAAAACCTGCGGCTGTTCCTTTTCCGTCTTTGGATGTGGGGATTCCTGAGCCTGCAAAGGTTGTGACGACCCCTGCGGTGGTCGACTTTCGGATGCGATGATTGCGAAAGTCCGCGATATAAAGGTCGCCTGCGCTTGAGAGTGTGATCCCCGTTGGATAATTGAATTGTGCTGTCGAACCCGTCCCATTCGCGAAGCCTGCTTGTGTACTTCCGGCGATGGTTTTGACTTTATACGTGATTGGGTTGAACTCCCTGATCGTGTCATCGTCGGTGAAGTACACAATACTGCTGCCATCAGAGGTGAGCCCATACGGGCTGAATAAGCCTGCGGAGAGGGCGATACCATCTTTGAGTTGGTTTTGGCCAGAGCCTGCGATTGTAAACAAGCAACCACCTGTGGCGTTGTCTATGATGCCATCACAATCATCATCTTTTCCATTACACGTCTCTGTTTGTGGCCCTTTTTGACCTGTGCAAGAGCCCCACATACCACTGTCACATGATTGGGTGCCTTTTTGGCAGCTCCCAACACCGGTCCCACAAGGTCGACTGACCCCCGAAGTGCAAGGACATTTTTCATCGATCTCGCCGTCACAGTCATCATCTTTGTTGTTATCACAGACCTCTGTCTTGGCTTTGACTTCTCCTACACAAGCCCCCCATTTTCGGGGGGATGTACTGCTGCAGGTTTGGGTTCCTTTTTGGCACTCACCAACATCAGATGCTCCGCATACTCTTGTCTCTTTGGCGTTGCATTCGTCACATCCGTCGTTGACTTTGCCATCACAGTCGTCATCGGTTTTGTTTGCGCAATTCTCTTTGGCTGGGAGAGTTTGTCCGGTACATGTTCCCCATTTGCCTTTTGAACAGGTCTCTACACCGTCTTTACAGATCCCCACGCCACGTGTTTGTTTGGAGCCAGTGTAACAAGCTCTGGTGAGTGCTTCGTCGACACTTCCGTCACAGTCATCATCCTCTCCGTTACACGTTTCTGATTTCGGGGTGATTTGTCCTGTACATTCGCCCCACGCACCATTTCGACATGTTTGTGTACCTTTTTGACAGATCCCTTCATCTTGACCACAGTCTTGTGTTTGTCCATTTTGGCACGGGCAGTCTTCATCTGCTTGGCCGTCACAATCGTCATCCTGGCCATTGCAGACCTCTTTGATCGGGGTGATCTCACCAAGACACAAATCCCAGGAGCCGAGGCTATTGCAGGTCTGTTTCCCTGCACGACAGGAGCCCACACCAACGCTACCATTGGGGCCTGTGTAACACTGCCTCTCTTCGCTTGGTTGGCACTCTGTGGTGGGTTCAGGGGGAAGCTCTTTGGGGCCGGCATCCTTTGTTTTTTCCGGTCGCTTGATGGGTTCAGAGACGTAGGGGATACATGTATTTTGCAGTGTACACGTGTGCGCTGTGGGGCAGTCTTCGTTGATCGAGCACTCCTTGCACGAGCCGATCAAACAACGCTTTGTGGTGCCTGAACAGTCTGTGTCTTCCTGGCATTCGATAGGCAGTGTGCAGCTCAGATAAGATGCAAGAGCGACACAAGCACACAGAAGAAGGAACGAAAAATGAAGTTTTGTGTTGTATGTGTTGGATTGGGGTGTGGTCATCCACAACTCTCCATCAAAAATCCTGTCTATAAGAAAGGGCGTTTTGTACTCTTTGTCTATTTGGCGAACATCTTCGGTAAATGCAAGGCCCAAAAGAGTCTCGTTTATTTTGTGATGCCACGTATTCGCTCATTATCTCGATCGGCAATGTACCCCAACCCTTTTGCACCAATGACGATCTGACTTGGGTTGCGAAACAGCGCTCGACTGAGCTGACCGTTCCGATATCCATTACCTGAACCTACGAAGTTCGCCTTCGAGCTTGCAAGGTCGTAGACGCAAATTCTCGATGAGTTGTTGGTCACGTACAGGGTGCCTTTGTTGTATGTGACGTTCGCAAGATTGCCAAAGAACAAAGTCAAGATCAGGGTGATCGTTGCGCTTCTCCCTGTTGGAGGAATGACGCGAATACCGACATCTTCGTCTGCGACGTAGAGTGTGGTCGTAGAAGGATCGATGCTGATGCCTTTGGGTTCTCTGAACAGCATCTGTAACCTGAGGTCGTTTCTGGTTCCGCCGTTTCCTGTCCCTGCGTAGGTAGATACGACACCAGCAGGTGTGATCATTCGGATGCGGCGGTTGCCTGTGTCAGAGACGTAGAGATTGCCACTGCTGTCGATGGTGATGCCCCTAGGGGTGTTGAACATCGCACTTGGCCCTGTCCCATCCTGAAAACCTTTGATGCCTCCAGCCAAAGTGGTCACGACTCCACTTGGTGTGACCTTTCGGATCTTGTGGTTTTGTGTATCAGCGATGTAGAGGTTGCCTGCGCTGTCTATGGTGAGACTTTCGGGTTGATTGAAGCGAGCTTGCTTTCCTGTGGCATCGACGTCGCCGAACAGAAGACTCCCTGCGATCGTGGTGACTTTGTAGTTTGTATCCATCTTGCGGACGATATTGCTGTCGAGGATGTATACATTGTCAGAAGCATCGACTGTAAGAGCTATTGGTTTGATGAATTGGGCGGCGGTGCCTTGTCCGTCTGCATAGCCCTGATTGCCACCTGCGAGTGTTGTGACACACCCAGGGGCACCTTCATCGACTTGTCCGTTACAATTGTTATCTTTCTCATCACAGCTCTCTGTTGTCTTGTAATCTGCGCTGTGTTTTGTGTAGTCCGCGTTTGTGCAGACTTTCCAAGCACCTCCAGTACAGGCCGCGCTTTGGCTGCCTGCACAGACCCCTTGTTGGTTTGCACAATTGGGTGGGTTGACAGGGTTGTTGTCAACTTGCCCGTCACAGTCGTCATCTTGCCCATTACACGCCTCAAGCTGAGGAAGCACTGAACCTATACATGTCGACCATGTCGCAAACACACATGTCTGTTGTCCTGCCTTGCAGATCCCTATGCCTTTGTAAGTTGTAGGACCAGCGTAGCAGGCTTGCTTGCTTCCATCCTGTGTGCAAGCTGTTGGTGCGCTGAAGGTGACCTTGCGGAGACGCTCATTGCCTTGATCTGCGACGTACAAGTTGCCTGCCGTGTCTGTGTGTACTTGCTTTGTATCCCGGAATCTCGCGTTGTTGATGGGGCCGTCCTGGAGACCTGAAATCCATCTTTGGTTGAGTGTTGAGACTCTTTGGGTTGTCGGATCGATTTTGCGGATGGTGTCGTCGTCTGAGACGTACAAGATCCCCATGGGAGTATATGTGATGGTGTCGAGTCTACGAAACCCTGCGTTGAGCCCAACGCCGTCCCGAATGCTCGGTGTCGTTGTGCCTGTGTATCTTCGTCCTGCGAGCGTCGAGACGTTTCCATTTTCGAGCTTGCGGATCAAGTAATTGCCCTCATCGACGATGTATAGGATCCCTGTCGGTGTGACGACGAGATCGGTTGGGTTGTTGAATCGGGCGCGACTGAGGTTACCATCAAGATAACCACCGCCGACACCTGCGACGGCAGAGACGACGCCTTTTGTGTCGATTTTGCGGATGCGGTTATTGTTTTGATCGGCGATGTACAGCTCACCGCTGTTTGTCAGGAAGATACCAGGGCGATCACCAAAGCGCGCAGTGAGCGCTGGTCCATTGGTATTGCCGTTGGTTATTTCGTGTCCCGCGAAGATTGACACTTTTCCTGTTGTGTCGACTTTGTAGATAGCACCGCCTCTTGAGGTGACAAAAAGTTCACCTTTTGGTGTGACTGCGAGGTCGCGTAGATCCTCAAAGCGTTGGAGACCTGTCGTGGTGAGTGTTTTGCGTGTGATGGTTTGCTCAGGTGTGATCTGTAACCACGCAAGTGGGTTCTCTTTGATGGTGTGGATGGTTCCATTTGGTGCGACTGCGACGATGTTGATGTTTTTGAGGACTTCTTTTGTGAATGAGATGACACAATCGGGGGCATTTTCATCGATGAGACCATCACAGTTGTCATCTTTCCTGTTGCATAATTCGATCGCGAGGAAGCCTGGGCTGGTCTTTTTGTAGTCTGCGACAGTGCAAGGTGCCCACTTGCCAGCCTTACAAAGAGAAGAGCGAGCGCCGCTGCACGCGCCTTGTTGTCGAGCACAGAGGGCTCCTCGATCTGTCACGCTATCGTCGACTTGTCCGTTGCAATCGTCGTCTTTCCCGTTACAAAGCTCGACGGAGGGCTTCACCTCTCCCTGACAGGCGAGCCATTTGCCAGCAGCACATTGTTGTGTTCCAGCAGCACAGATCCCCTTGTTTCGTGTATTGGCAGGACCGGTGTAGCAAGATTTGGTGATACCTTCATCGACCATACCGTCACAGTCCTCGTCTTTGCCATCACAAGTCTCTGCACTTTGGGGAAGGATTGAACCCTGACATGCGCTCCACTTACCGGCTTGACAGAGCTGCGTACCATCCTGGCAGATGCCTTTTCCACGTGTGTTGGCGGGTCCTGTGTAGCAGGCTTGTTTGACATTTTCATCGACTTGGCCGTCGCAGTCATCATCCTTACCGTTACAAAGCTCGGCGGAGGGGGCTGTGTTGCCTTCACAAATCCCCCAGGCTGGAGGCGTTCCAGCTTCGCAAGTCTGTGTACCTCTTTTACATTCTCCAGTGTCCGAACCACATGCTTGTGTTTGGCCGACTGTGCACGGGCATTTTTCATCGATTTGGCCGTCGCAGTTGTCGTCTTTTCCGTTGCAGTCTTCTTTGCTTTTTGGTGTGACTGCGCCTACACATGTTTGCCATGCGCCTTCTTTGCATGTTTGTGTGCCGGCTTTGCACTCACCGACGTCTTGTGTACCGGCGGGACCTGTGTAACAGGCTTTGGTGAGTTGTTCGTCGATGTTGCCGTCACAGTTATCATCTTTGCCATTACATTCTTCGGGGGCTGGGAGTGTTTGGTTTTCGCAAACACCCCAGGTGTTATTTTCACAGATCTGTGTGCCTGTCTTACACACACCAACGCCTTCTGTGTTGGCCGGACCTGTATAGCACTTTTGTGTTTGTCCATTGGTACATGGAGCCGCTTCTTTTGGGGCTTCAGGAGTGTTCTCTTTGGGGAGGGCATCTGGCGTTTGCTCTGTCGTCTTTGGCTCTTGCCCAGGCTCTTGATTCCACTCTTTGTTTGCCCCGGCATCGGCGCGGGGGGCACATCTTCCGGTGCTCAGGTCACAACGTTGTGTTGTGCTACAGTCTACATCTGAGACGCACAATTTACACTTGCCAAGGACACAATATTTAAGAGGAATACAATCCTCTGCTTGCTGACATTCTACGGGAGCAGAGCAACCCGTGAGGACGATTTGCAGCCAACCCACAAACAGAATGTATATGAAAGGGAGCGCAATTCGGTGGTATCGGTGTATTTGCTTGTTCATCTCTGTACCATTTAGCGTAGCTTTTAAGGCTATCGGATGGAAAAAAGCGAAGACAAGAGGGCAGTGGATGGGGCCTCAGGCAAGGCATGAGGAGGAGGCATGGCAGGGCCATGTCGACGACAAATCACAAAGCCTGTGGCTTCAGCAACAACCTTCTGTCTTCGTCTCATGTTCCGTTTCCTTTTTTCCATCCGACGGCCTTATCTGTCTGCTCTTGATTGTTTGGTGAGCACCACACAGTGTGTCGTCGTTCTTTTGTCAGGGAAGGAGTTACGTCTCCTTTCCGGGTGTAAAGTGTATACGATCGTACAACAGACAGAAAGCTCTTTGTGTGTGCTATATCCTATACAGAGCCTAGACCTGCGTTGGTGTGGAGATGTCTCAGGGGGTGCTGAGAGTCTGGGTGGGGAGGTGTTACGTGTGTGTTTCGAGGAAGGGGAGCGCTTCGTCTGCTGTTTGGAGGCCGCTAAGTGTCACGGCTGGAACACCTGAGCCTGGACGTGTCCAGTGTCCGGTCAGATAGAGACCTGGAAGTGCTGTTGTATATCCGGGCCTTCTGGTCCCAGAGTGCGATGTATTGGATGTCCAACCGTACATGTGTCCGTGATGGTTCCCTGTGTATCGCTGAATGGTTGATGGTGACGCTGTCGCTGAGATGACGATGTGGTCTCGAAGTCCAGGTGAACGAGCCTCTAGCCGTTTGAGAATGCGCTCTGCGGCGTGTGCTTTTTGTGCCTTCCAATCGATATTTGGACCGAGAGGTCCGCCATATCCAAGCATTGTCGCGAGGATTTGTCCGTTGTTTGGCGCGAGTGAGGGATCTTTGAGTGTCGGCTTGGAGACAAACATCCAGTCATCGAGCGATTCATAATTATCCTGAAAGTAAAATCCCCAAGGGAGCGAGCTTAGGTCTGCGCTCTCATCGAGTCCTATGTACAGCAAAAACGCCGATGGACTTGGTTGCATCGTCTTGAGTTCTTGTTGCAGTGGAGAGAGAGGGGAGTCTTCTCCGAGCAATCCGAACAAAATGGTGGGATCGACGTTGGAGATGACGCACTTTGTTCGGGCAAATCGTTCTTTGGAGAGTTCGACGCCGACAATTTGGTTCTCTTCGTACACGATACGCTCTGCATTGCAACGAAGGAGAGTGTGACCGCCAAGAGCTTCAAAGCGTTCGAGGAAAGTGTTGGCGAGTGCCTGCATCCCGCCTTTTGGGTAGTATGCGCCTTGGATGAGATAGCTTCCCAAGGTGATAATCCCCTCGATCGCAGCGAGTTTGTTCGGTGGAACGGCGAGGTAGGGCCACTGGCCACCGATAATTTTCTGGCAGATGGGGTCTTTGATGTGATCCGAGACGATGTCACCGAAGGTCTTGTCCATCAAGGCAGTGTAAAGGTCTTGGTCTTCTGGGAGATTGCGGGAGAGTGAACGATACAGCTTCTGGAATGTCCGAAAGAAGGATTTGATCCCCTCTTTTTCATGGGGAAAGTGTGCGCTCAACTCTTTGCGCATATTGGTGACGAGCGCCGGAAGACAGACTTCTTTCTCTGGAAGGACAATCGTATCGACTGGATCGAGCTCGTACATCTCGATCTCAACGCCCAGCCGCTGAAGCATACGGCCAAAACTCGTATAGCGGCTGCCTCCTGCGAGGTTGTGGACGGCTGCGTCGAAGATGTATCCACGTCTGTAAAATGCCGAACAACATCCACCTGGGACGATATGTTTATCGACCAAGAGGACGGATGCACCTTTCTCTGCGAGCGCAATGGCAGAAGACATGCCTCCTATCCCTGCGCCAATCACAACGGCGTCATACTGTTCTTTAAGTGGACGATCCCATCGTGTTTTGTGTGTGCTAAATCGTTTCATGTTCGGGAGGATGCCCTTTCTGCTATGCTTGTATGCCAACGTATCGGATGTGGCACATCGTCTAGCACATCATCGCTTGAAAGGGAAGGGGAATCAAGACAACACCCAATCATTCAATTCACAACCCTGTCTCCAGAAACGTTTGTCGCAAAAATACGCCCAAAGGATACGAACGTAACCATGTATGTATGGATGTCGGGATACGAATGACCGTCTTTCGAGAGGAGGGACCAATTAACCGATATATACGGGGGGTAGCTGAAATCTGATCCGGCAGACGTTGCACTTGCGTCCAAGGCAAGCGCCCTCATCGGGCTTATTTGCCTCGTACGCTTTGCAACATATGCCTCAACAAACTCTCCACCCTGAGCCTTCGGCTCTTCCCTCCTCTCAAGCCTTTCGAGAGGAGG
>PCBK01000068.1 GCA_002731275.1 Deltaproteobacteria bacterium | reverse complement strand
CCCGATCCCATTCCGAACTCGGTCGTCAAGCTCTTTAGCGCCGATGATACTGCCCTCTGTGGTGGGAAAGTAGGTCGTTGCTGGGTCTATCAAAGCAATCAACCCCGAAAGAGACTCTCTTTCGGGGTTTTTTGTTTCTAGGGTCTCTATTTCTCTCCCCTCCCCTTGTGTACTGACTCGCTTGTATTCCCAGAAAGTCACTGTCTTTGTTGCATTTGCCCGCTGTCATGAATATCCTTCAGATACATTCGGTTCTTTCACTTGGTCGTCTGAATCGGTGTTTGTTGCTTTTTGAACACAGGCAGGTATGTGATGCTATCCACAGCCAAACGCAGCTTTGTAGCGATGTTGCTCTTCTCTGGGCTACTGCATCTCATCGTACTGTACTTAGGAAGTACTATTGAACTGTTCAGGCAAACACCAAAAGAGAAGAAGCTTACAATCCGACTGGTAAAGTGGAAACCCAAAAAGCAAGTGGTGAGAAAGAAGCCGAAGCCACAAAAGCGGCTCAAAAAGGCGATCGTCACACCTCCGCGTCCCCGTCGAACACGCAAACTGCGAAAAAGGGCGATAAAAAGACCAAGAGTTGTGAGGAAGCGACGTCGTTCTCCGCCCAAGCGACGCATTGTTAAGAGGCAAAAGACACCGATAAAAAAGCCTCACAAAACGCCTTCACTTGCAAAAAAGAACAAGCAGACACAAAAAAAACCAAAACAGTATCGTTTTTTGGATCTGCGTCCCAGCCGGTTACCGGGATTGACAAAAGCCGAAAAAGAACGAAACAAGCGACGAGCTTGGGCTGGCACAGATCACTTCTCCCGGACAATGCAAAAATATCATGCTGGTTGGAAAGAGATGATGAAGGATCGAGCTGGATTGACAGATATGTTTATCGGAAAAGCGACTGTCACACTCGATCGATGTCTGGAAGTGTGGTTTAAACGTCGCTTCGTCAAACATTTGAAGGCACGGAACTATGGTTTGCAAAAGATAGGGAATCAGGCTGTTGTTGGCGCCTTTTGGCAGGGAACGTTTCACTTCTCATGGGATGGGCAGGGGAAACCAAAAGTCGAGCTGCGTG
The DNA here is from genome assembly GCA_002731275.1 of Deltaproteobacteria bacterium. Classification (GTDB taxonomy): domain Bacteria; phylum Myxococcota_C; class UBA6777; order UBA6777; family UBA6777; genus UBA6777. The sequence continues at coordinate 35,434 of PCBK01000068.1, read as the reverse complement.
ACGCGAGTGGTGCTATCAGCGCGACCAATGTAGTCCTCGCAAAAGCCAACTACTGTATGAAGCGCGTCCAACCACCCAAGCGACTCAAAGGCAAACGGATCAACATCCAACTAAAGACACGCTCTGTCGTGAGAATCAATCTCTCTGTCCCTCTTGGAATGGTCGAAGAACGTGTCCCTGAGACAGGTGGGACCAGATGGACGTGGACACATCTCGGCAAGATCCACGTGAGCACACACTCCATGCTCACACGCTCCAGAATCTCGGAGTAAGGACTGTTCGTTGTTGGGTCAGTAAGTGTCGATTCTCAAGTGGAATAGCAGAACATTTCATCTATCGTTGTTGTTTCTCCCGTATGCATGTATTCCTCAGGTTTTCTCTCGGTTTGATGGGAGAGTGCAGGTGTTTTGTCTCGTCGGAGGGAGGTTTTTCAAGTACTTGTTTGTGAAACGTTTATTTTTTGGTGGAGGGATGGGTTTTCTTGCACTCTTTGGCAAAAGAGCATACTCTGAAGATCCAAAGAGAAACATGATTGACTTGATCGTGTTTGATGTGGACAAAAGGAGTCGTGTTCCCTTGCTGTTTACGAGTAGGACACAATGAGTGAGATGAAGGATTTTGAGGAAAATACGGCGCTAATCACTGTCGTGGGAAAGTTTCAAGATCAACTCCCTAAAGCCAAAGATGCTTGCCTTGTCATGCTTTATGGGCCCGATCTTGGAAAACGTTATCCCCTCGAAAGTGGGCAACCTATGATCATCGGTCGCTCCGAAAAAGCGACGATTTACGTCGATCGTGACTCTGTCTCTCGTCATCACGCCCAAGTCGTGATGAAAGGGAACGGGTATGTCGCACAAGATCTCGGTAGCACAAACGGTACATACGTCAACGATACGCAAGTGAAAGAAGCGCCTCTGTGTGATGGAGATCTGCTCAAGATCGGTGAGGTGATTTTCAAGTTCCTCAGCCAGGACAACCTCGAAAACGTTTACCACGAAGAGCTTTACAAGCTCGCGACGATGGATGGACTCACGATGGTCCACAACAAGCGCTTCTTCCTCGATTGCCTCGATCGAGAATTTAGCCGGGCCATTCGTTACAAACGCCATCTCAGCCTGATTCTCCTCGATCTCGACCACTTTAAGCAGATCAACGACACATACGGTCACCTCGCTGGTGATTACGTGCTCAAGCGGACTGCAAGACTCGCACAAAGTCATGTACGCCGAGAAGATATCTTTGCGCGCTATGGCGGCGAAGAGTTTGCTCTCTTGCTGCCCGAAACCGATCGCTGGCAAGCGCTTCAAATCGCGGAAAAATTGAGACAGCTCATCGAGAGCCAACAGATCTTCTATGATAAGATGAACATCCGCGTGACACTTAGCCTGGGGGTCGCAATGGCCGGGGCTGAGACGCAAGACGCTGCGCATCTGATCAAAGAAGCCGATACCTACCTCTATCACGCCAAACGCAACGGCCGAAACCGTGTCTGCGGCTGATACGTGTGTTTGGAAGGGGGAAGTGTTCTGTTGGAAGATGGGGGGGGCGAGAGGGATTAGGTGAATGAGGGATCGCGTTCAACAATCAGGGCGACAGCTTCACCACCGCCAAGACAGAGCGTCGCGAGACCGCGATGGGCGTTTTGTTGTTTGAGGGCATAGAGAAGAGTGGTCAAGACACGCGCCCCACTTGCGCCGATGGGGTGTCCAAGAGCTGTCGCGCCACCGTTGACGTTGACCTTCTCATGGGGAAGCTCAAGGTGTCTCATGACTGCGACAGTACTCGCAGCGAATGCTTCGTTGACTTCGTACAAGTCGATATCAGAGACAGTCAATCCAGCTTTTTTGAGGACTTTGGGGATCGCGTTGATCGGCGCGACGAGGACATCTTTGGGTTCGATCCCTGCGGACGCCTGCGCACCCACTTTGGCGATGATGGGGAGTTTGTGCTTCTCTGCAAATTCGCGACTTGTCAAGGCTAGAGCTGACGCTCCATCCGAGATCTTCGAAGAGTTACCCGCAGTGATCACACCACCATCTCTCTTGAAGGCGGGGCGAAGACTTGCGAGTTTTTCAAGAGATGTCGCACGGAAGACCTCGTCTGTTTCGAAGACAATGGGATCTTTCTTTCGTTGTGGGATGTGCAAGGTCATGATCTCTTCCTTGAACTTCCCTGCGTCTCTTGCCTGCTCTGCGCGGTTGTATGATTCCATCGCGAACGCGTCCATATCTTCACGTGAGATACCGTACTTCTCGGAGACGAGCTCTGCTGTATAGCCCATGTGGAAGTCGTTGTTGATGTCCCACAAGCCGTCGTGGATCATCGCATCTGTCAATTGGCCATGTCCCATACGATGGCCAAAGCGAGCCTTCTCCATCATATAAGGGGCACGAGTCATGTTCTCCATACCACCTGCGAGGACGACGTCTGCATCACCACAAGCGATCGCCTGTGCTGCGAGCATGACGGACTTCAATCCTGAACCACATACTTTGTTGACAGTGATCGCGCCTGATTCGTAGGGCAGCTCTGCTTTGAGGCAGGCTTGGCGCGCAGGGTTTTGTCCAAGACCGTGGGGGAGGACGTTACCCATGATGACCTCATCAACTTGCTCTTTGGTCAGCCCAGCGCGGGTGATGACTTCATTGAGGACTTTTGCACCCAATTCTGTTGCGCTGAGAGAGGCCAATGAGCCATTAAACGAACCCATTCCTGTTCTTGCTGCTGCAACGATCACGACTTCACGCATATGTGTATCTCCTTTGTATGCACACCACCCATTCGGAGTGGATTTGATATGTTATCTGACGAGGATATAGCCAAAGACTTTTGTATTTTTGCCGCCGTTATCTCCGGCTCCAGCACCACAGGTGTTGACGGAGTGTGGCGCAGTGTTCCCGATTGTTGAGTCCGTTCCTGAAATGCACCGGGATGCTCCACCAAATCCAATGAAGGACTCTCCATAGTCACAATTGTTTCTATCATTTCCGATGATACCGATCCTCACTCTCGCATAGCCTGAGTCGCCAGCTACGTTGAATCCTTCTCGACGACAGTAACTTTGCAATGATGCGGAGCTGACGAGCGCCTTCCATTTGGCAACGCCGACATTTGTGCCAGAGTAATTACCCCTCATCAAGTTGTAAAGTGAGTTGGCTTTTTTGGGAAGGATGAGGGACTTGTAGTTGTTGTTTCCTGTACGGAATACAACAGCAAGTTCGCTAAAGGGAACAGTGTGGTAACTCGCGGATTTTCCTTCGTTGAGATCCCACGTCGGGCTACCGAATGTGCTTTGGTTGGTCCAGCGGCTGGAGCCGTAGGAGAAGGTGCTCTTGGTCCCGTCTCCTTTCAGAACGAGTGTCCATCCACCACCGTCGAGGTCATCCATCTCACAATACACGGCAAAGGGATTACTTGCACCTGCCGGCTTAATCCAGTATCGACCGTCTCTGTTTGCGATGACATATCCTGCTTTTGGTTTTCTGTACCCAAGGCAATTTTCGGCGTATGTGTTGTTGGTCCAGCGTTTGGCGGTTGTATTTCCAGCTTGAGCGTCCTCAAGGCCAATGTAGCATTTCCCATTGTTGCAAACATTGCCGGCTTGACCGCAATCACTGGTTCTCGTGCATGCTTTACATTGTCCTTGGATGCAAGCTTGTTGGTTGGTACAGTCTGCCAAACTCGCGCATTGTTGTTGTGTGCACGCACCATTGACGCAGATATTTCCTCTAGGGCATTCCTGTGTGTTTTTGCAGGCACGACATTGGTTGTTGATACAGACTTGCCCTTTGGCGCATTGGCTGATGTCAGTGCAGCCCTTTTGACAGGTTCCCTGAACACAGAAGAGGCTGTCACTGCCACAATCGGCTTTTGTCGTGCAATTTACACACTTGTTACCCTTGCACACTTTTCCGTCTGCACATCCTTTGTTGTCCACACATTGTGGTTTGATACATGTGCCGTTTTGGCAGAGTAATCCTGCGTCACATTTGGCGCTTTGGCTGCAATTGACACATTTGAACGCCTGACAGACTTTGCCTGAGCATTGGCTGTTGGCTGTACATTCGGGAGTTTGACATCGCTTCTCGATACACTTTTGGCCGTTGGCGCACTGTGCGTCCGTTGAACAATCACTGCATATGCCGTTTTCGCAAAGTTGCCCACTTTTGCAGTCGCCGTTCTTTTGGCACTCTGCTTTTTTACAGCGTCCAGTCAAGCAGACGTATTCTCGGGGGCACTCTGTGTTCTTTTGGCAGGCTGAGCAGGTGTTGCCTTTACAGACTCTGCCGTCTCCACAATCCGCAAATGTTCGACAATCTCCATCCACACACTTGGCGTTGATGCACAAACCTTTGGGGCACTCTTGATCATTCTTGCACCCACATCCTTCGTCTGTTTGGCCATTACAATTGTTGTCGAGTCCATCACCGCAGATCTCCACTGCCGAACATTGCGTATCGGCTGGAGGTGGCTCTGTGTCTCCACCGTCTTCGGGGGTTGTTTCTTTGTTCTGCTCTGTTGGGATAGAGGGCTCGTCGTTTGCTTCTTTTGTGGCTTCTTTCGTAGCTTTTTCTGTGTTTCCTTTTTCAGTGCTGATCTTCGTGAGATCAATACAGAGGAGATTGATGCAGCGTTGTCCTTGTGGGCAATCTGCATCTTGTTGACAGAAGAGTCCGCCTTGCGGGAGCGGGCCGCTCGCAGACTGGCCGCAAGAGATCATGAGTCCTACAAAGACTGAGATGCAAAGAAGAAATGAAATGCGTAAAGTATTCATCTGGCTCCCCGGAGGAAAAAGGTAGCTGGTGGACGCTTTTGTTCTCGTCTCGGTACGGTGAAGCGATCTGCTACCAAATAGTCATCAGGCTTTATGTCGTGTACTAGGGATGAATCCCCAAACACCTTAGTAACATAACACAATTGAGTCTTTCTCGAAAGGTTTGCAATGGAGTGCGGATTCGATCTTTCGAGGGTGTCTTCTTGGTATCAACACAAGCACACGCCAAACAGTGCGCAAGGTGGCTCATTGAAAGAGTTGGAGGGCCCAGCGTGTACCTGGAATGTGTTGGAGATACAGCAACAAACCAAACAACAAAACGGCGATCGTGAGTGTCATGAAACCTGTCTTGGCGATCTCTTCTTCTGTCATTTTGGGCGCGTGGAGGATCAGATGCAATCGTTTGAGGGCGACTTCTTCTTGCTCGATCATATAGGGAGCATTTCGATCGCCAAAGTTGATGCTCGTGATGCTCTTGAGTGATAAGAGCTGATGGGGCGTCCAATTCGCAAAGTTATGGACATACGAGAAAGCATCCGCTCGTTGTCGCTGACCGTATTCCTTGACGAACTCTGCGAGGCCGATACATGCGAGAATGTAAAGCAAAAAGAGTCCCATGAATAAGCCTAGTCCAGCCGTCCCTATCAGGATCGCCAGGATGATAACGTATCCAATGTAGGATTGCAGGGAGTAGGCCATCGCGTTGAGGATGCGACCACCGTCAAGAGGATGCACTGGGAGCAAGTTGAGGAAGTTGACGAGGGCACCCCAGAGCGCAGCACCAAGCCAAAAGTTGGACGCTGTCACGGCATACAAAGCCATGCTCAGGATGACACCATAGAGGCCCCACAGAGGACCTGCGATGTTGACCCTTGCTTGTGCTCCCCAACTCTTCCAGACATCATCTGTGACAGTCGCAGCGCCAAAGAATGGGATAAAGTAGACACCTCTGATCTCCATCCCTTCCTTGTGCATCGCCCACACATGCCCCCATTCGTGAACGAGCAGGATAAAACACAGCAAGAGCGCAAATTGCCAGGTGAAGAAGACTGCGTACAAGCCCACTGAGAGACCAACGTAAGTCGGTTTGATCGTTTTGAGCGCAAATTGCAGTGTCTTAGGCAGGTGGGGCAAGAACTTCAAGCCGATCTTGGCGCCCAGCGTCCACAACCCCAACCACGCTGAACGTGCAGATGATGCTGAGGACGACTCTTTTTCGGTGGTTGGTGTTGTGGTCTCTTCGTCTTGTTCTTCGACGCTCTGTTGGGCGCGATACCATATCCTCTCTAGATCTGGCAGCTCTGCTTTTGCTGGCGCGTGTTGGATGAGTAAGGCAAGGAGAAGATCTGCGTCGCGAATGTCGATGATCGGGTAGGGAGGATTTCCAAACGAAATGCCTCGTTGGATGCCGAACAAAAAGCGCCCAAAACTGGAGAATCCAAACTCTTCCTCTTGCTCGGTCACAAGACGCACATAGCAGAGAGGATAGGGGTTAAAGAAGGCCGCGACAGCGTGAAGATGGATGCTGTTAATGTCTTCCCAGCGGATGAGCAGGCTACGCAACTCGTCTGTGTAGGAGATGCCATATGTGTCGATGGTGATACTTCTGCGGCGATAGCTCCCAAACAGGTACATGAGCGTCGCAAAGATCGCGAAGGCTGAGGTCAGTCCCAAAGTCCACTGCTCAACATAGATCCACGCGAGCGCACGAAGTGTAAAAAAGAGTCCAATCGCCAACGCAAAACAAAAGAAGACCAAGAAGACGAAGAACCTCCTGTAACTGCCTCGGAATGTGAGCGCATTGCCGTCAAAGAGAGGTGGTCCGGTCTCTGTTGGGGCAGCAGCTTGAAGGTGACGGGAGAGTGGAGAGAGCTGCTCAAGCTCTGTCTCCTTTTGCAGAAAAGCCTCGACCTGTTGTGCTGTTGAGGGACGATGTTGTCCTTTGGAGGATGGTGTCACTGTGGGCTCTTCCGTTGAAGACACTGTAGTGCTCCTGTGCTTTGGGCTCGTGTGTTGACGGCGTTGTGTCTCTTTGGTCAACGAGCGAGCGCCGACGTTCCAATGTCCGTTCGTTTTTGGGTGCAGAGTGTGTCTCTTCCATGATAGGGCGTGTTGCATCCATTGACCAGACACAGAGCAGGTTCATTCGATGAGTGTGGGGGTTGTTTGGTGCCGGTAGAGACTGTATTGGAAGCGCCAGAGCGCAATCTCGGAGAAATGTTTGGTGGCATTTTGCTTGTGCGATCTATATGATAGTGGAAGCTCGCAAGTATCAGTATCTGTGTATACAGTAAGGAGAATGTCGATGAGGCGTCTTGTGTTTGTGTGGAGTGTTGCTGTTTGTCTTTTGTGTGTGGGGGTTTTCTCTGGAGAGTCCGAAGCTGGGACCTTGAAGAAGAAGGTGTTGTCAGGATTTTCGATGACACTCTCAGGTGGAGCCAACTACGATTTTTTGGTGAATGACTCGAAAAAGTCCAAGCGGCTGGGACTCAACACGGAGTTGATGTTGAGCTATCAGTTGCTCATCGTCTCGGCTGATTTGGGTGGTGTGTACGATTTCGCCAAGCAGCGCTTTGTCGCACGTCCTGGTCTACGTCTGTTTTTGGGATGGCTCTATCTCCGCGCTGCGATCCCTATCGTCATCCCCGCAGACCCCAATGATGACTTTGACGTCGGTGTGTTGATCGGTGCTGGGATCAGGATCAAGGCGACCAAGAGATTATTTTTCACCTTTGAAGGGAGTGTCTCACCCTTCTTTATCAACATCAATGAGCACGGTGTCTCGATGCCTGCTGAGCTGCGACTGGGGATCGGTGTGCGGTTCTAAGTTGTTGCAATGTATGTCCTAAAATGAAAAACGGCTCCTCTGAGGGAGCCGTTTTGGCATGGAACCCACCTGCCACGGTGGGAGCATGCAAAGAGTGCTGTACTTAACGTCGTGCACCACGTCGAATCTTTCCTGGTTTGATCCTCTTTTGCTTTCCTCTGCTTTGGCTTCTTCTGAATAACGGGCACTTGAATTCCTGAATCAGCATATTGCGTGAAAGAGTCAGCTCGGCACCATCTCCTTCTGGCTCAAGCAGGATCTCATCACCATCTACCAATGCAACGGAGAAAGCCATAGAGGTCATTTTGTGGGTCCAACGTTGTCCGACTTCTATATCTACCATCTTGACACCTCCAAAAAATGTTCACAAGGGCGACATTGCCCATTTCTTTCATATTCTTTTTTTGTCCAAATCATCCAAACATGGGATGAATGCTCCTTTGATACAAGATGGACATTGTCCTGATGAATTGGCAAGTTTTTCATCTTGGGCATCTTTTTGATGCACTGCATTACCATGAGATGCGGTTGATGAAAAGGCTTTTTCTCGCACATTCAAAATTAAACGCTTGCGATTGGGCGTTTGGACGTATATCATTTTCCCACTTTTAGGGTCAAGAATTGATATCATCCCAACACAGATGAGACGAGACGCGAATGGAGTCGGCTAAAATCCTCGAACAACTTTCCCGTGATGAATTGTATTCGGTCTACCAGTTTCTCCTGCTCGAATCACAATCTCCTGAAGAGATCCACCGAACCGATTCAAAGGATCATATGATCGATATCCTGAGCCGGGCGATGTCTCAACAGGATGTCTTGTATTGTCAGGAGTTCTTTGAGCATTACGATTTTTACACCGTCCCGGTCCTAAAGTCCGAGATGGTTGATGCTCTGCCTGATGACCTGCTCTTTGCGCTTTTTTCGATCTATCTCGATGATGATCTGATCCCCGAAAGTCACGAACAGCTCGTCGAGCGACTCAGCGCTTCGCAGTACTTCCTCAAAGAGGACGCGCGCAAGTTCTACTTGTGGTTCCACTTCTTCCGCAAACGCATCTCCATTGACGATGTTGAGGCCCTCGAAGCCCAAGATCCGACACGTCAAACTGGACAACATGCAAGCCCCGAGCCAGGTGAGTGGTCGCAGGACGAACCCCAAACGACGTGGGAAGAAGTCGCCTCCAATGCGAGCGCAACAGATCTCCCCGATGCCAATGACACAACCATTATCGGCGGAAAGAGTGCTTTCTCTGACATCTCTGTCGCACCCACTCCTGCCGCAGGTGATCTGCACACAACCCTCGTCAACGATGAAATGAAGTTTCCGGACCTCGGTATTGTCGAAGATGTTTTGGTCACAAACGAGCCCCCCGTCGAAGATGACATCTTGATCGAGGTGGAGATCCCACAAGAGGACGCCGCTTACTTTACCGGTGAGCATGATGTCAGCGATGAGGTCACTGTTCCAGATGTCTCTTCAACGACCTCTACAGCCTCCGAAATCCCACGTGTCGTCACAAATGTCATACAGCAAGATTCCATAGAGGCTGTGCCTGTCGAAGAGTCAGGCTCCCAAACAGCAGAGACGCCATCTCCCAAAGCGTCTATCGGACTTCAGGACCAGAGCGCATCGAGTCCCATGCGGACCATCGAGATCAGCGCCTTTGACCTCGAAAACTATATCCTCGAAGCAGACGCTGAAGAGAAACGAAAGAAGTCGGCCCAAGCGACCAACGGAACAAGCACACCAACCAAGCCTCCTGTCACACAAACGCCCGTCCAAGACGAAGACGCGGCTTTTCGCACACAACGGATCTCCGTCGCTGAGCTGCAAGATCTGGTGATTGAGGATCATACCTCCGATGAGATCAAAGATATCGAAGAGTCAGGTGAATTCATCGAGGAACTCTCCGAAATCGTTGAAGATGATGAAGAACTTGATGAGGTCGAAGAGCTGACTGAGATTGTCGAGCTTGATGAGAGCGATGAAGCCCTCAGTCGAGAGATGGACGCTGTCCCACTTTCCACGCTCAAAGCGACGGTTCCGCCACCTCCAAAAGAAGTCAAGCCGACGCCTCCACCCCAAAGCAATGTAAAGTCAGAGCCACCGCCCCCACGCGCTCCATCTGGTGCAAAGCCGCCACCGAAACAACCACCTCCCCGTAAAGCTCCACCAACACCTCCCAAAGGAAAGAGTGGACCTCTTGAAGGCGCGACAAGCGTCGCGGCCTTACTCACACCTGCATACGTCGATACGCTGACAGAGCTGCTTTACAGGGCGTCTTTGCTTGGAGGGGCTTATGGACGACCACAGATTCGTACTGTCCGGATCTTCTTCCAAAAAGTCCTTGAGTGTGTCCCCATCCAGCTTAAACGGGTGCGTAACCAACTCAAGAAACTGCAAGCCCAAGACGTCCCCCTTGTCCCGCCCAAGCTCGATAAGATTACGGAGCTCGTGCCGATTTTACCGTACTCTTCACGCAGCACATTGTTGCAGGATGTGATCTTCCTCATTGGGTGTACAAAGCTCCAAAATCTCGAACGATACAGAGACTTTCTTACAGACCTCAGCGTCGAGTTGCGCATCGATCCTGCGGACGTCAATTTGTTCACGATGTTTGGCATTGGTCCCGAAGAGATCGAGCTCGATTACAAGAGCTGTCTGCAAACCCTCGACGTCGAAGAGGGCGCGACTGAGACGGAGATCCGGAAAGCGCACCGCAAGGCCGCGCGGACATACCACCCGGATCAATTCCACTCCAAAGGCCCCGAATTTGTCCGCCTCGCAGAGCGCAAGATGAAGGAGGTCAATATGTCCCTTGAGATCCTCCTACACCGCAAAAAGCTCTAAAGATATTCATGTCCTACCTTTTTCAAACACCTGTCATCTCCATCGTCGGTCCCACCGCAAGCGGCAAAAGTGGTGTCGCCATCGAGATCGCCAAGCGCCTCAATGGTGAGATCGTCAGCGTCGATTCACTGCAAGTCTACCGTCACTTTGACATTGGTACGGGGAAGGTCACCCTCGAAGAGCAATCACTCGCACCTCACCACCTGATCGACATCGTTGCACCTGACAAAGAGTACAACGCCGCCGATTTTCAGGCCGATGCAGACAGGGTGATCGCCGAGATTCATGCTCGCGGCCACGTCCCCATCCTCGCAGGTGGGACAGGTCTCTACCTGAAAGCCCTCCTGCATGGACTCTTCGACACACCATCCGACCAGACTCTACGCGAAAGTTTGCGGGCACGTGCTGAAGCTGAGGGGCTACTGACGCTGTACAGAGAACTCCAAGACGTCGATCCAAAAGCGGCCGAAAAGATCTCTAGCCGTGACGCCGTTCGGATTATCCGTGCGCTGGAAGTCTTTCAACTGACAGGCTCCCCATTCTCCTCGCTCGCTGCCCAACATCGGCATGGTGAACGTCGTTATCCTGTGCTTACCCTCGGTCTGATGTGGCCCCGTCCTGTCCTCTATGAGCGGATCGTTCGACGTGTCGAGATGATGTTTCAGGAAGGCTGGAGCACCGAAGTCGAGATGTTACGTGGGATGGGTTATGGCCCGGAGCTCAAGCCTATGCAGTGTATCGGCTACCGTGAGATCAACGCTGTCCTCGCCGGTGAATTGGACGCTGATATCCTCTACCAACGTGTTTGTAAGCAAACCAAAGCCTACGCCAAGAGGCAATTGACGTGGTTTCGCAAGGAAGCCGTCTCGTGGTTTCCCTCTCCCCAAGCATTACTTGAAGATGCGGTCCTTCCACGAGAGATCGAGTCTTTTCTCGCTGCACCTGAAACGTACACACCACCAGAACCCCTCCTGCAACCTAAAAAAGAATAGATGATTGTTGGAATTAGCCTTCGTATCGTTTGATGAGCAGATCGTCGAAGGGCACGCCAAAGAAGGTCGCAAATCGTGGCGCGAGCTCTTCAAGGCGTTCTTTGGTCTCTTTGGAGAAACGGGTGAATGGATAGGCAGTGACGAGCAAGCCATTTTTCGTTCGGTCGTACCGCCACGTCCCACAGAGACGTCCATGTTCAAGGACGCAGCCTTCGATATGTCCAGCGGGTCGCCACACCTGGTTGTAGTGTTTTTGGGGAACTAACCACGTCTTGTCTTTATGTGCGAGGAGATGGGGGTCAAAACGGTACAGCATGTGTGTGGGCCAGGATTCTTTCTCGGGAGGGCGTGCACGAAGTTCATCGAGATCGTCTTCGAACAGTAAGAGTGTCTCTCCGTCGACCTCGACCTCGACGAGATCGTCTTTAAAGGCTTCGACCCAGATCTTTGTGTCTTTGAGCGTCGCACCGCGCCAGTACGCAAGGTCGCGGATCGTAGAAGGTCCATAGTTGCGAAAGTACCGTTTGGCGATGTCTATGTTGGCGTCTTTCTTGGCAGGGGGAGCCCATTCGAGATGGGGGAGCCAGTGTTCTCTGTGAGCGAAGCGCGCTTCGTTGCCTTCTGTGCCTGCGTGACAGGTGATCCCCCTACGAGTGAGTTCATGAAAGATCCCACCCCACGACGACATCAAAAAATCTTCCAGCTCAATCTCGGAGTCTCGTAGCTCACTGCGGGTGATGGTTTTGTGTGTGCGGAGGTAGCTCTCAATGTCGTCAATTGCGCGATGAAATGCCTTGAGATCCCCACCTTTTTGGATGATCTTTCGCTCCCACCATGTCTTACGTCCTGACAGCGCGCTATGAACGATCGGCCAATCACTCGAAGGGTAGAGATGCAATGTCCCTCGTTGTCCCCACATCTTGATCAGGCTGCGTTCTTTGTGGAGCTGATCGAGGAACGCTTCGTAGGTCAGTCCTTGTGTCCGATTGTACAGAGATATGGCGGCGGCTGGGAGAATCTGAGCCTGGATTCCGGCGAGCTGTCGGGCGGCTTCTTCTTGGGTCTCAAAGGGCTCGACCAACCCCGCTCGGGCTTGTCGAAAATAACGGACTTTTCTGGCGGATATCTTCATGACGCGTGCTCCTCTTCAACTGTGCAGAGATTCAGGTGTCCAATGTACACGAGGAAAGATGAGTTGAAAAGGTGAACGCTACTTGAGGGTCATTTTTGAGTTCTGCCAATTTGATGGTTGCTGTACCAGTAAATGTAGTGTTGTGTGAGTGTGATGGCCGTGATTTTGTTGAAATCTGAGGTCTCTTCTTTGCCATTGAAGGGGATATTTTTTGGAGAGGAGGGTTTGTGTGGCCCTGCGAAGGGGATGTAGCAGACGCGGCAATCATATGTGAATGAGTCGATGTAGTACATCCCCTGTTGGTCTCTGACTTCTGATTTGGGGAGCGGGTGGCCTTTTCCGTAGTAGATGGTTGTCGGTTTTTCGCCGAAAGACTTCATGTTGTATGCCAGCACGTCGCCTAATTCTCCTGATGTAACGACGCCCCAAAATCCATCTGTACGCAACCACACTCTATGTCCACCGCTCCACTCTGTGCTCTCCACGGTGCCACCTACGAGTGGCATCCTTCGAAGACCCGCACCCAACCAGTACAGATAAGTTCCATGGATGACGAAGTCTTGGGCCCATCCTTCAGTGGATGCGAGCTTCTTGGAAGTTCCATCTTTAAGATCTGTGCGCCATATCTCACTTGTTCGCTTAAATGTTGGGGCGACGCGTGGAAAATGGTTGGACCAGTAGATAGCGTCGTTGTGTACAAGGAACCCACTTCCAATCTGTCTTCCGTTTTCGTAGGTCGCGACGGTTTTGCTCGAGAGTGTACTCAGCTCGATCGCGTACACAGTGTTTTTGTATCGTTTCTCTTGTTTGGGATCTTGTTGTTTTGATTCGACATAGTAGAGGGTTGTATCGGAGAAGTCGAATGCTGTGAGGAGATGGCCTGTTTTGATCTCTGCGATTTTTTGCTTTGCGCCACCGCTGAGGGGAATGCGAAAAATCCGCGTCAAGCTTGAGAACCCAAAACGTTCAAACCAGTATAGGTATTGTTTGTGGGCGTAGAGAACCTCTGCAGCGTCGACATTGGTCGCGATGATTTTGGTGATGGGTCCTAGCTCAACTTCTTTTGTCTCTTCTGGTTGTGTTTCTTTTGGCGCTTCAGTTGGTTGTGCTTCTTGGATGGGTTCTGTGTCAGTCATGGAGGCATCAGGAGCGGTGCTCTCTTTTACTGTATCTTTTTCGCTGGAGAGGTCTGTGTTCCCTCCATCATTTGTGGATGATTCAGATGCTATTTCGGACGCTGGTTCGCTGATGGGGCCAGTACAGTGGAACAATGGGAGACTGAGAAAGACGACAATGAGCAAAAGGTTCGGGCGGTACATGCAATGATTCTCCAAGGTGTGCTTGTGATGTTTGCTTTTTTCACAGAGTCAGAAAGGATGGTGTCATTGATGCGTTGATCTGTTCCCCAAAAGATCAAAAAAATCTTATTTTTTCTTATTGCGATCACTCACCCGCATTTTTTGTTCGATGATGATGTTTTGCATGGAGCGAACGGAAGTGTAGGCAGCTTCAACGGACGCGACATCTGTCTCTTCAAGAGCTTCAGCTTCTTCGCTCGTGAATGCATTCATGGAGAGTCCTTTTTGCGCGGCGTATGCGGAACCTTTTTGGATATGCCGTTTGTTTCGGGTCTCAGAGCGTTGAAGATAAAAATGGGAGGTCATGTGATAAACTTTGCCTTTGCCGATCTCGAAGGCTACGACGATTGGAGCTTCACCGTACTTCTCCTTCATCTCTTTGGAGGAGACGAGGACGCGAACTGATTCATCGAGTATTTCGATGGGATATGAGCTACCTTCTAGCCACCACTGTGGATCGTCATTGGGATCGAGGAGCCCTTTGAGGAAGGTATCATCGATCGGTTCATAGACGATACGTACGACATCATCACCTGTGGCTGTGCCGTTGTATTTGATCGTTTTGGGGAAGGCGCGTTCGATGACGTGCTTGAGACTCCAGTCCGTTGTGACGAGGAGGCCGCCTTGCTCGACAAAACTCTTGATGCGTTCGATCCCACGTTCTGTCACTTCGCTGCCGGGACAGTTGACGAAGATAATCTGTTCATCACGAAGCTCGATATCTTGGATGGTGTCGGGGTCGATGAGTGTGTAGGGGATCTCAGCGAGCTCGAAGATCGTCTCACCAAAGTCGTAGCAGCCACGAAGGACGATGACATCGGATTCTGATAACTCTGAGAGGAATTTCGCGTCTTCTGGTGCTTCTTGTTCGAGGAGGGTTTTGGAGAGTTTGGAGGCGGCTTGGTAAGCCTTGCGCATTTTTTCGGAGCCTTTGACGCCTCCAGCCATTTGGGAGGGACCTCCTTTCATCTGTTGGATGGGAAAGTCGACATTTTGGACCATCTGTTGGATGGGAAAGTCTGGTTCGAGGGGTGTTTGTTGTTGTTGTGGGATGTCTTCTTGGGGGATTGGGTTTTTCGAAGGTTTTTTCTTCGCCATGAGGGGCTCCTTTGTCGCGAGACCTTTTTTCTATCCGACAGCCTAGATGATATACACAAGATGATATGATCTCCTAGACGGAGTGCCTTGGGTGAGGGTTTGATCGAGGGCATGGATTTTGTCTGTTGCAGCGTCTAGCTCGGGGGGATATGGCGAAGACGATTGACACATTTCTTTTTTTTGGTTACAACGAGCTTCTTTTGAGAACCTTCAATTTGAATGGGTGGATAGAGCATGCAAAAACGAGTTCGAGTATTTGCACCAGCTTCAGCAGCGAATTTGGGGCCAGGGTATGATCTTTTGGGCGTGGCCATCGGTGGTGTCGGAGACGAGGTTGAAGTACGTCTTGCGCCTGAAGCGGATGGTTTGTTCATCGAGTCGATTGAAGGTGATGGTGGGCGTCTTCCTCTTAAAGCAGACGAGAACACTGCGGGGATTGCCGCGCTTGAGGTCTTGAAGCTGCTTGGAAAAGAGGACGTGGGGATTGCACTACACTTGAAGAAAGGGCTCCCGCTTGGGAGTGGTTTGGGGTCAAGTGGCGCGAGCGCGGCGGCGGCGGTACAGGCGATCAATGTGTTATTTGGCGAGCCTCTCGAGAAGAAAGACATGCTGCACGCGACGATGGTCGCGGAGGCTTCTGTCAGTGGTTGGCACGCAGATAACGTCGCGGCGTCTTTGTTTGGTGGATTAATTTTGATTCGGAGCTACGAGCCACTCGACTGGATGCGATTTGATGTCCCCGAAGCGATGCGATTTGTGTTGGTCAAGCCCGACACCGCACTTGAGACGAAGAAAGCCCGCGCAGCTGTCCCCACAGAGATCCCCATCAAACAACACATCGCGAACAGTGGCAATCTCGCGGCGATGATCGGCGCGCTTGGGATGAAAGATATCAAGCGTTTTGGAGCCGCGATACAAGATGTGATCGTTGAACCTGCACGTGCTCCATTGATTCCAGGTTTTCATGCTGTGAAGCGTGCTGCGTTAGAGGCAGGCGCTTATGGTTGTTCCATCAGCGGCGCAGGACCGACTATCTTCGCGATTGTCGACAGTGATGAGCTGGCACAGCGTGTCGCGAAGGTCATGCAGGATGCGTTCATGCAGGACGCGCAACTTGACAGCTTTGTGACGATTGGTCACGTCGATCTTGACGGGGCGCGACAGATCGACCTCCCTGTGACTTAGTCCTTCTTTCGTATTATACAGTAGACATATATACCAACACATACATCCAGGAGTGAGGAGATGGGAGATTCTTTTGTTGTCTTGCCCAAAGACACGATGGACGGCGCGATCTGGTTTGGGAAAAACTGCACACGCACACCAGGCGAGCCTCAATGGATGGAGTGGTTGGCTGCCGCTGAGCACGACGCTGAGGAGGTCTTTGAACTCAGTGGTGTACAGGTTCCACAAGTTGCACGTACACATCGCCTCTTGTTGTCCCGTATTGTAGGGCAGTGGGGCGGAGATATGGGATGCAATGAGCACGGTGTGATGATCTCTCGTGAGACTGTTTTGACGAGGATGCCTGCCCAAGAGGACGGTTTACGTGGCGAAGATCTCGTGCGGCTCGCGTTGGAGCGTGGAGCGAGCGCGAAGGAAGCGCTTGAACACCTGATTCGTCTGCTCACAGAGTGCGGACAGAAGAGCGAATGCTTTGTCCATCCGAAGATGTATACATTGTACAATGCGTTCCTTGTGGTCGACAAACATGAGGCCTATATCCTCGACACGGCTGGAGAACATTGGGCGGCCAAGAGACTCAGGACGTCTTTGTCATTCTCGAATATGATGACAATCCACGACGACTACGACTTTCTTTCTGAGGGGGCGCACATTGACGCCTGCCAACGAGGTTGGAGCAGTAGCGCTGAGCGGTTAGACTTTTCGAAGTCTTTTTCTGCTCCGATGGCTGCGTCACTGACTGGCGGACAGATTCGTCGGTCTTGTACGACGTTTCGTTTGAAGGATTATCGTGGGCGTCCAGATTGGGATGTTTGTGTGGCTGCGTTGACAGAACATGGTGGATTTTCGCCTGCTGACGGTTGGAGTGTGGAGATGCCATGTGCACACGCTTCCTGGTGGCCAACGCGTCAAAAAGGCCAGACCAATGCGTCGATGATTTGCCGTCTCTCAACGGAAGAAGCACCTGCTGTGTGGGCGACGGGGACGTCTTCGCCTTGTTTGAGTGTGTTTAAGCCGATTCCTTTTGAAGAGGGTGTGTTTGCGGCGGGGCCTGTGCCTGGAGAACGATATGACGCGGACTCTCTATTTTGGCGGCATGAGCGGATGCATCGACTGGTGTTAGAGAATTACATCATTCACAAGAGGATGTATCAAAAGGAGCGCGAGGCGCTTCAGGCTTTGTGTCGACCGGCGGGGGATGTGTTGGTTCCGGAGGGGTCGTACGATGCCTGGGAACAACATCGCCAATTGTTGTTGGATTGGTTCCCACTCGTGGAGACGACGCCACGAGAGCTTTGGCTGCCGAGACCCTTTGATCTGTTTTGGAAGAGACAGAAACACATCGATGGCTTCCCTGCGACGATTTAAAGCAAGCCAGCAAGGACAGCGAAAACGCATACTCGGATGAGAAAGACATGATAGAACCATCAAACAGAGTTTGCTGCGTTCGTTATGTGAGGTGAGGTCGACACAGTTGATGGATCAGGAGCTGTGGAAGTGGTTGGAGGATGAACCAGAACATCCGTGCTCTGCATTTTGAGCACCTACTTGAATAGCAGAGAGGATGAGTTGTGCTAGGGTTGTTGGAGTTCTTCTTCGAGACGTTGGATCTCTTCAAGAGGAAGTTCGGTGAGTTCGCATATTTCTTGAGGAGGTGTTCCTGCAAGGAGAAGGCGTTTTGCTATTTTGATCTGCGCTTTCCGCTCTCCTTGTTCAAGACCCTGTTCAATGCCCTGTTCAATGCCTTGTTCGAGGCCTTGTTCAATGCCTTTTTGAAGCAGATACTCTCCAAGGGGGTTGTGTTCGAGGGCTTCCATATCAAAAACCTCTTTGATGTCTGATAGTTTGAAGTGGCGACAGAGGAAAAATGCCGCTATCGCCAGTAAATCTTGACGCTGTGTCTCTGGAAGCGATGCTTCCGAGATAACCTCGTGTAGCTGTTTAATCAAAGAACGATCTGCGCCCTTCATCAAAGCTGAAAAGGGCAAGAGATAAGGTGGTGCTTCTTCAAGGAATTGTACAGCAGAATACTTTCCAGGCAACCAAATTTCTTTCCAACGCACCCACGACTCGACCTCTGTTTCGATCTTCATCTCTTTGTGGACAAATCGAAACCATGTGTCCTCTGGCCAACCTTTGGGTTTGAGTTCTCCAACATACCAAACGATATGGCGAACAGGCAGTTGTTCCTTTTGGAAGACTCCCCATCCATACATCCCAACTCTCTCTCCTATGTTATCCGAAGGAGATGACTCAAATTCTAGATGGAGTAAGTATGTGAGGTCATTTTGTGCTTTGTCTTCGGTGATTTTCCACACTCGATCACTGAGTCTGTGCATCAACTCGATCTCACCGCCTATCGAACTGCACTCTTTAATGTGTTCGATATCTCCTAAGTATGCGAGAAGTTCTGGTGCAAATTGGTCCGTCAGGTGTTTGAGCAGCCCATCAAAGGGTGTGTACTCTGGCTCCTTTGTGTTTGACTCGCTCATGGAGCAATGTCGGGGGATGTGAACAGTTGTGACAGCGATTGTTTGACACGTTGGTTGATCGCATACTCCGTTGCCAATTCCAGCGGAATGGTGCCAAGTGCGCCAATGGGGCCAGCGCCTGCCATCGCTCCAATCCCTCCAACCAGTCCGGAGATGTAAGCATTTCTCATCGCGACGTCAGCGGACTTACCGTTGAGCATGTCTGATGTCCCTTGCACCAAGCCCGACAACACCGGTCCCAACAACTGACCTGCCGAATCACCGACGAGTTTCCCTGCGACCTGACCCAAGGTCTCAGATAAGCCTGCATTTCTCAGGTTGGTGAACAAACTCTTGCCATCAATCGCGCCCATCTTGGCGAGTGAACCACCAATCAACGCTTTGTAGGCTTGTGGGTTGTCTTCTTTGAAGTTTGCGAGCGCGAGTCGGGTGTGTTTGATGGTGTCTTTGTCCATTCCGCTCTTGTCCGTCATCGATGCGCTGAGACCTAGCTGTTTCAACATAAAGCCAGTCGTTTGTTTGAGTGTGGATTTGTCCATGCTGTGCCAGAGCCACGGTCTGTCTGCGAGAAGCTCACCGAGCTTTTTTGCAGCACTGTTCTGATCACCGTAGTTGCCGGATGTCGTGAGTTTGAGTTGTTCCTTGATGGTGGAGAGGTCCTTTTTGATGGACGCTGTGCTGGTATTTGTTGGTACAGACAGGCGACTCTTTCCGTAACTCATCCAGGTGTTCAATTTTTTACAGAGCGTGGGGCTTTGGAGATGTGCATTGAGGATGTAAGCGGCTTCTTTTGCAGGGGTTTGGCGAAAGTTTTTGTCTTGAAGTAATTGGTGGGCGGCTTTGCCTCGGATGCCAGCGAGATGAACAAGTCCTCTTTCGACACCAACGGACTTTGTCCACGTGCCAAATTTTTTGTCTTGTAGGAGATTTTGGACAGCGTCTGCGTTTTTTGGGAAAGCGATCTGCATCTTCACGGCGTCGGTCACGACAGATGGGTCCAGCTTCTTTTGGGTCCATTTGAGTTTGCCACTGCGGGCAAGTTCCGCGATCCTGGCGTATGCAAAGATCCTGCTCTCTGCTGTGTTATTGGTCGGGAGGCAATGTTTAAGTGCCAACTCTGCCTGTTTTTGTTGTGTGGAGGACAGGCCGTATTGTTTGCCCATCCAACGAGAGAGTGTCGTGGGGTCTGTCGCACGTCCTGGTGTCGTTGTCTCAGACCATTTTGCATAGTCTTGTTTGAACGCGCTTGGTCCGATGGGCTTTTGGCGTTTGCTCGATGAGTGGACAGCTTTGTAAGCGTTTCCTGCTTTGCCGTTGCTATCCAGTCGATGTTTTCCATTATCTCGGCTATCCAGCTTGCGTTCAAAGACGTCAAACAGGCGATCACATTCTTTATCGCCTTTGATCTGGCTGTCTCCGTTTGTATCGACGTCCTTGAGATCTTGCTTTGTAATGCCAAGCTCCCCGAGCTGTTTGACCATCTCCTTGTCCTTCAAGGAGACCCCTTCTTGTGCGAGTTGATTGCGAAATGTTCGGCGATTGATCGTTCCCATGGTCTTCTCTCCTTTATCGCTCAGCTTCCAGACGCTGTGTCATTGAGCCGTGCTTACTTTTGAGGTTGTATGCACACCCTGCGGTGTTTCTTGTCGGGAACTCATAGCAATGAACAGGCCAGCCTCTTTGTGTGTGAAATGTCTTTTTTTAATAGTGGTGTGTGGGATCTGTGGGGCGTAAAAAGAGAGGTCTGTGTGGAATGTGTCCAATTGTTGGACAACTTGAATTGTCCAACAATTGGACACAGATGTTTTTGGCGCTCTTAACGTTCGCGAATGGTCAGTGTAAATGAGCCCAACCAGTGGAGGAGGAGGCTGCCAACAGCGAGACGGACGGAGGTTGTCTTTGTGGCTGTGTAGGTCATGGTCTTCTCTACGTCTGTGACAGCGAGGATTCCGTCAATTTTGCTGGCTTTGCAACCTGCATTCAGGTCATTGATGTCGCAGCCTCCGGCGAATAAGTATACGCGCGCTGGAAAGTCCGGCTTGATCGTGATGTCGTATTGTTTTCCTGACTGAACGGAGAAGGTGTAATAGACTTGTGGACCATTCAACTTGGAAGATGTACCGCAAGTAATCTTTCCTGGATATTGGGCAAGTGCGCCCCATGTGTCGTCGTTGAGCGTGACCTCACCTTGTTGGAAGGTTAGCACTTTGGCGTTCAAGCAGGCACTATGTGGGACGGTCTGGATGGGATTGCGCAGACGAAACCCATACCAGCGTTCGACGAACGTCAAGATCGACTCAGCGAGTGCACGGGAGTAATTGTAGCGTGTACTGTTTTGGATCATGGAGAGATGTGTTTCGATCTGTGTTCCATCGATGACGCCGCCACCTTTTGAACCGTAGCGGGCTGTGTTGTAGCCTCCGCTAAAATATCCACCGCCATTGGGGTCGGGGTACTTAGGACTTGGGACGGTCTTATACCCTCGGATCTGCATCAACGCGCCAAGGCTCTCTGGTCCACGAAGAAGGGTCGAGAGAGTATGGCCTTGTTGGCTCGCGAGGGTTTTGACGGAGGTTTTGTTGAGGTAGGTTGTTCCCGTATCGAGGGTGCTGTTTTTGAGCGCGAGTTGTGATGAGTACAACAGATAGCCAAGCTCCATCCACTTTTCGCTGTGGGCATTTGTGTGCAGATCGAAGTAGTGGCCTTGTTTGCATCTTTTCGTGACCCACTTCTTCGCAGCGAGGATGTAATCCTTGAATTCTCCCCACGCTGTCTCGCTATTTTTATCGCCTTGCGAGGCCTCTACAATCTCTCTGTTGGCGTCGAGCTTACTCCGATGAAGGCGGTTGATGATGATGTGAGGCAGACGGCCTGTGAGCTGGTAAAGACGTCTGGCGACTTCGTAGGTGTATTCTCGACTGTATGTGTCACCACCAAGGACACCTGTCGTCCGTGACTTGATCTCACTGGGTTTGAGGCTCCCTCCATGTGGCGCGCTCAAAATGATCGGTAAGGAACCTGCTATATATTTAATGTATCGGTTGCGTCCGAAGTAAGCGACACCTGGTTGGTATGGGTCATTTTGCGGATTCGTCAGATCACACATCGGTTGCGTTGTTGTGTTGTCTGGTGCCTTCTCGACGAATGGCTCGCCTGCATCAGGCCTCGAAGTCTCGATGTCTTTTTCTACAAGGGGTTCTGGCGTTGTGTGTTCATGTTGTGCCTCTGTTTGGGCGGCTTCCGCTTCTTTGTGCTTCTCCTGGGCTGGCTCACGTACGCGGATACTCTCTGTACGGGGCTCTGTTGTGACCTCATGGGAGGGCTCGTGTTGCGGAAGCGCTGGCGCACAGCTCCACTCCATCGAAAAAGAGAGGGAGATGATGAGAAGAAGGGCGAACCATCGACTTTGTCGTCTGTTGGTGAACATACACTCTCCACAAGGTGTGAATTATTGTAGTTGTTGGTACAGTGATGTGAGTGAATCCCAATAGTAGGGGATGACTTCTTTTGTCGCGGATTGTACGGGAATGCGCATCGCGAGTGTTGTCAAAAAGGACTCCAGGTAGAGTGTCTTCTCCATCCATGCCTTGAGGACAGAGCGGGGACTTCGATCTTCTGCGCCCCACAAATCTTCGAGGGGCATGTGTTGTGTGACGTGTTCGAATTGTCTTTGCAGTGCGGTCGTCAGCGCGCTCGTGCTCTCAAAGCGATTGTCTGGATCGAATGCCAAACAGGTGGTGATGATATCTCCAAGTCCACCAATCCCAGGTCTACAAGTGAAGATGGAGGGAAGTTTTCTGTCGATGATTGCACGCAATGTGTCGATATCGGAGCCCGCAAAAGTGTCATGTACAACCAGTAACTCATACAACAGCATACCAAGGCTGTAAATATCCGCCTTTTGCGTGATGTATTCTCCCTTGATTTGCTTAGGAGACATAAACTGGAAACCCCTGCTGTGACTTTGTGGATATCCAAAGTGTTGTGTGTAGACATTCTTCCAACACAAACGACCGTCGCTGGAGAGGAGCGCGTTGTTTGGATTCACTGATCTGTATACGGCGTTGAGATGTTGTCCATTCATGTGAAGCTCATGAAGGGCTTGTAGACCTTTTGCACCTTGTATACCAAGGACGAGGGCCAGGATCTCTTGTTGTGTGGGAGTCATGTTGTGTATGTGTGCTGCGATGTCGCGAATGCATGGACCATCGATGTTGTCGAGCAGTGAGTATGTGTACCCCTCTCCCTCTCCACCTTTGATCAAATTTTGGAGGTTGGGGTGATTTGATGGGAATTGTAACTCATACAGCGGAAACGTATCCATCCACTCCGGAATCTCCGGGTGATAGCACATCAGTATATCGTTTTTGCGGTAGGGACTGTGAAGCAGAAAAAGTTGTCGTTCGTATGGGTGTTCGGCTCTGTTGTGTGAGGTGGGGTCGTGTTTGTTGGGCAGTTGTCTGAAGAGTGTATAAGAACCAATTGTTTCTTTTATGTGGGGTTTGGGGGGCGGAGTTGTTTTGAGATGTTCGCGACCGTACTGTACGGCCTGGACAGAGGCTTCAATGCTAACGGTGAGGAGCTGGAAGGCGAGCGTCTCAAATGATTCTATCGTAGGTGATGAGAGCGCGGCTCTGGTGAGTGAGATGAGGTCTTCCATCAACATCTGCTCCTGTCTCAAGATACAAAGAAGGAGAGACCAATATACGATGTTTAAGGAGAGACATCAATCCTTGGAGAGGACTTGAGCTTTTGAGGGAACGCAGGGGCGTTTGAGGGGATTTTGGAGTGTTTGAGGAAGCTTAGGAGCGTTTACGGAAGAGGGGCAGGAGCAGGAGCCAGAGACCGAGCAGCAAGTGAGAGAAGTCAGGCGTGGGGGATGTCGTTTGACAGCCACAAGCCTTAGGTGCTGCTGGAGTACCTGTGTCTTGTGTGGTGCCGGGAGAGTCGATGTTGACTATTTTTTCCGTTGTGCCCGCATCTGGTGTGGCGGCTTCTGCTGCAGGTTCGGCTGTGGGCTCTTTGGGAGCTGGTTCTGGAGCAGGCTCTGGTTTGGGTTCAGGCTTGGGTTCTGTGCCGGCTTGGACACATTGTTGGTTTTGACAGACGAAGCCACTCGGACATTGACTGTCATCTTGGCATGCACCACTTCCATCGGCCTGACAGTACCCGGCGTTGATCTGCTGGATGATGTTACACTTTGTGCCTACTGGGCATGGTGCCGAAGCATCGCAGAGGCAAACCTGTGTGCTGGCGCCTGGAATGGGCAGACTTTGGCATTGGCCACCTTGGGTACACTTCTTGGTTGCGCTGCAACTTTCGACACAAACATCGATGAGTGGTGCACAGATGAGTCCGTCTTTACAGGTGTTTGCTGCACTACAAGATTGTCCAATGCCACGTGTGGCCTCGTTCTTTTTCAGGCAGATCTTGTCCTGTCCGATGCTGCCAGATGAGCAGACTTCACCTGCTGGACAACCGGCTGCTTGTTTGTCTGTACAGGCACCACCAAAGGAGATAATTTTGTTACATGTGCGACCATTTCCGCCACACTCAGCGTCGTTTTGACAGATACAGATCCCCGCAAAACTCAAACATGTCCCACCAAGTTTACAAGGTGCGCCGCCCTGGCAGGATTCGACACAGATCGCTTTTCCGCCGAGAGGGTTGGGGTAACAGGTCAGCCCTGGATCACACTGGTTTCCTGCTCGACAAGGAGAACCTGCTGAACCTTCTGGCGTTCCACAAGTCTGGTAACATCGCGTCTCGTTGCCGTTGGCGATACAGTTGAGTCCTGTTTTACAGGGGTTGTTTGTCGAGCACTGCTCACCAACCTCACCACCACCTGTGCGGACACAGCTGTCGCTTTTACATTCGAATCCTGTGGGGCAGTCCGTGTTGGCTTTACAAGCGACGAGACATTGACCATTTGTGGGAAGACATTGTTTGATGCCTGAGACCACTTCACACTTGAATCCTTTGGGACATAGATCATTGTCGCAGGGTTGCAGACATGTCCCGCCACGACCGTCAGGTGTATTACAGTATCCGCCTGTTGCGCAGTCTGCGCTCTTGGTGCAAGGATGACAAGTCTTGGGATCGAGGGCCGGAAGTTTGATCTCACATGTCCCGCCAGTGCCACAGATCTCTTTGGGGCTACAGTCACTGTCTTTGCTACATTTGACATCTGGACAGACCATTGGTTCGGGGAGACAATGGTTTCCACCGTTGGGCTCCGTACCACAGACGTTGCCAGAGGGACAACAGCCGTTGCTGTTACAAGCGTACATACAACGCAGTCCCGTACCGATAAACATACATGTTCCGCCACCTGTACAATCTGCATCTGTCGAGCAAACTTTGCATTGGTTGGCGTTGGCCGTGACTGCGATGGGTACACACGCATTGTTTTTGCAGTCGCTACAAGGACCGCAATCTGCCTTGGATGAACAAACGGCGAATTTAGTGATGAAGCTCTCAATCCAGGCTGCGTAGGGGTCTGTACGGAATGAGTAATTTGTCCCGTTACAAGAGAAGGAGGTTCCGTGGGAAGTGACCGCGATCAGAGTCATCACACCGTTGACGTTGTAGAAGGCTGGACCTCCAGAGTCTCCTTGACAAACCGATGTGCTCGGGTCTTCGTAGCTGATCTGGTTGGTCTTGGTTTGTCCGGCAGCGTCCTTGGGGTCGATCCCTGTGATGGGGATGAGTGTCGAGTATTTTCTTGGCGCTGAGCCTGTTGCTGTCGCAGACAGACGACCATACCCCATGAACATCGCTTTGGTACCGATCCAGGTTTGTGGTGGCTTGGTCTTTTGCCACGGCATTGGCGCGACTGCAAAGACTGGCGCCTTGAGGATCACGACCGCGACATCATTTAATGGTGCCTGACCTTGTTGCCCCGAATATTGTGGGTGTTTTTCTGTGTTGGCTACGTCGATGTCTGCGTAGATCGTGCGGTACTTCAAATTTTCGTAGGGGATGTCAATACGAAATTGAAGTGATTGGCCCTGGTATTGGGCAAATGCATCAATACAGTGGGCTGCTGTCAACACGACACGCGATGCGATCAGTGTCCCTGTACAAAAGGATTGTTGGTTGGCCGTTAAACTTCCTGCTGCAGGGTACGCAGAGTCCTGCTTTCCGTTGATAATGGCCTGTTGTTTGGTGGAGATGTTGTCTTTTGTTTGTGGGGCAGGTTCAACTGTCTCACGCCCACACGCCGGGGAAAATAAAAGGGCGAGGGCCAAACAATACAAAAGGCACTGCATCCAAATTCGTTGCTTCATAAATATACTACTCCCATGTTGCGAGGCTGAGGTCTTCCTCGACCTGTTCGGAAGGCTCTTTTGCTCCAATTTTCGTAGATGTATACCATCCCTATAAAGACGCTGTCAATCCTCACTTTTATCCACTTTTTTCGTACTCCCCGTAGGTTTGTCCTGGTCTTTCGGCTGTCTGGAGAACGTAGAAAGTGACACGCGATGCCAAAAAATGGAGCTGGGTGTACTGGCTTGGGAGGAGACTTTTGGAGGGAGGTCTACTTGGGGGGTGTGTTGTTAGGGGTTATCGCTTTGGATATGGAGCAAAGTGTTGGAGTCGGTGGAAGTCCGGTTTGTCTCCTGGAACAGGACACATCGCGAGATATTGTCTTTCGGCACCGAGGCCGTGAATGGCATAGGCGTTCCAAAGCTGCACGTTGTCTGGGAGTAAGGAGAGTGGGAGCTCGACTTCACCGCGCCAGCGTTGTCCGTGTCTCTGCGCCTGAAAGGAGATCGGGAGCAGCTGTGTTTTGATCTGTCTGATTCCTTTGAGTTGGAGCACGAGATAGTGTCCATGTGGGGAAAATTCTAGCTCTGTATAGGTGACGGTCTCTGGATCGTTGAGGGGAGCAGAGAAGAAGAACTCGACGACCTCGTGATTCCAGAGCGCAGGTGTGGGACCGACTGGGGCTTCGGGCGCTGGATCGTCGTAAAATGGGGCATCGAAGACAATGTGTAGTGCGTCGTCTTTGTGCGTGAGTTGGATGAAGACATGTTGTTCTGCGGGGAGCGTGTTGCCGTCCCATGTCGACTGGATGGATGTGTGCATGTGGAAGTCTTTCGTTGTGATGAGATGGGGTTAGCGACGCTTGATAGAGATGAGCGCGCTGTTGGCGGCCTGTCTGACTTTGGCGTTTGGGTGAAAGCGCATCCTGCGCATGACCCACAGTGATGACTTGGCGACAGGTCCCATCCATCCGAGTGCTTTGACTGTCGCGAGTTTGATCGGCCAGATCCTGTCGTGGTGGGCTTTGGTGAGCATTTTGACATAGGGTTTGTCGAGGTATTTGACAACACCTGGACCAATGCGAAGGATCGCCCAAGCAGCTTCTTTGCGCACGCGCCAGTGGTGATTGAGCATCGCCTCGACGAGGGCTGGTGCTGCGGGAGCAGCTTTGGGACCGAGGTAGATCAGGGCTTCGATGGCGGCGACTTTGATACGCCAATCTTTGGGTTTGATGCCATGAAGGCGGACGGCTTTCATCAACACTGGGAGCGAGACTGTCCCAATACGTCCCAGAGCCCAGGCCGCGATTTGTTTGAGGGAGTGCCGTTTGTTGTAGAGGTTGTGTTCAAGCTCTGGCAACGCTGTGCGGGCTTTTTCTCGAAGGTTACCTAACTCCGTCGCTGCGATCTCACGAAGAGACAGGTCTTTGTCTTTCAAGGCTTTCCGAAGGTACACAATGGCTTCTTTGTGTTGACTTCCTTTTTTGCCAAGCACATAAATTGCCATTTTACGGACGTGAGGATCGTTGTTGTCCAGACTCTTTCCAAGCTCTGGGATGATCTCTTTGGGCATCTTTTCTAGCTGTTTGGAGACGAGCAAACGGACCGCAGGCTCTGTGTCTGAGAGCATCGAAAAGAGCGACGGTGCGATGTCCTTTGCGTAATGACTGATACGAGCTAGCGTTTTGACCGCCTGCATCCTGACGAGCCAATGTTTGTCATGAAGACTTTGGCTCACTGAGGGGAGCGTTTGCTTTGCTTTTACACCGAAGTTTCCGATGGCTTCGAGTGCTCTTTGTCGAACCCAGTGCTGTGGGTCTTGTAACCCTTTGAGGAACAGCGGCAAGAGTTTTGTCTCTTGTTGGGTGCAACGTCCGAGCGCCCAGATCGCTGTGGCGCGGACTTTCCAATCTGAATCTTGGGTCTTTGCGGTGAGCGCTGTGTGTTGCTGTGTTGAGAGTGTATGACAGATCTGCCCAATCGAGCGAAGGGCGGAGGTCCTGACTTGGGGAGCCTTGTCGTTGAGCAATGGGAACACTTTCGGCAGGAGTGCGAGCGCACGTTTGCGAAAATAGCCGATTGTACGAACGGCGAACTCTCGCTGTGTGGCGTCTTTTGCTTGCAGTTGTTGTAACAGGGCTGGAAAACGTGTCTTCGACAATTGTGCGTGGGCATTGGTGGGTGTGTATACATGACACACGAGGCCAAAAGTGAGTCCACAACATAAGGCCAAAAGATGAAAAAAGGAATACGTCAGGGCTTGGGTCAAGGCCAGCAAGTTCGTTGTTTGTCGTTGGCAGAGCGTTGCTATGCCGCCTCCTCGCGCCTGCTTGCTCGCTCTTGAGCCTGCCCCCCTACGTATGCTTTTTTCTATCTTCTGACCTAACCACACGACAAAAGTGAGATGCTTTGTTCGATGCTTCCTGTTCATCAGAAATATATGCTCCTTTTCGAACCATGACGATTCAAATGATCTTGAACCCATTGTTTGAGGACGTTGGTGAGTGTAACGAGACTTTGCTGAAATTGCAATCTCGACCAAAAGTCCTGTGTTTTTGTACCTGATGGCTCAAAAAGGACATTCTATGGGGAAAGTCGGCGATGTACTTTGGTTATTCCTGTTGGATAGAGAGGGAGACGAAGTTCACATCACGCAATTGCTCCCATCTAACAGCTTTGCCTCCTTGCCACGCTTGTGTCCGACAGATCTTTTTGGCACCCCCTGTGATGATCGTAAAACATCCCCTTTTGAAGTCGTTGTATGGAATGCCACCACCTTTGTACATCCATGCCCAGTAGTAGAAGGTCTTCTTTGTCTTTGAAAGAATGGAGCTTTTTGGACCTGATTCGTTGTAGGCTGTCCTTGGTTGTTTTGGGGCTGTGTCAGCCAAGGTATAGACATGTTTTGATTTCGCCGTGGGGGTCCATCTGACAACTTGGAGTGTTCGAGATTTGGGTTGTTTGTTGATCGCGTATTCGAGGGTGATCGTTTGTCCTGCCCTGAGCGCAAACCGTTGAAGAGAGAGTTGTTGGCCAAATTCTCGTAACTCAACTTGAAACCGCCCATCTTTTGCTGCTGTCAAGGCGAAGGACTGTGTCCTCCAACCCTTGCTTAATGTGTATTTCGCCAAAAATGATGGACTGCTTTTTATCTGTCTGATGTACGAATGTTTCAAAGATGCTGTGTGTGAAGGGGGGTTTTTTGAGGTTGGTGCCTGGTCCTTCTGGCAACCGAACAAAGTACACGACATCATGAGCAAGCACAGGGTTGTGATTCGCAATGGCCTCTCCATATTCTGTTTGGATTAAGCGGTCTTATAAGCACTTTGGTCTTTGGGGGGCGCGGTTGTCAAGGGATGGTGTACGTGAGGGGAGAGGCCATCTTTGGTAGCACAAAAGTGTGCTGATAGCTTTGTCTAGAGTGTTCCGAGCTATGCATTCGAAAGAGATGTCCTTTTTGCGTTTTTTGGCAAGTTTTAGCGAATGATTTGAATCCACTCTCCAAATCTTCCGCACTTTTTACATGGCCGCAAAAAGAAAAACGACGAAGTCGTTTTCTTTCATTGGAAGAACCCCAGGGTAAGGTAAAATGATGTACTATCTTCGAAGATGTTCGCTCTTGGTGCTGTTGTCTTTGTGTCTGATTGGAGGGGGCTGGATGCAGGCTTGTTCTGCGCCACCGTCTTGCACTGCGGATCAAAAGTACTCTCTACTGACAGTCAATCCACAAGACAGTCCCTGTGACTACAATTGTGAATGTAGCAACCAGTGGTACACTGGTCGCTGTGTGGACAAGGTCTGTCAGTCCAAAAAGCGAGAAGAGTGTACTTCGAAGGGGAGTGTGGAGACATGTGTGCTCACAAATTCACCTGATGGATGCACGAGAGGGACGAGGATTTGTCAGGAAGATGGACTCAATGAGTTACTTTGGGGAGATTGTCGCTCCAGTCGAACGCCTGAAAACACGAAGAGTGCCTGTCGTGATGGTCTCGATAACGATTGCGATGGAAAGACCGACACGCTTGATATCGATTGCAAAGATGTCATTCAGTGTGCACCTGGACGCAGTGATGATTGTTATACTGGACCCACTGGGACGATGGGAAAAGGGCCTTGTTTGGGCGGGAAAAAGACATGCACTGAGGATGGAGACTGGGGCGCGTGTCTTGGAGAAATCACACCACAACAAGAGACATGTAATGGTCTAGATGACGATTGCAACGGTGTGATCGATGACGCAAAACAATGTGACTGTACACCTGGAGATGTGCAAGAGTGCTACAGCGCGGCCATTGAGACTGTCGGGAAAGGTAGCTGTAAGAAGGGAAAACAGAGCTGTAACGCGTCGGGAAAGTGGGGGGAATGCCTCGGACAAATCTTGCCCGAAAAAGAAGAGACCTGTAACAAGAAGGATGACAACTGTGATGGGCAGATCGACGAAGGTTGTGAGTGTCTTCCTGGTGAAGAACAAGCCTGTTACACAGGTACACCAGAGAGCACCAAAGACACACTGCCCTGTAAGAGTGGTACACGAACGTGCTCTGTGACTGGAAAGTGGGGGCGATGTTTTTTAGAGGTCACCCCCGAGCCCGAAGTCTGTGATGGCAAAGATAACGACTGTAACGGAAAAATAGATGATAGCAAAGAGTGCGAATGCTGGCCTCCTGGTGGTGTCACACAAGAATGTTACTTTGGTGCGCCTGCCACCAAGAACAAAGGTCTCTGTGCTGTTGGGATTCAACGCTGTGAGAAAGGGGGGAAGTGGTCCAAAACCTGTGAAGGGCAAATCCTCCCAGCCAAAGAGATCTGCAACGGCAAAGATGACAACTGTGACGGCGCAATCGACGATGGTGGTGTGTGCAAGTGCTGGCCTCCTGGTATCACACGCAATTGCACTGATGGTATCCCCGCTGCGTCCGTTGGAAAAGGTATCTGTAAGGCTGGTACACAGCTCTGCGGGAGCCAGGGCACATGGGGTTTGTGTCAGGGCGTGATCGCTCCACAACCCGAAGACTGTAACCTCAAAGATGACGACTGTGACGGTGTGGTTGATAACACAAAGGGAGGTGGAACCAATTCACTTTTGCGTGCCTGTCATCAATCAAAAGGTTGCTCTCTCGACGCGAGTGGAAAGTACGTGTGCAAAGGTGCCTGTCAGGCCGGTACACAAGCTTGTATCAACGGAAACTGGGGAGAGTGTTCTGGGCAAGTCACACCAGTTGTCGAAGTATGCAATGGCAAAGATGACGATTGTAACGGAATGATCGATGACAAGCCGACGGACGCTCCCTTGTGTCGCAAGCAGAGCGGTTCGTGTTTGGGCGCACGTGTCCCTGTTGAGGTCACACGTGGAGGACAAACGATCTCCGGCTGTGTCAACGGTCAGTGGCGAAGTTGTGATGTGCAAGATTACAAAGATTACTTTGCGCAGTACGATGTCCAAGAGGGAACGGTTTGTAACGATGTGGACAATGACTGTGATGGGCAGATCGACCGCGATGTGCCGATGTGTCAGGCGACTGTTGCAGGTTCGGAGAACCTCTCTGGTTTTCGAGACGCTGCTGGGACAAAGGCTCTGTTCCACAAGCCCTCTGTCCTCGCGTTTAACAAGGGGCGCGTGTTTGTTGCGGATCTCGGAAATTATCTGATCCGTCAGATCGACCCTTGTGGTAACGTCATCTCCATCGCAGGTGCAGGACAACGAGGCGATCGAGATGGCAAAGGGCCCTCCGCTGAGCTCGGCTGGATCACGGCGATGGCGTTCGCTGATGATGCACCTCAGAGGCTCTTTATCTCGGATAACACTGCCAATAAGATCAAGGTCTTGGATATGGACACGTACGAGGTCACGACGATCGCAGGTTCTGGGGCGAGAGGACGTCTGGATGGACAAGGACATCTTGCTGAATTTGTGAACGTGCGAGGGCTTGATGTCTCGGCAGACGGAAAGACCCTCTACGTCTCCGACGCAAATCGAATACGCAAGTTGACCTACCTAAAGGCCGGCGTGTGTGGTGGGAGCACCCAGTACACAGGCTACTGTGTCGAGACCATCTCATTTGTGTACAAACCCGCCGATGCCAACAAACCGAGCTCGTTTGATGGTATCGCGTTTAGTGGGAGCTATCTGTACATCGTCGATGCAGGACAAGGGAGTCTCCTTCGTCTGACACTCTCTACAAAGACCGTGACTGTCCTGAAGGCAGGGTTGGAGGGTCCTACACACATCGTCTTCTCGCAAAAGAAAGGCAATCTATACATTGGTGGACGTGGTGCGACACAATCGACCTTCGCGAAACTGTACAAGTGGAATGTTCCCAGCAGCTCTCTCTCTGTGTTACCTGTCACAGGCCGATTGGGGAATGTTTCGGGGCTGACTGTGGCAGTCGATAGTAAAGGCGAGGAGTTGGGGTTGTTTTACTCGCAGGATGGTAGACAATCGATCAAAGAGTACACATTCGTGGCGCGCAGCAATCCACCACAGCGGTGTGTCATCCCCTACATCGGCGGAGAACCAGGACAGGTGGATGGACCTCGGACCAAAGCGCGACTCAACGCCCCAAAAGGGATGACCTATCACAAGATCAACGAACAAATTGGGCGAGTGTATGTCGCCGATTCACGAAATCATATTATCCGTCAGATCGACTCCAAAGGTGATGTCAGCGTGATCGCTGGTCAGAAAACACCCGGGTTTGTCGATGGACCTGCGAGCGGTGCGACCTTCTACCAACCTGCTGATGTTGCGTATCATCCTACCCAGAACGCGATTTACGTCGTCGATCAGGGCAACCACAGTATTAGGAAGATCGATCTCAAGACAGAGCTGGTGACCACATTCGCAGGGAATGGAAAGGCTGGCATGGTCGATGCTATTGGGAAAAGTGCACAGTTTAACAGTCCATCATCGATCGCGATCGACAAGGCCGGTGATATCTTTGTCGCTGATACAGGCAACGGACGTGTTCGTAAAATAGACTCTTCCGGGAAAGTGACAACCTACATCAACAGTGCACAGGCCTCTGGAGTCGGAGGGATCGCCTTTGGCCCACAGGGGGCGCTCTTCTTTGTCAACGGAAAGTCGTACGATCTCCGCAAAGCTGTCCCCTACACGTCCTCTTGCAAAGGCACCAAACACTTGGGCTTGTGCATTACGATGGTGGTCGGGTCCAATACAAATATCGTCAAAGACGATCTGGCTGTGAGTGATCCAAAAGACGCGCAGGGATTTTTAACGACGTTGGGAAGCAGTGTTGGCCACATCGACATCGATCGTGATGGGACTCTCTACATCGGGATGCCGTTTAAGTCCTTCATTTGGCAGATTCGATACATCCAAAACGGAAGCTGTGGAACGAAGTCCCCATACACAGGAGCCTGTGCAGCGAGATTGGGGGCCAAAAAGAATGGGGGAGGAGACAAAGACGGAGAAACGCTCTTCGCTCTATTCAACAATCCTTACGCTGTATTGGTTCTACCCTCCGGTGACCTTTGGGTCGCTGACACAGGAAATCATCGGATCCGTGTGATCCCCTGGCGTCCATAAGACCTGTCTTTCTTGCTTGATGGGCTTCTTAGGGCTTGGAGAAGCTGCCGTTTGGATCGAGTTTCATGATGTAGACGTCTGTTTTGTCTGGGTCCGAAAGAAATTGGAAGTAGTCTGTCTTGTCGAGTTTGAGTCCCTGAAAAAAGCCTCCCGTGAGAAAGAGCTCGCCCTGTGCGTTAGCAAACAGCCAATCCTGTGTTGCGCCCTTGTCCCAAGACGAAGCGTAATTGTACCAGGTGACATCTCCATTTTGGGGGGAGAGTTGCATGATAAAGAGCCCTGCTCCTTGCCAGCTAGGGTGTGTGGAGAAACTCTTGGTTGCTTGGTTTGTGTTTTGGTAGGCAAGTGATTTTGTAAATGTACCTGAAAGCACAAGCTGTCCTGTTGGTGTGAGTGTTATCCCTCCTACTGTTTTGTGTCCCCCTCCTGTCAGGCTCTTGGCCCAAATCACCTTGCCTGTTGTGTCCAGCTTTGCGAAAAAGATATCTCTATATACTTGTTGTGAGCAAGGGAGCGTGATCGTGCCTATCTTTGCGCCACAGATCATCGTTCCAGCGATGTAGATATTATCCTGTGCATCGAGAACAACGCGTTTGGCTTGTTTGTGTTTGGAGCCTGAGATGCCCTGGGCCCAAACCCACTGACCATTTGCGTCGATTTTTGCGATGTATCCGCTGCCTGCTCGAGGAGCTTCTAAGCGGGTCGTCCCAAACTTGGTCGCGTGTTGAAGGCCTCCTGTGATGATCGCCTCGCCTTTTGAGGTGAGCTTCATATCCGTCGCGGTCACACCCCAGGTCGGTGTGGTCTCGTCGAAGGCTGACGTGTTGACCCAGAGCCATGTGTTTGTTTTGATCTCGTATTTGGCGACAAAGACCTCTTCATATCCCTCACAGATGAGTGTATGCAAACCAAAGACCGTTTTTTGTGAACCAAAGGAGCGGTGTGTTCCGGAGATGTACAGATGTCCTTTTCCATCGGAGAGAACACGCCCCCCAAAGTCGAGCAGCGTACCACCTCCACCATCAACCCACTGTAGCGCACCACTCGGAGAATACGAGGCTATAAAGATATTACTGTGGTCGTAGCCTCCGTTTGTTGGAGTCGGTGTCTTCCCTTCGAATGTGTGTATTTGTGCGTACATCCCTGTGACGATGATGTTTCCCGATGGATCGAATGTTAGCCCTGAGCCTGTCGAACCATATGTCGTCTTTGGTGGAGAAGTTGAGGTGCGTTTCCAGATCCTCGTCCCTTTTGGCGAGAACTTCGCGAGGAAGAAATCTGGTCCGTCGTTCCCTGTGATGTATATGTTTCCCGTCTTGTCCTGAATGAGTGAGCGTGTCCTTTGGGAGATAGTGTTGGAACCATGCCGAATCAACCAATAAGGGGAGCATCTAGTGGCAGGGCAGTGTTCGGGGATGCCTTCTTTGAAACGCTCTGGGATCGGCTCAGAAGATGTTCCTGGTTCGAGTTCCAACCGCTCCACAACGGATGGTTCTGTGTTCACTTCGTCTTGTGGGTGTGTGTCTGGGAGGGGTTCGATCGATGCGTCGTTGATATGTGTCTCTTTGGGGTGGGACTCTGTGTCGCGCTCAGACGCATTTTGTGTCTCGTCACTTGTGGGCTTACAGGTCCCTCGAACACAGATGGAGGCGTTGTTTGGGCAATCATCTGAGGTGATACAGGAGAGCGCTCGCAAACCCCATCGACATCCTCCCATTTGAAAGAGCAAAGTCGCGCTCAAGAGGAGGAAAACGAGTGTACATAGATGGAATTTCGAGGTGACTTTCTGACTCATTGTTGTGCTTGGACCTTCATCGAAATTTAACCTTTCGTTTTGCTGAGGCGTGGATACCCCCTTCTTCAGAGGGGGGAGGAAACGCCCATTCGATTTTTGTAATTGTAGCCATCT
>PCBK01000067.1 GCA_002731275.1 Deltaproteobacteria bacterium | reverse complement strand
TGCGTCTTCACTTGCAATCATCCGCCTCAACAAACTCTCCACCCTGAGCCTTCGGCTCTTCCCTCCTCTCAAGCCTTTCGAGAGGAGGGACAAACCAACCGATATATACGGGGGTTGAGGTCGGGCGCAAGGCCCGACCCTACTGATTTCAAACGATATATTCGAAGATTTGGCGACATCAGGGGCAAACCCTATACATGGGGGAGACTCGAAAACTGCTCCGGCGGACGTTGCACTCGTGTCTCCGCAAACTCCCCTGATTCCACGAGAAAATCAGATCTCCTTGTGATGGGTTGTGTTTTTGCGTTGAGGTGGGACTTTGAGTCCCGCCGCAATTCTGATCGATGCGAAGCCTTGAAGGCGAGCGTACCTTTTCTATAGCACCGGGTTTCAACCCGGTGACACCAAACAAACGAATCCATCCAACCAAACATTCATAATGAATCCCTCCAACCAACCTTCGGACCGGATGCATCCAATGGAAACAAATATCCTCACACGGACGGATATAAGGGATACGAATGGCCGTATACCCAGGTTAAAACCTGGGCCTATGGAGAGGGTACGCGAGGCCGAAGGCCTCGCGACGATTGGAATTGGGCAGGTCTAAAGACCCACCCTCAAAAACAGCCCATCCGATATGCACGGAAGATACCCGAATTCTGATTTGCTTCGTGCGCTTTAGAATCATCCACCTCAACAAACTCACCACCCTGTCGCTCCTTCCCTCCTCTCAAGCCTTTCGAGAGGAGGGGCTATTCTGCCGATATATACGAAAATTGAGGTCGGACACAAGGCCCGACCTTACTGAAATCCATCCGACATACACGGATTTTTCGTTTGTATTGCGATATATCCTTTGACGTGCATCGCTCCCCTTGCCAACGTAGTTGAATAGCAGGGGGAGCTGCCGACCGCAAGGGAGGCTGAGGGGGTCTTGCATCGCTCCCCTTGTCAACAAAGTTGTACAGGGGGAGCTGGCGGGCGAAGCCCGTCTGAGGGGGTCTTGCATCGCTCCCATTGTCGAGCGAAGCAAAGCGTTGATCTTACAGGGGGGAGCTTGCGAAGACACAAATGCAACCGCCCTTGGAGCAGCATTCGATTCAGACACGCGTCAGTTTATAGGAGGTGATCAGGAAGAGCTCATCGAGTTCTTCTTTGAGGTCTTGTTCGGAGAGGATGCCGGCTTGTTGTCGGCTGGTGTGGCTGAGGTATTGGTGCTCGACATTTTCGAGGATCGCGGTGTAGAGGACTTGAAGGTCTGCACCTGTCGCGCCGAGTGGGATGACTTTGGAGAAGTCATTGAGGGCTGTGGTGAAGGCAAGGTGGGAAGCTGTTTTGGAGTGCGCGTTGCGTATATCATCGAGTGGACGGTCTGTATACTGCTCAAGCTGTGTGAGCAGTTCGGGTGTCGTGCGGACGATCGCTGTGAGTTTGTGAAGCCCAAAGACATCACCTGCGGCTTTCCAAAAGGCTGCAAGTTCGGGAGACATTTGGGGAGAGGAGGGGGGATTGGCGGCGTTCATAACTTCCTGGATCAACATGCCGATGAAGACATTGAAGTCCGTATAAAATGATGTGGGTCGTTCTGTGTCCTGACTCATGCGTCTGTCTCTTTTGCGTTGGGCTGTGTGTCTTTTGCTTCGTTTTGCTTTTTGCGTTTGTTGAGATTGTAGATCGTTGTCCGGTGGATCCCAAGTTGGCTTGCCGCCAATTTCTGGTTGCCTTGCTGTAGCTCCAGGACATACTGAATATACCATTGTTTGGCTTCTTCGAGACTCCAAGTTCCTTCTACAAGCTCGATGGGGACGCGTGGCGGCGTGTTGGTGACGGTGGCATCTTCTTGTGGGAAGAGTGAGGGCAAGCGCTGTGTAAATTCTTGTTGTTGATATCCTACGAGAATCCGGCTGACAGCGCGCTTCAATTCACGTGCGTTACCGGGCCAAGCATACGATTGGATCTCTGGCTTCTTGAGCCACTCAGTGATGTGGTGTCTTGGGTCTTCGAGCTGACGCAGAGCGCTCTTGCGGATCCCCCACTCTTGCAAGAATCCAAGGGCGATGGGCAGCAGATCTTCTGGTCGTTCGGCGAGTGATGGGACCTCGATGACAGCACCTGCCAATCGGTAGAACAGATCACGACGAAAGAGTCCGGCGTCTTGTGTGTTGAGTTGTTTATGTGTCGCGGCGATCACCCGGCAATTCGCAGATTCAATGGATTCTGCGCCGAGGGGGCGGACACGCTTGGTCTCAAGGGCGCGCAACAGGACGACCTGTCCTTCTTCTGGAAGCTCACCAATCTCATCGAGCAGAACCGCGCCTTCATCACACCGAGACAAAACCCCCTGAAAATCCGACGCAGCACCAGTAAAGGCACCTTTTTTGTAGCCCGTGATCTGTGCGGCCATCAATGGACGTGGGAATTCTGCGAGGTTGATCGCTTCAGTGCGATGGGGTTGCCATGTGAGGGTCTTTTTGTTTTTCTCCTGTTTCCATTCACCTTCGACGGCGGAGAGGAGGACCTGCGCGGCGAGCTCTTTACCGCTCCCTGTTGGGCCAATGATCAGGACGTTTAACTCTTGGAAGATGCGCCCGTACAAGAGCAAACGTAGCAGATCGGCACCAAAACACGCGGACCAGATCTCGCGCTTGAGGTCGTGTAGACGACGCGAGTGACCGCGAATGCGTGAGAGCGAGATGTTGGCGCGTCTTGCGCGGGCTGCGATGCCGAGGAGTTCTCTGTTGTCCGGGACTTTGTATTGTTGCCCGAGCTGATCGAGCTGGAACCACGTTTGTTGCAGCGCGTCGCCGGTCTCTTTCGGCGCCTCAAAGGATGAATCGACGACGAAGCGGGCGAGGCAGAGATAGGCACTTTGCCACAGGGCTGGGTATTCTTCACCTGCGGAGGCGTATCTGTGGAGCCATAATTGGGCGAGCTGTAAACGATCTTCGAGTGTGGTGTGTTGTTGTTCTGGTTGAAGGGCGCGAAGTTCTCTCTCGGCCTTGCGACGCAGACGGTTGTAAGTATGATCCGAGAACGGATTGATTCTGTACACACTCGATAATTGACGCTCCCATGTGAGTAGGGCGTCTCGTTGATTCGCCATGTTGGCTCCATCGATTCGGTGAGGTGTTGTCTCTTCAATCATTGGTGGTTATAGTGTCCATCCTTTTTGAGAACCTGGATGGTGTAGGTCTTACATTTTCGTGTAGTCTCCGATTATAGGGGATTGCTGTAAAATTACAACTTGGATATGTAGAATGAAGCAATTTTTGAATGGAAAGATGTTGTGGTGGGTAACTTCGAGCTGCCTTGGGTGTGTGATCGGTGTGACGTTGATGTGGTACGTCTCATCGCCACTTTATCATCAACTTGACAAGGTGTGGGTGCGTGGGCGTCACGAGATCAGTGTGGAGTTGAGTGACATCAAGCGCGTCCCTGCGGCACGGGGCAGTCGTTATTTTGTCTCAATGTCCTGGAAAGAAGGGGGCAAGACACACAAAGTCTCGATCGAGAACAGCGCCGTGTTCGACTATGTCCAGAAGAATCAAACACCTCCCTTTGCGCTCCGTGTCAACGCGGAGATGGGCAAGCGTTGGTTGACAGGAGAAGAGGTCCCGACGCGTATCGCGACGATTGGGATCAAGCATCCGTTTAAAGCGTCACAGATCGTGTTGGTTTTGGCGTTGTGGTTGATGGGAGGGGCTGTTTTGTTCGCGTCGATCAAAGATCTGTTGAAGCGCATCTCATTACAAAAGCGCAAGCAATGGGATGAGTCATCAGCGAAGAAGGTCGATGAGTCGAACGATATGAGGAGCGTTGAGTAGGGGTTTCTTTAGAAGAGCGAGGGGCCAAATTTTTGGCGGCTGAGGAGTTCGAGTTGTTTGGCCTGTTCGGCGATTTTCTCTGAGGGGATGGGTTGTCCTTCTGCGTGCAGGAGGAGAGCTTGTGTGAGCTGGTGAAGGCTCTTGAGTGCCTCGTTGACGTGTTTACGTTCTTCCTGGATATGTTGTTTCGTCTTATCAGCGGGTTTGATCTGCTGGCTTCTGACGAGACGGGCGATACGGCCTGCTCTTGTGAGCAATCCATCGAGGACGCTTGCGGCGTTTTGGCGGAGCGTGCTCGTCTCAACAGGGAGTGATTCTGGGGGTTCTGTACAGATCTCTTGCAGGTAATTGTAGTCTTTGAGACCTTCATCGAGGAAGACACAGACATCTTCAGGCAGCGACTCTGGGAGGCTTTTGATGCGTTTACAGATGTTGGCGGGAAGGCCAATGTACTCCCACTTTTGTTCTTGTTGGCGGCGAAAGTAGAAGTCGATGAGCGAGAAGCTCGTGATACTCACACCTGCCATCAACAGCCCTGCAAATGGGGTGGCGAAGAACCACCAGGCAAACCCACTCACGATCAGACAATTCAGCCACCAGCTCGCGCGCAACCCTTGAAAGAAGAAGCGACTGAATCCAAACCACAACAAGAAGGGCAAGACACCATTGCCGAGTGTATAAAGCAGCGAGAGCCACCAGATCTTGGAAGAGAGGAGAAAGCTCCACAGACCACCTGAGACGATGAGCGTGATCGCGCTACCGAGTGCGCCGACAAACTCGGGTCTCTCTAGCTCATCTTCTTGTTGCAGTTGTTTGCGGATGACATCGATCTGGAATCCAATGGGCTCGTCTGCTTCGACTGC
The DNA here is from genome assembly GCA_002731275.1 of Deltaproteobacteria bacterium. GTDB lineage: Bacteria > Myxococcota_C > UBA6777 > UBA6777 > UBA6777 > UBA6777. The sequence continues at coordinate 38,500 of PCBK01000067.1, read as the reverse complement.
GACGGGAGCTTGCTCATGGATATCTTGTGTGGACGCTGTGGACTCTACAGGAGCGTTCTTTGTGGTCTCTACGAGCAGACCTTCTTGGGGCTCTTGGACGGCCTCCAAAGAAGGGTATGAGTTTGATTGGTTCATGTGTCTATTCTCTTTTGGTGTGTCGGATGGTTTGGAGAATGCCTCTCGTCCTGGATCGACAGCCTTTGGGCTGGATCAACAGTGACAAACACATCACACACTGTGTCGATGAAATGGGTCAGGCTGCAGCCTGAAGCTTCAGGGATTGGGGAACCGTTCCTCCTTTAGAATCTTTTTGAGATCATGCATTTGTCTCTCAAAATGTTCGCGAAATATATCTATTATGTGTAACACCGCTTGATCTCGTTGTCAACGGTTTGTGCATTCGGTCATCAGGAGAAAGAATGAGGATTCGTTCAGTTTTTTTGTGGGGTCACGAGAGGGTGTGTTGTTGGGAGGGGAGTGGAGGGACAAAGGGGTCGGGCCTTGTGTCCGACCTCGATGCTTTCATTTTTCGGTGGGTCAGGACTTGTGTCCGACCTTGATGTTGCATTTTTCCTTGCAGTCGTCTTAGCGTTTTTGGCGTTGTATCCGGTATTGTGCTCTTGCGAGCATACGCGCTACACGGCGGGCTTTCTTGTGGTTGGGGAAGCGCTTGAGGAACTCTTTGAAGATTTTGACGACGTTGGGCCAATCACGCATGGTGTTGCGGTAGTAAATGCGTCCAAGTACATACAGGGAGCGACTCGCGAGCCAGGGGAAGCCTTTGGGGGGATGTTGTGAGACATAGCGCAGGTGCCCGATACAGCGTGCGTCCCCTCTATAAGCGAGGCGATATCCGACGCGAAAGCGCAGGAGCGCGTCGTTGGGGTTCTTTTTGAGTTGGGGGAGGAGGGATTTGAGTGTCCCTTGACCTTGTCTGATCGAGGTGAGCTTTTGCAAAAAAGGTGAGGGTTTGGTGAACTTGGTCACGCGCTCGATCTCTTTTCCGTTTTGGTCGATGACCAAGATACAAGGGTATGTCACGCAGTTGTACTTTTTGGCGAGCATCCGGCCTTCGCCTTTGTAACCGTCCCGCTTGAGGGGGATAAAGTGCTTGTGGATATATGTCGCGACGTGGGATTTGGAGAAGACCTCTCGTTCAAATCGCTTACATGGACCACACCATGTGGCGAACATGTCGAGGAGGATGGGGAGTTGTTTGGTTTTGGCGGCCGCGAGTGCTTGCTGAAAGTTGAGGGAGGACCACTCGACATGGGTATATGTTTTGGCTTTGGGACGGGCCGGTGGCATAGAGGAGAAGAGTGGTTGTGAGTTCCCTTTGTCTCCTGCTTTTTGTGCGAAGCTCGCGCTTGGGTCGCTCAGCCAAAAAGCACATAACACAAGACTGAAGACGAGTGATGATTTTGTCGACATCAATGGATTCCTTTTTCTCTGTGGTCTTTTTTGTACAACGACGAAGGTCCTGTTTTTTGGATATTTCAACCTGTTGTCACATCTATTGTCTATCAGTGTCTACTGTTCGTCAATGGTGCAAGGGGTGGTTGAAAAGAGAGCAGGTGGAGACATTGTGTCCGAGTTTGTTTCGAAGGCGAGTGGCTCTTTGTGGTATGTTGGTTGGGGCGGATGTGGCAACCTATGTCTTTCGGGAGGAGAAAAGAGCACATGTTACCCTGGATTGTGGTGCCGTTGGTTCTCGCGGTGTTGTATGTGTGGGGACAAAAAAGGCGAAAAAAACATCAAAGAAAACAACATTTTTTGGGGAAAGAGGGTCATGCGCCCGAGACGGCGAGGGTGGTTTCGAGTCTAAAGGAGACGCAGCCGTATGTCGACACGACCCGGTGTTTTTGCGGCGGCAAGATCGTCAAGCGCTCACAGGCAGCGTTGGTCGATCAGCCTGCGATCACAGTGATCGGCTGTGAGTGTTTGCATTGTGATGAGAAGATTCGTCTGTACTTTCGCGTTGAGTATATGCACTGAGGTGTCTGCATGGAGTTTCGTCGTGTGATGGAGAGTGGCCCACTTGAACGCGCTGTGCGTTCATTGTGGGGAGAATATCAGACGAAGCCGATCCGGCATGTGCGTCATCTATGGCGTTTGTGGCAACTTCATCGTGAGTTTGACTTGACTCCACCATCCGCAGAAGAGTGGACGTGGGGATTTCAAAGAGGGCGCATCCCAGATTGCTTTGCGTGTCTTGACAATTGTTGCCGTGGACCGCACAACACCGTGTTGTTGAGACTGGTCGATGTGGCGTTGTTTGTGGATCGAGGTTGGACCGACATGTTGACATGGGAGAAGCCACACTTTTCCGAAGAGGTGCTGTCACGTCGACCTATGCTGCGGGATATGCTCCGTTCCTTTCATTGGCGCATCTTTCCTGTCCTCAAACAGGACGCGATGGGGCGCTGTGTCTTTCTCTCCGAGGAGCAAACCTGTACGATTCACCCTCATCGTCCCTGGGTGTGTCGAACCTTTCCTTATACGCTCGATATCCCGGGGCGTCGTATCGGCTGGAGTGACCGCTGTGAGTTGCCCGTACAGGCTGCGCCACAAGACCCTACTGCGAGGGCGCTTGAACAGGCAATCCTTCATAATTTTTACACTGAAAAGATCCGTGATCTCGTCCTCGTGAAGGTCTACAAAGAAGAACTTCATAAGATGGGGATCACCCGTTGGCTTCGTTTAGATTGAGCAGGAGAAGAGATGAGACAGAAGATGGTGGCGATGGTGAAGGAGGCGCAAGATGTGATCTGTGAAGGGTTGTCTGCGGTTGATGGGGGCACATTTCACGAGGACACCTGGGATCGTGAGGGCGGTGGCGGTGGACGCTCTCGCGTCTTACAAGACAGTCATGTCTTCGAAAAGGCTGGTGTGAATGTCTCCGAAGTATACGGTGTCTTACCTCCTGAAGCGGTCAAGAGTATGGGGGGCGGTCGCAAGCTCGATGACGAGATGGAGCTGAACTTCTTTGCGACTGGCGTCAGCCTCGTCGTGCATCCCAAGAATCCTATGGCGCCGACTATCCACATGAACGTACGTTACTTTGAGCGCGGTCAGGAAGGGCAACCTGCTGCGTGGTGGTTTGGAGGCGGGATCGACTTGACCCCTTCCTATCTCTTTGAAGAGGATGCGATTCACTTCCATCAGACGATGAAAAATGTATGTGATGCTCACGATGAAGCGTATTATCCGAAGTTCAAGCAGTGGTGTGATGACTACTTTCACATCAAACACCGTCAGGAGGCTCGTGGTCTTGGGGGGATCTTCTTTGATGACCTGAATGACCGTGAACCTGAGCGTTTATTTGCCTTTACAAAGGACGTCGCGGGGGCCTTTTTGCCGTCCTACATCCCTATTGTCGAGCGACGCAAAGACATGGACTTCACGCAAAGCCAAAAGGAATGGCAGTTAATGCGGCGAGGTCGCTATGTCGAGTTTAACCTTGTGTATGATCGAGGGACAGTATTTGGTTTGAAAACGGGAGGTCGTATCGAGAGCATCTTGATGTCGCTGCCGCTCAATGCGCGCTGGGAGTATGATCATCATCCTGCACCTGACAGTGAAGAGGCGCGGCTTCTTGCGGTCCTCAAGCAGCCGAAAAACTGGCTCTCTTAAACGGTTGTATCGTATCATTCAGTCCGCTAGAGAACGTTGGCAATTACACCGCAAAAGGTGACGAGAGGATGTCTGGACAATCATCGGCCCAATTGGATCGACTGAAACAATATTTTTCTTATGACAAGGAACAAGAACGTCGTGGGATCTTTGAGACCGTGCGTTTGCCTGTTGAGACAGGAAGTGTCGACGGTGAAACGGTCGATGAGATGCTTGGCGAGTTCGAGCTTTTTCGTGGCGTGATGGTTGAAGGGGATGACACCTTTCGCTACATTCCCTCATCCTCACAAAAGAGCTCCCTTGAAGCGGCGTTTGAGAGTCACCCTGATTCGACGATGGCCGACTATTTTTCGGTGGACACCAACCCACTCGACATGGACTCTGGTGCGACGGAAAAACATCTAACCCTTGGAGAAGATGAGGCGAAAACAGCCTTGCAGAAGGCGCATCCACCGGCGACGCGCTCTCCAAGTGGGACCGACTTACAAAAAGCCCACCCCTTTCCTTTCTCTGCGACCTCTAGAGGAATCACTCTACCTCATCAGGCTGCGTCTCGCTCCTTCGAAGACAGTGGTCCAACACGTCGCTTGCAGCTCTCGGAGGAGACAGGAGAGCAAAGCCCTTTCTCCACTGCGCACGCGAAAAAATACACCTATGATCCCGACGAGGCGCCTCTACCTCTTGTGCCGATGAGAGAACTGTTAAAGAACAAACAAGCAGGTGAGTTGTTCTTAATGGGGCTCGCAGGGAAAGGTGGCGTTGGTTGTGTATACAGGGTGATCCAGCGCTCTCTTTCGAGGATGGTCGCGATCAAGCACGTCAACCCGGCTTCGAGTGCTGAGTCACCGAACAAAATTTTGCTCCATGAGGGGATTATCACAGGATACCTCTCTCACTCCAACATCATCCCACTCCATACACTTCGCGAAGACGAAGATGGATTGCCCGTGTTGGTGATGAAGTACGTGGAGGGCGTCTCATGGGCGGAGCTGCTGAAGGACGACAAACATCCATTTTGGGAGCGGACCAAGATGGGGGTCGAAGATCCGTTAATACGACACATCGAGATCCTTATTGCGATCTGTAAGGCTGTTGAATATGCCCACAGTAAGGGCATTCTCCACCGTGACATCAAGCCCGGTAACGTGATGATCGGTGAATATGGTGAGGTCTATCTGCTCGATTGGGGGATCGCCAAACCAATCGAAGGCGTCGTTCCGCGTCCTTTGTATGAACGATTGGATCGTATCTTTGCTGATATCAGAGGGTTCTTTGGGACGCCTGTGTATATGGCTCCTGAGATGTTTGATGATTACGGATTCGTCGATGAACGGACGGATGTGTATTTGCTCGGAGGTGTCCTTCACGAGATCATGACAGGGCAACCTCCACACTACGCGACGTCGATCGAAGGGGTCTTTCACTCCGTCATCCAGGAGGCTCTGTTTACCTATGAAGCATCGGTACCCTCTGAGTTGGCGTCACTGTGTCAACGTGCGCTTCATCCCAAGAAGGAGCATCGTCCCCAGAGCGCAGAGGCCTTTCGGATAGCGTTGGTCGATTATCTCAAGCACCTCTCTTCAATTCAGTTGAGTGACACCGCGATGAAACGCCTCGCGGAGTTACAGAGTGCACAGCAATTCGAGCTGTCCACTGAAGAACTGGACTTGACACCTGGGGCTGTTGGAGAGGTGCACAGAACATTTATGGAATGTCGCTATGGGTTTTTGCAGGCGCTGCGTGAGTGGCCTGAAAACCCGAACGCTCGTGCTGGTTTGGCGAAAGCACTTGAGTATATGTTTCTTTATGAGATCGACAGTCGTAATTACAAAGCCGCGAGGGGTCTCTTTATGGAGATGGAGGTGCCGGAGCCACGCTTTGAGGTGCTCTTAAATCAACTCAAGTTTGATCTCTCACAAGAGCGAGAAGAGCGCATTCATTACAAGAAAATCAAGCATGAGAATGACCTCTCCATCGGTGGAAGACAACACGTCCAACTGATGATGGGGATGGCTGTTCTTGCGGCTTTGTTTATCGTGATGCGGTTCGTTTGGGGACCACCTCAAGATCTGGCGAGTGGATATCGACGCGCGATTACATTTGCGGGTGTCGCGACAGGAGGATTACTTCTCGCGATCATCATCGGGAGGGATTACCTCTTGGTCAATGATATCAACAGAAGATTTACGTTCTTTGCGGTGCTGTGTTGTACGAGTGTGACGGTGAATCGGTTGATTCGTGCGATCCTCGTGCAACCTATTGAGAGCATCTATTTTTACGATCTTATGATCCTTGGTTGTCTTACAGCGACAGCGGGGGTGACGATTCGTGGGTGGTTGTCTTCGCTCTCGGTGGTCTTGTTTTTAGGGGCCTTATTTGGAGGTCTCTTTCCACAACAAGTGTACGCGATTATGGCCATCAGTTTTGCCATTTGTTGGTTACTCGCGGGGCTCTTTTTACAAAGAGAAAATGCGACCTCCTCTCTCTCCTCTTTCTAGGCTGTAGCTCTTCGTATTTAGCGGCCGCTCTGAGAAAACCCTTCAATTCAGTGATGTATTGTCGTATTGTAGAGAAAGTCAGTCTTTCTTTTGCAGTCTTCTTCGGATGACCTCTGTGTCTTTGGAGTGTTGGATGTTTCGTTGGCTATTGTTGCTGCTTTTGTTGTGGGTGTCTCTTTTACCGTCTTGTACACCGCCTGGGTGTGAGAGTGACCAGGGATGTCCAAGTGGTCGCTCTTGTGTGGATGGAGAGTGTTTGTGTGCAGATGGGAAGGTCTTGTGCGACAGTGTTTGTGTCAACGTCGCGAGCCATAACCAACACTGCGGTCGTTGTGGGAACAAGTGTCTAAATGGTCAGTTGTGTCAACAAGGTGGATGTTACTGCCAAAATGGTTTCACTCGTTGCGATGGTAAATGTATCGAGACATCAGCTGACTCCGAACATTGTGGGGGATGTAACCAAGCCTGCAAAGCAGGAGAGACGTGTAAGAACAGCACTTGCTCCACAAAAAGTGAGACCTGTTACGCGCCGACCTCCACGGAGTGTGGCGGGAAGTGTGTGGACACAAAGACGGACTCTTCACACTGTGGCGCGTGTGGCAAAAGCTGTGAGAAAGGCCGGACCTGTCTTGCCGGACGTTGTGCGTGTCCAGAGGGACTGAGCGATTGCGATGGAGAGTGTGTCGAGCTCGCAAACACACAACAGCACTGTGGTCGTTGTGGGAAAGTATGTCCGACAGGACAATTATGTGCAAATGGTCAGTGTGTTGCGAGTTGTCCTCCATCAACACCTAAGATCTGTTATGGGGGTTGCGTCGATACGTCTTATAACCGTTTTCACTGTGGTGATTGTGGAAAGGCTTGTCGTGGGGATCAAATCTGCAAGGAAGGTCAGTGTCAATGTGCTGGTACATTCCAGGATTGTGGGGGGATATGTGTCGCCAGTTCGTATTCTGAAAAGCACTGTGGTGGTTGTGGAAAGACATGTCAAAGTGGACAGGTTTGTGCGAGTGGAGCGTGCACACAGACCTGTCCCGCTCCGACACCCGATACGTGTTATGGTGGTTGTGTCGACAAGCAGACAAACCCTCAACACTGTGGAGCGTGTGGAAATCGATGTGCCAGCGGTCAAGATTGCAACGCTGGTAAGTGTCGATGTCCAGAAGGAACCACGCTCTGTCTTGGAAGGTGTGTCGACACGTTGAGCAGCGCGCTTCACTGTGGAAGGTGCGAGAGTCCCTGCGCCAGTGGTCTTTGTGATAGGGGAAACTGTGTTGGGCGTTGTACTGGCGGCAAAGAGACTTGTTATGGCGGCTGTGTCGATAAACAGACTGATCCACTGCATTGTGGTGCGTGTGGAAATCGATGTGCCAGTGGTCAGAGCTGTGGAAACGGACAATGTCAAAAACCGTCATGTCCGCAACCTCCTTGTGTGGTGACATGTCAGTACAACTTCAATTGTAAGTATGGTGAAGAATGTCGCGCTGGAATATGCCAGCCATTCAAACTCGGTGAGGCGTGTGATACCAGGAACGAATGTAAGGGAGGATATGCTTGTGAGTCTTCCGGTAGTGATTGTATCAGCAGGTGTTTGAGGGCGGAGGACTGTCAGGCTGGATATACCTGTTTGCAGAATGGCCAGTGTTCAAAAATCCCTTCATGCTCATCAAATGAGAACTGTCCCACGGGGTATGGATGTGAGATAGACACCAACACATGTTTGTTGCAGTGTCAGGGGTCATGTGAAGATGACAATCTTGAGTGTCGAGGGGGTCTTTGTCGACCTTCGCTCTTGTGCTCTAACGGAAAGAATTGTCCAGATGGTTACAAGTGCATCGATGCGAGCTGTCGCAAAGCATGTTCTGGTGGTAGTAACGCCTGTCCTTCTTCGGGGATGGTCTGTGTGGAGGGGTCTTGTCTCCCTAAATGTGGGAGTGACAGTGATTGCCCTGCTGGCGGTGTCTGTGCGAAGACAAAAGGTATCTGCGGCAAAAGGTGTACCAACACCATCGACTGTCTGACTGGATTTGAATGTACACAGTCCGCTTGTGTGCCGACATCCGCAAGTGGGAATGAGGCTGAGTGCCTTCAGCACAGCGATTGTCGACATGGTTTCTTGTGTAATTTGCTCACACGCAAGTGCTTGCGGAGCTGCTCTGACCCGCATCATTGCAAGCCTGGTTTCTCATGCCAACAAGGACGATGTGTTGCCCTTGTCCCTGTCAATCCGTGCTCTGCGTCGAATCCATGTAAGCACGGCTATGCATGCAGGAATGGAACATGCGCCGAAAGATGTGATGGCACGGGAGGGTGTCGCGGGCAGTTTCAATGTTCTTTGCTGACAGGTCGATGTTATGTTTCAGGAGCGTTTGGGAACGTTGAGTGTCTTGTTGACGAGGAGTGTAAAGGGTACGCCTGCGATTACGAGAAGCGCACCTGTACGAAGTCGTGTCAGTCGGACAGGGAGTGTGGTCCTTACTTTTACTGTGACATTCGCGTTCAAAAGTGTGTCGCGTTGACAGGGAAAAGCTGTCAGGTTGATGGGGATTGTGAGGCGGGATATGCATGTCTGTCATCTTCTGGTTGTTACTTTCGCTGTGATGACAACACCCATTGCAAAAAGGGATACTGGTGTCAGGAAGGGCGCTGTGAGCCCATTGTAGAGCACAAATGCAATGTGTTTGCGTCGTGTCCTGGCAATTTTAAGTGCTCAAATGGTGTGTGTTTGATCCAGTGCGTTCGCAACGCAGACTGCACCTCCACGAGCGCTTGTGTGGGCAAACAGTGTCGTTAATGAGGGGAACTTTATCTCCTTGTTTTTCCCATGAGGGTTTGACAAACAGAGCGGTTGTCCCAAAAGACGGAGAAGCGGAAAGGCGGGCGCCCACTTTGGACGCTGGAGGCGACCACTGTTCCTTGAATCGGGTGGTAAGAGACCGTGACAGGGCCAATTTGTTGGATGCGACCGTTGGTTTGCCAAAGGACTTTGTGCGGTCCTATAGCGGTCAATCGGCTGATGTGATTGATCGTAATGTTGAGCGTGTTGATTGACTTGAGAGAACCGTCCCTTTGGTATGTGAGCGCAAATGATCCGAGTTTCCGCATGCGTCCGCTGATGTCATAGCTGATCTTCATATTCCCCATACGTTTGAGCCGACCATCTTGTCTATACGCAAATGAAATCTTCCCCATTTTGACGATTCGATTGTTGTTATCGTATTGTAGACGAAGGTTGCTTTTGATTTGTAACTCTTCTAGAAAGAGTTGCCCTTGGGTGGTCAGTCGAAACGTCGCATGAGGCAGGAAGACTTTGAACCATCGGAGGTTGGATTTCCCTGTGAGGACAGCGTGCATACGAAAAGTTCCTTTGAGCTGTAGTTCGTATCCTGCGAGCACGCCATATTTTTGGAGGTAGACGGCGTAGACGTTTTGGGAGCCTGCCGTCGCGTGTTGTGGTGATGTGAACGCACACAACATCCAGCATCCAAAAAAGAGCACGGCTCTAAAGGGAATGTGTCTGTCCATGAAGTGTTTCCTTTCCTGTCAGGTCGTTGGTACAGTCTATCTATTCGTATTTTGTTTTCGGAGGAACAATATGATCACACAGTGTGAATTTCGCCTACCTGCCTTTTCAAGAGGCGCTCATCTCGTCACAGAGCTGATCGAGAAAGAGTTGCCAAAGCTCCCGATGACAGGCATCTGCCACCTTTTTCTCAAGCACACCTCTGCTGGTTTGACGTTAAATGAGAACGCAGATCCCTCGGTCCGTGTGGATTTTGAGGCTACATTCAACCATCTCGTCCCTGAAGATGAGCCCTATTATACACATACCTACGAAGGAAGCGATGATATGCCTGCACATATCAAATCGACACTCGTGGGGGTGTCTGTGATGATCCCAGTCACCCAACATCGTTTAAACCTGGGGACATGGCAGGGAATCTACTTGTGCGAGTTTCGCAACCACGCGAGCGGACGCTCCATCGTAGCGACGATTTACGGATAGGGGATCGTGTGCGAGCCGAGCGATGTGATGTTTTTGGGCCATCAATGCTTCTAAAAGCTACTACCTGTCGAGAAGTTGAAGAGCAGTGGGGATGTCCCTGGTGGGCGGACGATGGGGAGCGAGAATTGGAAGCGCAGTGGCCCGATAGGTGACTTCCATAGGACCCCCAGGTTGGCTGCAAGAGTCGGAGATGCAGCGACTTTGAGAGGCGTTGTTTGTGCGTTGTACTGGCTAAAAACGGCAGCAGCTTCAACACCTGCAAAGAGATACAGGCCAAACTTGCGAATAATGGGGATGCGCAGCTCCGAGCGGGCGTACAACAAACCTGTCCCACCAAGCGCGAATGTCTGTCCATTGTGTTGCATCTGTGGACCGAGCGAGGGGAGCCCTGATTGGAGCCCGTGAATACCACCATATCGGTAGCGTTCGACGAAGGGAATCGCTGTATCCTCACCCATCATCACCCCACCACCTGCCTCCATCACGAGATGGAATCCGTGACCCAATGAGACACCGTATTTGAGCGACGTGTCGAGCTTCGTGTAGTTGAACGCCGAGCCTGTCAGTGGATTGGATGTTTGCCCTGTGAGTGTGAAGTGAAGGCCTGTGAGCATACCGGTCTCTTCGTCTCTTGGTCGAGCGGGTGTGTGTTTGAGTGTTAGTTTTAACGCAGAATCCCACAGTGGGGTGTTCCACGTACCTTTTGGTAGCTGTAACGATGTTTGCCCCAAGAGATCACTGTTCGTGAGTGATTCATTGGAGAGCTTGTATCCGAGAGCGAGGGACCATCCTCTTCCCAAGCGCATCCCGGCGGTCAATATCCCACCAAACGAACGACTTTGTAGACCGTCTTCTTCGGGGGAGAAGGCACGCATGGCGCCGTCAAGGGTCATCTTGGCGAAGAAGCGGCTGCTAGGTGTCATCCCGATACCAAAGGCCACCCTGGCGAGCTGTTGGCTTCCTGACATACGTGTGGCCAGTGAGAGTTTGAGCCCTTCAATGCCAAACAAACTGTCGTGAGCGAGCCTTGCACTCGCGATAAACCCTTCTTGTCCTGAGAAACCTGCGCCGATGGAGAAAGTACCTCCTCGCCGTGCGTTGTGTTGTTGTTTGATGTCTGCTTGAGGCGGTGGCGCAGTGAATTCCTTCTCAGGTGGGGCGTGTTGTGCGAGTTTTTTGAGCGTTTTCTTGGAAGGTGATGGATACAACTCAAAGGACGTGCTTGGCGTCTCTGCGACGCAAAGGCCGGTCGAACCTAAATAGAGTGAGAAACACAAAACCACCCGTGACAGTTGAGATACGTGTGTACGATTCATCATCGATTCCTCCTATGATACGTAAGCGTGAGAAAGTCCGAGGCGCTACATGCCTGAGCTTCTCTGATGTAGATGGACATGTTGGGAGGTCGAGGTTGCTGAAGGGTGGTCAACAACCTTGTCTTTGGCTGGTTTGTGTGAATGGGCCCTGCGAGTGTCGCAAATGGACCACACCTCCTTTTGTCATCTCGTTCTCTTTTGGTATGGACTGTTGTGGTGTGTTGAAAAAGACATTCACGGCGCGGATGGACGGGAATCTCTTTATCATAAGGTTGACCACATAGATGGGTGAATAAGTTTTGTTTTCCAAAGAGAACGTGGGGTCTCTTTTCAAATCTCGGGCCAGGTCTTATGTTGTGTGGAAAAGAAAGGGAGTTGTTGTCTTCTCGCTTGTTTTTGGGTACAGAAGATGATTCGTAATGTGTGAATGTTGATGGAAAGGTAAAGATGCAAAACGAAGAATATTTACAAGGTGAACCATTCGCGGTGTTGTTATTTCAATTGCCAGCAAACCAGGCCCAACAACAGGTGATGCAAGATCGATTCTTGGCGGACCCGGAATTTTGGAGACCTTTTCTTGGTCGTATGATGTTGTGGGCCAAGCCGCTCAATGTGACCAAGACGGCAACTGACGATGGGATCGAAGCCGTCGCGCTGCTTGTCGACTATAACTCTGATCCTGGGATGTTGGAGCAGTTGTGTTACGAGATCGGTGATGCGCTTCAATGTCCTGCCTTTACGATTGTTGCGACGATGATCAGTGAGGAAGAGAAGAGGAGCATTCTAGAGACTCCACCTCCCTGGGATATTGCTTCTGTGTGAGCGTGTTGACGTCGTGTCAGTGCCCGGTTACGATGAGTGTAAGATGTTGTAAGAAAAGGCGAGCTTGTGTGTTTGGTGTTCGCCCAAAAGGGAGGCTTGATGAAATTATCTCGTGTGTTGTGGTTGGTAATGTGTGTGTGCGCGTTCATTTGGTTGACGGCTGCACGTGGTGGTAGCGCAGGTTGTCTCGGTGGTTATGAATACGTCGAGTGCAAAGAGGGCGAAGAGCGCGCCTGTCCTGGTCCTGCCGCTGTTGGTATTTGTACCCCTGGCAAGCAGAGCTGTACAGAAGCTGGTGTGTGGGGAGAATGTCAGGGACGTGTGACCGCAGAAGAGAGCGAAGTGTGTGGCAACAGCAAGGACGATGACTGCAATGGTCAGGTTGATGATGGTTGCTGAGATCGTTATCGCTTGTTGTAGGAGAGACCGACGCTGAAGCTGACGACGCTGTCGGTGTTGACGATGGGGATCAGATAGTTGAAGTTTCCTTCCAGTGCGAGGCCTTTCCAGACGGGGATGTAGAGCCCCACACCTACACCGACATTTCCGCGAGAGTAAACATCTTTGAAGGTCGCGTTCTCATCGATGAGTGGGTATAACGCTGTGAGGTTGAGCATCGCGATCATGTTTCTGTAAAAGCTCCAGCCCAATTGACCTGAGAAAGTCAGTGTGTCTGCAAAGTTGAGTGAGTAAAGCCCAACACGGCTGTCCAAAAATGTCTCGGTGCGGATACGATATCCAAGCTCTGCAAATGCGTACAGCGGTGTGTTGGGGATACTTCCACCGACAGAGTACCAGATCGTGATGTCGATCTGTCCGTCTCCCTGGTAGGGGAAAGAGCCATCGAGATCTTTGGGGATACCCGGCTCATTTTCGGGGTCGTTGGTGGTCGGTGTGTTGTACAGAGGGATTTTGGCGTTAATTTTGAGCGCCATTGGGAACCCCAAACGTTTTTGTAAAAACGGAGGCGTCCACTGAAGGCCCACCATCCCGTCACCAAAGCTGTTGAGGCTGTAACGAATGTGTTGTTTGGCCGGATCTTCTCGGCTCATCGTCGCGAACATATAGGGAGCGCTGAGGTGCAGCTGCAATCCGTAGATAAGCCCAAGCTCGCCATAGAAGGTCGTAGAGGCTGCAAAGTACGGGTTGGCAGGGTCGCCTTCTTTGCGTTTATCCGATGAAAATAAAAAGCCCTGGTTGAGCTTGGCGTAGAATTTACCAGGGGAACGACTCCAGGGGCCGGCTTCACTCACACGTGGAGAGAGCAGCGCCAATAAACATACTGCGAACCATAAAGAGCGAACACACATACACATCAGTCCTTTTTTCATACCTGCCACACATACCTTTCTTGAATGTCGTTTGTTGACTGCATTTGAACAAGCATTTCAAATATACTCTCTTATGGTCTCCAAAGTCCATTCAGTTGTTACAGATAGACTTGGGAGATTTCAGCCCCGCCTTGGGGAGAAAAACCAACAATGGAGGTTGACCCACTTCGCCCTAGATATGTGCGTTGAGCCATGAGAGCATATCGTGCAGCACTCTCTCTTTTTCAGGTTCATTGAAGATTTCGTGATACAAGTCATCGTAAAGTTTGAGGGTCTTATCTGAGGAATGGGCACGCGTATAAAGCTCTTGGCTTCCGGATGGGTCCGCGAGTTTATCGTCTGTGCCGTGCATGAGGAGGAGGGGCAGGGAGAGGTCCTCCATGTGCTCTTGGATTTCTTGTACTGCGCGGACGAAGGCATCGCCAAAGCGGGCTTTGTACATCTTATGGTAGACGAGAGGGTCGGCTGCGTAGTTGGCGACAACGCCCGGATCTCTTGAGATCAGTCTGTGATCGAGCTTTTGTACTGGAAGGTAAGGTAAAAAGCGCCCTAGAAGTCCAGAGAGTTTGATCAGCAGAGGAGAGATATCCTCGCCTAGCATGAGCGCCGGACCACTGAGGATGAGGCCATCGATACGAGGGTGATTGCGGATCGAGTAGAGTGTGCTGATCGCGCCACCCATACTGTGTCCGAGCAAAAATAACGGTCGTTGTCCTTCCTGACTGCGGACGTAGTTGAGATATTTATCCAGATCACGCAGGTACTCTCTGAAGTTCTCAACATACACCCTTTTCCCCTCGGAGCGACCGTGTCCTCTGTGGTCAATGGCGTATGCGTTGAAGCCGTGCTCGTTCAAAAAATTGGCGACGTGTAGATATCGTCGACTGTATTCTGCGACACCATGTACGATGACGACAGCTGCTTTGGGGGATTCGACACACCACTGTTGTGTGAATAATGAAAGTCCATCATCACTTTTCATCCAGTGCTCATGGTGATCGATCGATTGCATGGAAACGCTCCTCTATCCTTGCCCGGTCTTGTCAACCTGTGCGTTCGTGATTTGATGCTCGTGGCAACATAGCAGAAAACTGTGTTTTCGGAAATAGTATCGTCTTTCACGATAAAGATGGAATGAAGTCCAGAAGTGCTGTTGTTGCTCTATGTGGTAATGTACGCCAACACAGTTTCAGCAAATTCTGTTTGTCGATGTGCTGCTCCTCGCGTATATTGCCACCTAGAATAACGTTCGCAAAAGTTGAGCCCTACACAGCGTACGAAGTGGTGTGGTTTGGATGCTCCTTTTGTATACAGGCTGCTTCATACCGAAACAGTCACTACCACGAAGATATCATCGCAAGATGAGGAGAATAGATCATGAGTATTGGTTCTGTCTTTCAACGTGCAGCCCGATGGGTTGGCGGCCTCGTTTCTTCTGACCAGCTCTCCGAGTTGCGGCCTCTGGTCCAACAGATCAACGATTTCGAGTCGAAGATCAGCGCGCTCGATGATCACCAACTGAAGGCAAAAACAGGCGAATTTAAAGAACGTCTCCAGAGAGGGGAGGCGCTTGATGCGCTCCTTCCTGAGAGCTTTGCGGTGGTCAGAGAAGCCTCCAAGCGCGAGCTCGGGATGCGTCATTATGACGTCCAGTTGATCGGTGGGATGGGGTTGCATCAAGGTAGCGTTGTGGAGATGAAGACTGGGGAAGGAAAGACCCTCGTCGCGACTTTGCCCTCCTACCTGAATGCCCTGACCGGAAAAGGGGTACACGTCGTCACTGTAAACGACTATCTCGCCTCCCGTGATGCTGACTGGATGGGTCGTATCCACCGCTTTCTTGGTCTTGATGTGGGGGTCGTCCTTGAGCAGATGAGCAAAAAGGAGGAGGTCGATCGAAAGATGCGACGAGACGCCTATGCCGCAGACATCACGTATGTCACCAACCACGAACTGGTCTTCGATTTCTTGCGCGACAATCTCGCAACAGATGCAAGTGAGCTTGTCCACAGGGGACAACACTTTGCGATCGTTGATGAGGTTGACATGCTCTTGATCGATGAGGTCCGCACACCGTTGATCATCAGCGGCCCCTCAGAGCAAAGTAACCAACTGTTCAAGCAAGTCGACAAGGTGGTCCGGCGACTCAATCCCAAATTACACTATAAAGTCGAATTAAAGAGCAAGACTGCATCATTGACTGAGGTCGGACTCGAAAAAGTCGAAGCCGAGCTTGGTGTGGGCGCGCTCAGTGATCCCAACAACTTGGGTTGGTATCATGCCGTGTACCAGTCTGTACTTGCCCACGGTGCTTACAAAAATGACGTTGACTACATCGTCAAGAGCGGTCAAGTCCAGCTGATCGATGAACATACAGGCCGCGTCTCTCCTGACAAACGCTTCTCCAACGGACTCCACCAAGCGCTCGAAGCGAAAGAAAAGCTCACGGTCCAACCTGAAGATAAAACGTATGCCCGGATGAGCTACCAAAGCTACTTCCGCCTGTACGACAAGATCAGCGGTATGACAGGGACCGGACAGTCCGAGAAACGCGAGTTCCAGGGGACATATGGGATGAAAGTTCTGCCCATCCCGACAAACAAACCCATCGCACGTGTGGATTACGAAGACGCTGTCTTTGTTAGCACTGAGGAAAAGATGGAGGCGATTGTCTCGGAGGTGAAGACATTCCACAAACAAGGTCGCCCTGTGTTGATCGGGACCGAGTCTGTGCGGGAGTCCGAACAGCTCGCGAGACGTTTGAAAAAGAAACGCATCCCCTGCCAGGTGCTCAACGCCAAGCATCACGAACGTGAGGCTGATATTGTCGCGCAAGCCGGACGAAAAGGCGCTGTCACCATTTCGACCAACATGGCTGGACGTGGGACGGACATTCTGCTTGGTGGCAATCCGGATAAACTCGTCTCGAAGAAACTCACACCTGGTACACCCAAGTACGAAAAAGCGCTCGCTCGTTACACTGAAGAATGTGAGACAAATCGCCACGAAGTGATCGAAGCTGGTGGGCTCCATGTGATCGGGACAAGTTACCACGAAGCCAGTCGTCTCGATGATCAGCTCCGTGGACGCGCCGGACGACAAGGTGATCCGGGCTCCTCGCAATTTATCCTTTGCCTCGAAGATGAGATCTTCTTGAAGTTTGGTGAGCGTGAAGTCGACGAGTTGATGGCGCGCTATGATGATGTTGAACGGTACACGGAGATCACTGAACCTTCACTGCTTCGTCATCTCAAGTCCCTGCGCAAAAAAGTCCAGGTGGAGTATGCGACAGAGCGGACAGAGACGTTGAAGTACGACCTCATCGTTAACGAGCAGCGTAATCATATTTACGAGCGGCGTGCTGCGCTGCTCAAAGACGCTGAAGACCTCGATTTACACCGTGAAAACGTACACTCTATGATCGAGAAGGTCGTCTTCGAGCTCGCCGATATCTATCTCAATGATCCCGAATATTCACCTACGGATGATGATCTCGATGAGCTCGAAGAGACTTACTGCTCTGTGTTTCGCTCTGAGAGCATCGAAGTCCCTGATATAGAGTTGATCGGGGATGTGAGTGAGAAGGTCGCCGAGCACGTGCTGACACAGGTCCTCGATTTGCGCAAAAAAAGAGAGGACAAAAGTGACATTGAGGACCTCTTTGCGCTTGAACGTGAGATCTTGTTAGAGACCATCGATACACTTTGGATCGAACATCTTACTGCGATTGAACGTTTAGAAGAAGGTCTGGACCTGGTTGGGTACGCGCAGCAAGATCCGCTCGTCATCTTCCGCAAGAAAGTGGGGATGATGTACAAAGAGCTCTTGCAGACGATCCGTCACCAGGCCGTGGAAGTTTGGTTTGCGATCAAAGTCACAGGCAAAAAGCGCGATCGGCGCAGTGTTTGGAAGGGTGGACGTAGAAAACGCAAGGGGTAGGTGTCTCTGTGCGTTGTCTACAAGCCATGTTCACGACATCACCCTCCAGAGCGCCCTCGTTCTTTTTGTCGAGTTTGTGTGGAGGAGTCGGAATGAGTCAGCAGTTAGGAGCCTGCCCGGTTTGTTTTCGGGAGATGATCGAGGGACGGAGCGTCAACAAACATCACCTGATCCCCAAGACATTTGGCGGCAGAGAGGTGATCTGGATACACACAGTCTGCCACAGCAAGATCCACGCGACCTTCACGGAGCGAGAGCTACTTCATACCTACCACACCCCCGAACGTATTCGCGAGCATGAACAGATGAGGAAGTTCATCAAGTGGGTGCAGAAAAAAGATCCTGAGTTTACAACGCGTCATCGGACAAGTCGGCGAAAGAAGAGATAGAGAGCGGTCGTACGTGTACGTAATGAGAGGAGCTGTTAGTAACGAGGGATGTTGGCGAGGATTGCATCTCTGAATTCGAGCATGGTTTGGTAGCGAGCTTCGGGTTTTTTCGCGAGGGCGTGCATATTGACATCCGAGATCCCTTTGGGGATTTGGAGATCTGGCCGCTTCTCTGAGGGGGAGGGGGGAGTATGGAGGACGTGTCCTGCCATGACCTGCGGGACGGAGTTTTGCCCGCTTTGCATGGGGAAGGGGACGCGCCCTGTCAGACATTGATAGAACAAGACACCAAGCGAGTAGATATCGGAGCGTCCATCAAGGTGGCTGACACCACGTTGGTATTGTGCTTGGGTTGGGCCTTTGCACTGCTCTGGTGACATGTACTCAGGCGTCCCCATCACACGTCCATACGTCGTAAGAGCCGAGCCTTCTGTGTAGATGGGTCGTACGATACCAAAGTCGAGCAGCTTGACTTGCTCTTCGTTGGTGTTGGGGACGTGGTGCAAAAAGACGTTATCGGCCTTGATGTCCCTGTGGACGAGGTTGTGTTGGTGGACGACGTGCAACGCTTCGCAGGCTTGCATGATGATCCGACAGGAGCGATAGAGCGCTGGAGGTGTTGCCGGCGTCTTGAGCAACGCACTGAGGGGATGCCCATGCAGCAGCTCCATCACGTAGAAGAAGCCTATACCTTCTTCGACACCAAAGTCGTAAATGTTGATGATGTTAGGGCTTCGTTGGGCGAGGAGGCGGGTTGTTTGAGCTTCTCGCTTAAAGCGCTGTAACATTTTCTCTTTGGAGGAGTTGCTATCTTTGATGACTTTGACGGCGCAGATATCGTTGAGCATCAGGTGTTGAGCTTTGTAGATAAGCGCCATTCCGCCTTCTGCGAGGGGTTCGAGCAGAAGGTATTTTTGATTGAGGATGCGACCTGTGAAGTTCATCGGAGGGCCTTGCTTCCATTGTGTTTGCATTGAAGTTGTGGCGGTCACCACGCAAACACCAGTATCCGCCTGTATTTTCGTATGTCCGAAGGGTACCAACGCTCTGGTGTGATGTCAAGAGAAAGCCATCTCCTCATGCGGAAGAAATCAGAGAAGTCAAATGGGATGTTGAGGGTGTAGGGGGATGGGTTACGGACGTGGAGGATTCCAGGCACAGCGAAAACCTACATCTTTGCGCTTCATGCGATGAAAGCCACCTCGTCTTGCGAAGGCGCGCAGTCCCCACTTGAGTTTAAACCAGGAGCCACCGCGCAGTACGTGTTGAAGACACTTCCATGGGGTTGTGTTTTTCTTTTTCCACTCCACCTTGTGTGGATTTTTATCAAAAATGGCGTGGTTACTTCGAAGAGTTGGATTTTTGCCATCGAGATAGAGGTAGGCTTCTCTGTCGTAGCAATCATCCACCCACTCCCAGACATTTCCAGCCATGTCGAGTGCTCCGTAGGGGCTACGACCTGCGATGCGATGTGGAGGGCCGACGGGGAGTACACCTCCTGGTGGGCAGCCATCAAAGTTGGCGTATTTGCACTGTGGGTTTTGGTTACCCCATGGATAATCGGCGGCTTTGATCCCTCTTGCGGCCTTTTCCCACTGGGCTTCTGTAGGCAAGGTCTTTTTGGACCACTTACAAAATGTCCGGGCGTCGAACCAATTGACCCACGTGATTGGGAGATCTTTGGTTTTGGTTTTCAAAGTGGGCATTTTGGCGTGTTGTCGGCATTTTCCAGCCTGCACACACAGATTGTACTGTTCGACAGTGACTTCTGTCATGTCGATCCAGTAAGTCGAGAGGTAGATCTCCGATTGTGGTGTGTACGTGCGCTTTGTTCTCTTGCGCCCTCTCCCCATAAAAAACGGACCTGCAGGGACCTTGACCATTTTGACGCCAGCGATCGGCTGAGGGTAGGGGATCTCCGTGTTCTTTTGGGTCGTTTGTTTGTTGTTTGTTTTCTTGTTGTTTGTTTGTTTGTTTGATGGGTTTTTTTGGGTCTCTCGGAGGATAAAGCCTCCCATGAAGATCAACAGGATCGCGAGTATGACGGCGATTTTGGCCCAAGGGGGGTTCTCGGCTTTGGGGGGGCGGGTGTGAGGTTGTTCTGAGGAGAGATCTACCCGAAGAGTCGGAGGAATACTCATCTCCTCAGTCTTGTCACTCGTTTCCGCAGAATGGTACGCCTCAAGCTCATCATGTGATGGGGTCTCGTGGATGGCTTGGAGTAAATGCTGATCTGAAGGTGGCTGAAACTCAGTTGTTGTTGCGTAAGCTTCGGAGAACGTATGGTGTTCGGCTGACTGGCTTGAGACTTGGTGGAGTAAGAAGTCTTGAACTTCTGTCTCAAGCGTATCGCTCATCGAGGCAAGGACAGGACGAAGGGCTGTGATGAACTCCTTGCAATCGGCAAAGCGATCATCTGGGTCCTTGGCAATACTTTTGAGGACGACCTGTTCAAATTCTTGACTGATCGGGACACCAAGCTCCCGAAGAGGGGTCGGCTCCATAAACAGATGTCGTCCCATCAGCTCAAAGGGCGGGACATCTTTTTCATCAGGCCGTTGGAATGGGGTGTTGCCGCAAAGCGATTCGTAGAGTGTGACGCCTACACTGTAGATGTCACAGCGTGGATCGAGGTGCTCAGTGCCTTGCATTTGCTCGGGGGCGAGGTATGCGGGGGTACCGATCACGAGTCCTGCTTGTGTCAATCGCTTGTCTTGTGCGGCGCGGGCGAGTCCAAAGTCCGCAAGTTTGACCTTGTTTTCTTTGGTGATCAGGATGTTCGAGGGTTTGATGTCTCGGTGGATAACGCCGACCTTGTGGGCATATGCAAGCCCACGTAACACCTGAAGGAAGATGTGCCCGATCAACGCGAGAGGCAACCGAGGCAGCTCCTGAGAAGAAGCGATAAGCTCTTCGAGTGTTGGGCCATTGACGTATTCCATGACGATGAAGAGTTCATCTTCTTCTTCAAGGACTGCGCGGATCGTGACGATATTTTGGTGGACGAGTTTGGCCTGGTTGCGGGCCTCGCGCTTAAACCGCTCTGGATCGTTTTGGACACCTTTGGAGGTTTTTTTGAAGTGCTTGATGGCAATGGGAAGCTCCATCTGCAGGTCTGTCCCACGGTAGATCACCGCCTGTCCACCTTCTCCAAGGATGGAGTCGATACGGTAGTCCTTCCTCAATGTTTGGCCGAGCCAGGGGTTCTCTATCGGCTTTGTCATCGGGCTTCCTTCTCAAACGCTCAGGATGCTTTTTTTACGGAGCATATCATAGACTCGATGACAGGGCTCATTTTCTTCATGCTGGCCTTGGGACCCACACACTTGAAAAACACTTTCCCCTTCGGTCCTTGGAACACAAGTCCCCACATCGAATAATCGGCTTTTTTGACCTTTGTCGGTGACATTGGGCGGACGGAGGACAAAAAGGTTCCTTCAACTGTGACGCTCGCGACTTGCAAGTTGTTGACTGAGAATGTTCCCATCTGCGTTGTCTTTTGACTTTCAGGTGTAAATTGTTTTTTCCAGCGGATCAGGTTGCGACTGACATCGCCACCCTGGCGAGGACCAAAGTAGAAAACCGCACATTCGCCTGCGCCCGCTCCATTGCCTCCAGGGATCTTGTAGGTCGCGGCACGAAAGCTCGAACGTCTTGGACTTTTCCAGTCTTTTGGGTAACGCCAAGAGAGACCCGCGACGCTCTGTTGTGCAGTGAGCGATTTTTTGAATGGAGCCAGGGCGGGTACACAAGGAGAAGCCATCTTTTTCAATGTCGTCGAAGCTTTCGGTGTGCCTGACGATGACATTCTGGTTGGAGGCAACTTCATCGCCTCCTGGAAATTTGCAGGGACTGGAATACGCTCTCTCTTGAGCTTCACTTCGTCACAGCCAGAGCTGAGTGTTGCGAGTGCCAATAAACAAGCAATATACGATTTACGCAAAGGAAAACCCCGTCGTGTATGTTTACCTTGCTTCCTATACGCCGGAAGCTTTCGGTAAAATGTTGTATAGGTATGTGTCCGATCAATGCTGTTCTTTGGGACAACAATATCGAACTGCAGAAACATATCACTTGCCATTGTCGGGGTCAACAGCCACAGAGACGAAGAGGGACCATCACACGTCGAAGGTTTTTTTGAACCCATTGCTTGTGGCACCGTCTAGTACACACATAGGCGGGATGGATAGATTCGAATCCGAGACGCTGGGAGTGACAGCCCCATTCTACATACTGGAGTACCCAATGAAGAAAGATGATCTCGGAAACCGAATGAAAATGTACGAAGGGATCGAAGCCGCGCGTCGGCTGATCCCGCGCTTGCCCATCTGTGTTCGTATCGATGGGCGTGCGTTTCACACTTTTACAAAAGGACTCAAGCGTCCTTATGATGAGCGTCTCATGCACTGTATGCTTGAGACCACACGGTTCCTGGTCAAAGAAGCCAACGCGAGCGTCGGTTACACACAATCTGATGAGATCAATCTCGTGTTGTTCTCTGATGATCTGAAATCACAACCCTTGTTCGACGGACGTGTGCAAAAACTCGTCTCTGTTCTCGCGAGCGCCGCAACGATGAAGTTCTGTCGCTTGCTCATGGAGCACCTCCCCGAGAAAGCCGACAAGACCGTGATGTTCGATGCGCGTGTGTGGAGCGTTCCCTCTCTCGAAGAGGCCGCAAATGTTCTCGTTTGGCGCGAACTTGACGCGACACGAAATAGCATTCAATCTGCTGCAGGCGCGTACTACAGCCACAAACAACTCCACAAAAAAAACACCTCGGAGATGCAGGAGCTGTTGTTCCAAAAGGGCATCAACTGGAACGATTACCCGGCGAAGTTCAAGCGTGGTTCGTACTTTCAGCGGCGGAAAGTGCAGCGCACCCTGACCGCTGAAGAGATCGAACGTATCCCATCATCACACCGTCCTGAGCCAGGGCAGGTCGTGGAACGTACAGAGATCTTGCCGTTGGAGTTGCCTCCATTGCGGAAAGTCAAAAATCGGGTGGATGTGTTGTTCTTTGGTGCGGCACCGGAGAGGTATGAGGAGGATTGATCAGACCTTGAGCAGATTGAACACTTCGACGTCCACACCCGCCGAATAGTGCGACAGGAGTGGGGGACCCTCAGGTTGTGGCAGCCCTGCTGCCACAATCAGTTGCTCTTCCAACTCGTGCACGACCGCACGTTGGACCTGATAAGGTGTGTGGTAGACCTGCCCCATGTAGATCTGCTTTTCATGTTCTGTGAAGAGCAAATACCGTTCAAACAAAAAATGTTCGAGGGTGTCTGGTGCTGACGCACCGAGCAGCTCACCGATGGTGTACTTGGTCGTGAGCGTGGGGTGGTTCCCTGTCGTTCGTGTCGTCCTGTATTCGACGAGTTGACCGTTCTTGCTCATCTCCATATCCGCATGGAAGTAGGGAAGGCTGAAGGTCTTTCTCGCGGTCCAAACGGCGAGGATAGAAGCGGCTTCCAACGAGAAGAAGTACACACCAGGTTTTCCATCGATGTGTACGTACGTGCGGAGGTTGGTCTCTAGAAAGTTGAACGCAAACATCGACGGCAGCCAACTCGGTTGCACATCGTTCATCATGAAGGGGACGAGTCCAATATACGCGTTGCCTTCGTAAGTATCGATCTCAAGCCGGGCGGGGATCAGGGGTCTGAGCGCCTCGACTGGGATGGTCCAGTGGACAAAGAGCAAGTCTCGCCACTTTTGCCAGCCGTCAGCTTTTTTGTCGGGTCGCTTTGTCGGTCCGATACGGTCGATGTTTGACATATTCTTTTCCTTATGAGCGCTCTGCGAGGAGCAGCTTGGCGATGGTTTGCAGCTGCATGTTGGTTGTACCTTCGTAGATCGAGCCGATTTTGGCGTCGCGGTAAAACTTTTCAGCTGGATATTCTTTGGTGAATCCAACACCTCCGAAGAATTCGACGCATTTTGAGGCAACCTTCTCTGCGACTTGGCTCGCGAAGAGTTTGGCCATCGCAGCTTCTTTGATGAAGTTTTTCCCTGCGTCTTTGAGGCGCGCGGCGTTGTAAACCAT
Source organism: Deltaproteobacteria bacterium (assembly GCA_002731275.1). Classification (GTDB taxonomy): domain Bacteria; phylum Myxococcota_C; class UBA6777; order UBA6777; family UBA6777; genus UBA6777. The sequence continues at coordinate 14,517 of PCBK01000067.1, read as the reverse complement.
CAAGCGTGCAGCTTCGAGTTCTGTTGCGAGCTGTGCGTATTGGAATTGGAGTCCCTGAAAGTGTGCGATGGGCTTACCAAATTGTTCGCGTTGCATCATGTGTTCGAGAGCGCCATCAAATGCACCTCTCGCGAGACCGATCATTTGGGCACCAATCCCGATACGTCCTTCGTTGAGTGTTTCAATCGCGACTTTGTAACCTTTGCCAACTTCACCGAGGACGTTCTCTTTGGGGACGATGCAATCTTCAAAGATCAACTCTACAGTTGAGGACGCGCGAATACCGAGCTTGTCTTCTTTTTTGCCGACACTAAATCCGGGGAAGTCTCGCTCTACCATAAACGCGGTGATCCCTCTGTATCCTTTTGAGGGATCGATGTTTGCGAAGACGAGGTACATGCTCGCTTCACCACCGTTGGTGATCCACAATTTGGTTCCGTTGAGTTTCCAGTGATCACCACAGTCTTCTGCGCGAGTTGCGAGGGCAAATGCGTCGGAGCCACTTCCTGGCTCGCTCAATGCGTAGCTACCGACCCATTCTGAACACATTTTGGGGAGGTATTTTTTCTTGAGATCATCATTTGCCCATCGGATGATCGCGTTGTTGACGAGGGTGTTTTGCACGTCGACACAAACGGAGAGGCTGGGGTCGATCGCCGCGAGCTCCTCGATCGCGATCACCGCCATCATAAATGAACCTTCTGCACCACCGTATTCTTCGGGGACTTCGAGTCCCATTAAGCTCATCTCAAAGCAGGACTTGATCAAGTCTTGGTCGATCTTGGCGGCCTCATCCATCTTCATCACTCTTGGTGCGACGTCGTTACGAGCGAAGTTGCGGATGGCATCCTGAAACATGAGTTCTTCTTCAGAAAGGACTGTCAATGGAGTGTGTGTGGACATCTTTACCTCTACATTCGGTTGGTTTGCACCAAATATTTATCGTTGTACCGAGGAAATGAATCGAGATTCAATCTCCTGAAAATCCGGCCAAAGATAGCAGCGACTTTCTCAACAGTCAAGAGCAGAAAAGATACGATGATCATGTCAAATGGTCAGCAATGGAGAACTTGTTTTCAAGGGTTATTTCTTTGTTTTATCAACATATTTGTGGCGATTTAGGATAAAGTTGTGTCTTTTGGATTTGACAGGCAAAGGTTCGTGATTAGCTTTTTCGGTATGAAAGACGTTCCCCCACATTGAGAGTGGGGTGATGGAGGTTTTGATGTTACTTCGATGGATTCTCAGTATAGGATTTGTGGTCTCAGTACCAGGGATCTTGTGCGCTTCAGGCTCGGTGGATACACAATCCATTCGCGTATGCCTCGAAGAGGGGATCGGTGTTGAGGTCAACATTGAAAAGTGCGGTGCTGTGTATCACTGCTCTGTTTCGTTTTTCGAATACACACCTGATGTCGCACACTCGACTTCACCCCCTGTGGCATCATCCCCTGTTGTCCCAACACCAACACATACAAACACCCTACATGTTTACCTGCAAAGTGTGGATATCCTTCGCACGCAGTGTGTGGGTGATGGACGCTCTGCAAGAGGTCCCCCTGTCCTTTCCTGAACGCAACATCTATTTCCGTAAGTAAAATAGACACTTTGGTGTGTCTATAGATCGATTGATATTGCAACTCGTTGGTATGTATCCGCGAGTGTTCAGAACTTGAAAAGCGACGGTATATGTGATTATGCCGGAGAAAGGATAGAATGAGATGACTTGGATGAACAAAGAAACACAACCCCTCTCCGCTGAAGTACTCCTCAAAGAACAAGACAATTTGTTGCTCCCGCCAGAGTTGACCTCGACATGGTCCTGGTATGCCTTGATGCTGATCCCTTTGATGGCGTTTGCTGGCTTTTTGGAAGAGGGAGAGGACAAGAAGAAGCTCGCATCGAGTAAGGTCCGCTCCATCAAACAAGGACAAAAGGTCCAGCAAGAGAAGGTCACGACGCTCAAGCGGCAAAACGCCAAGGAGAAAAAGAGGGCCGTCTCTGCGCAGGGGGCTGCGTGTACTGTTGCGACGAAAGCCGCGCTCGATGGCTCAGCCATTCAATTGAGCAAGCTGACCAACGGACGCTCTCCCAGCTTTTTTGTGAAGGTCAAAAACAGCGGTCCCCCCACCCCGATACAGCTTAAATCCTTGCCTGCCTGTTAACCAATCTCCAACATTCTCTGAACAGAGAGTTTGGCTTTCTCAGCGATCGCTGGATCGACATCGACCTGTGGGGTCAATGTGAGGAGTGATTCGTAGATCTTGGGAAGTGTAATGCGCTTCATGTGTGGGCACATGTTGCAAGGTCTGATGAAGTTGACGTCGGGGTGTTGGACCGCGACGTTATCACTCATCGAACACTCTGTGACCATCACGACCTGTTCTGGTTTATTGTCCGCGACGTACTGGATCATACCCGCCGTTGAACCAACAAAGTCAGCTTCTTCAATGACATCAGGAGGACACTCTGGGTGAGCGATGACGTCGATCCCTGGATATGTTTTTCTGTACTCCCTCAGCTCCGCACCTGTGAATCGCTCATGAACCTCACATTGTCCCTGCCAATCGATGATCTGAACATCTGTTTGTGTCGAGATGTAGTGTGCAAGGAAGCGATCTGGAAGGCAGATCACTTTGTCTGTGCCGAGTGATTCGACAACCTTGACCGCATTGGATGACGTACAGCACACGTCTGTCTCCGCTTTGACGGCTGCTGACGTGTTGACGTACGTGACGACAGGAACGCCTGGATATTGTTGTTTCAGTTTGCGGATGTCTTCCGCTGTGATCGACTCTGCGAGTGAACATCCAGCAGTGACGTCAGGGATCAAGACGGTCTTCTCAGGACACAACAACTTGGCTGTCTCTGCCATAAAGTGAACGCCACACATCACGATCACGTCGGCATCTGTCTCTGCTGCCATGCGCGCAAGGCCCAATGAGTCACCGATTAAATCAGCGACACCATGGAAGATCTCAGGGGTTTGGTAGTTGTGTGCCAAAATGACCGCGTTGCGTTCCTTCTTCAACTCGTTGATTTTGGCGATGTATGGGGCATGAATGGGCCATTCAATCTTGGGGATGATGTGTTTGATGCGTGCATACACATCCGCTGTAGCCTGCTCGACTTCTTGTGTATATGGCAAATGTTGAACGCTCATTGGGTTCTCCTTTGCAAGGGGGCAAAATGAGCCATTCTTTTTATGTACTCATTTTGAGTAAAAGTGTTGTGAAAAAAAACTGGGATCGTAAGAACATCCTCAGTGGTAGTTATACTAGGAATGAGCATAAGGTATGTCAAGTATTTTTTTGTGGAATGGTGACAGGGAGTCCCACGCCTGGTGATTGGTGTTCGGTGAGTACATCGCGTCGGAATCGGAAGAGCGCGGCGGGACGTCCACCTGTTTGTGTATCCATTTGTCCTGTCGATTCGACGAGGCCTGCTTTTTCGACAAAGCGGCGGAAATTTTGTTTGTGCAGCGGGAGTCCTGCGAGTGCTTCGACGACGTGTTGGAGTTGTGAGAGCGTAAAGAGCGAGGGGAGCAGGTCAAAGACAAGGGGTCTGTATTTGAGCTTCCCACGAATACGTCCGAGCGCTGCAGCGAGGATTCTGCGATGATCGAGGATCATGGGGCAGCCGAAGTGATTGTGTTGATGTGGGGGGGGGAGTGTTTTTTGCTGGCAGGCGCGATCCCACTGTGCCTCGAAGGCGACTTCGATTTCGTAGAGTAGTTCGTATCGATCGAGGACGCGGTAGTTGTCCCAACCTGCGTCACCGAGTCCGAAGGTCATGTCGATGCGTTCTCTGCGTTGTCGTCGTACTTTTTGGGATACACCTTGTTCAACCCATGCTTCGAGTGCGGGAGCGATCACTGCTTGGATGATTTCAGGTGCGCCTGTGCGCCAGTCTTCCCAAGGGAAGAAGTCGTAGATGTTGCGCCAGCGTGCTTGTGCGATGTCGAACGTCTCATTTTCTTGAACAAGCGCCAAGTACGCGACGGAGATGGAGCGTTTACCTCCGTATCGTTCTCTTGGGTCGCGGTTTCTATCTCCAAATGTATAGAGCTGTTCGACGTAATCGAGTTCGAGTCCAGTTTGTTTTTTGACCCAGCCGCGCAAGGCGAGCTCGAGTGTACGGTCAGCGCTTGGATCGAGTGGCCCAAATGGAATGGCGTTAAGCGTAGAAGGTGGTGGACGCAATTGGTCGTAAGCCTCTAGTGAGAATTGGCGGTCCCAATTCACCGTCAAGAGACGGGGTTCTTTGTCTGTCACAGCGATAATGACCGCGTTGAGTCCGATCTCCACTTGGGTGCTCATGTCGTCGCTTCTTTCCTTTCGTCCACTCAATCGTTGTAGCTTGCGCGGGGCATTGTATACCCAATCTGGTCACGTTTGTATACGTTCATCTTCACTTTTTTCTTGGACTGACTCACATTGGCTGGGAAGGTTGTCTGCAGAAAAATGACATCCATTTTGTTTTCGGGTTCGTAGTGTGCTGTGTGAAACAAAGATCTTCCATGTTGGTTGTTTCTTCGAGCATGATGTGGGGGATACTGAGCGAATTGAAAAGTCCATATCGAGGTGGTATAGTCTTCGACGTACTTTGTGCCACACTTGTGGGCGCTCTCTTGAAAAGGTTGTCCAATGCAAACACACACAGAAGATCTGATATACGATTATGTCTTCGGTTTTCTCGATGAGGAAGATACGAGACGGGTTGAGGTGGAAGCGTCAGCTGACACTGCGTATGCTGCGAAATTGGCAGAGGCGCAGAAGTTGATGCTTCATTTGTCCCTTCTTGCACCAGAGCAGGAACCATCAGATCGATGTAAGGAGCAACTCTTTGCGCACTTTGCAAATGGTGGGCGGTTTGCAACATTTCTCGATCGTGTTTCGTCGATGTTTGCCTTCTCTGTCGATGAGATTCGGGGCTTTTTTGCGGGGCTTGACGACGAATCGTCATGGGATCCTGGCCCCACTGAAGGACTCGCGTTGTGGTTACACCACGGTGAGCCCGTGATGGAAGGTGGGTTGATGGGCTTTGTGCGGATGCAGCCCGGCGTGACATTCCCATACCATCGTCACCTTGGTCAAGAGCATCTACTCGTCCTGTCTGGTGGCTACAGAAACGATATGAACGGGAATATATACTGGCCTGGAGATGATGATTTTTGCGATCCAGAGACAGAGCATACGATCACATGTGTGAGTCAGATCCCTTGTATCGCGGCGTTTGTGATTCGCGAAGGTATGGAGTTTCCAGGTTTTGGTGAGTAGCGTATTTTTGTCGAACGAAGAGGGTGTCAGGTAGATGGAGTTGAGAGAGTGGGCGATGCGCATTTTTACGGCGGATTGCCTGGAAGAGAAGCTACTTGGTGTCGAGGGTGGGTTGAAGAATGTAACCGATCATGAGCCTGGAGTGGCGATTCCTTGGTCCAGACCTCCTCGTCCCGCACATTTGCAGATCGCTTCACGCGACAAACAAACAAAATTTCCTCGCCCCAACGCGCTGATCAAGCCAGAGATGCGTATTCGGTGTTTGCATACATTCGCCAATCACGAGTTGATGGCGCTCGAATTGATGGCGTGGGCGTTGCTCGCATTCCCCGAAGCAGATCGTGTCTTTCGTTTGGGACTCGCGAAGATCTTGATGGATGAACAGGAGCATTTCCGACTTTACTGCGAGCGCCTTGAAGAGATGGGAGTGACCTTTGGAGAGCTTCCTGTGAACGACAATTTTTGGCGAGCTGCTGCGGATATCCACACCCCTCTCGATTGGGTGTGTACGATGCATCTGACTTTTGAACAATCGAACCTCGATCATGCTCCATTTTATTCTCAATGTTTTCGTCGTTTTGAGGATGAGGCTTCAGCTATGCTGATGCAGCGTATTTTTGAAGATGAGATCTTACACGTCAGATTTGGCAGTCGATGGCTCACTCATTACCAGCCTCCAGAGTTGTCGGAGTTTGAAACTTTTGAGTCCTGTACAACGCGATTTAACCCTCCTCACCGAGCTCGTGGGCCGGAGTTTCAAACCGAAGCCCGTCGTAGAGCCGGTCTCAGCGATGCATTTATCCACTCCCTCCAACATTGGACGCCTCATGATCAGAAAGCCTAAGGCTGCTTCCATACGAACACACAGGAAAAAAAGATGACTGTGTGTACTCTCTCCAATCTTGATTTTGAATACGAACTGGCTGCCGGACAACGTTATCAGTCTGTCCCCATTATGCGAAAAGTCTCGCAGAAATGGCAGTCCATTCTTCGACTCTTACCTGGAGCAGAAGACGCTGAGTGTTATGCGCTTGATGCGATGGCACCGAGTTTTTCGTTCGAATGCGAAGAGGTCGAGCGTCTGTTTGTTTGGGGGGTGACCCCTGGGGCGGTTCGGTTGGCCCAGAAAATGGGCTGCACACAGGCCTTTCCAGATCCTGAGGTGGTAAGAGAAGTCAATGACAAACGCTTCTCACATCGACTGGAGAAAGAGTTTGGGGTTGCGCTCCCCTACAGTTGTATCGTCGAAGACCTCGGTGCATTAAAAGATGCGATCGCCAAGTGTCCAACGGATTGGATCCTCAAGCATCCTTTTGGAGTGAGTGGACGTGAGCGTGTGTTGGGGAAATCCCAAACGCTCACCAAACAAGCTGAAGGCTGGGCGGCTCGGCAGTTGAAAAGAGGCTGGACGTTGTTGTTTGAGCCTTGGGTGCAGGAGAAGAAAGATGCCTCATTGCATCTCACGATCACGTCTTCTGGAGACATTCTTCAGCTTGGGTATTGTGAGTTGATCACAGATGGTAGTGGGACACACCGAGGAAATGGGGTATTTCCTTCGCATCATCCACCGGAACAAGTGCTCTCTGTCGGCCTTCAGGCGGCTGAAGTGTTAAAAAAGCTTGGCTATTGGGGAGATGTCGGGTTTGATGTGTTTTCAGGTGTATTGGAGGGGCAGCCTGTCTTGAGACCGATCGTGGAGATCAACGCTCGGTGTTCATTTGGTCGATTGACATTGGCATTGCAGAGCTGGATTCCTGAGGATTGGGGGCTTTTTTGGTGGCATCCGACGCAAAAAATCTGCACACAGATGACCGCAGAACATGGCCCTCTTCGGCCTTTCCTTCCGGGGACAAATGTTCCTGGGTTGTACGTCTTGCCGCCCTCTATCGATCCAGAACAGCGTTCAGGTACGTTTGTGTTGGTGAGCGAGGATGTTGCAGAGTTAAATGAGGCGTATTTGCTTCGGATGGTCTCTGAAGGGGGAGTGTAGGGGGGCTATTTGAGTCCGAGTTCTTTGTAGAACGCTTTCATGTTGGGTTTGCGTCCCAAGAAACCTTTGAGCAGCGCGCTTGGGGCGAGTGTGCTACCACGCTCAAGGATCCAGTTGCGGTATTGCATACCTGCTTTGGGGCTGAGCAGTCCTTCTTTTTCGAACAAGGTGAACATGTCTTGTGCGTAGACTTTGGACCACAGGTATCCATAGTATCCCGCAGCATACCCTACGAGGTGGCCAAACGTCGCAGCGGGGTATGTTCCCTTTGTCAGCGTGACGGGCATGACCTTCTTGGCGACCTCTTGCCAGACTTTGACAGTGTCAACCTTTGGGCCGGATGTGTGGTACGTCATGTCGACTGTCGCGAAGAACAGCTGACGCGTCCAGAAGTGACCTGCGTCTGCGTACTTCGCACGGATCAGACTGTTGAGCATCTTCGTTGGCAAACTCTTGCCTGTTTTGTAGTGCTTGGTCAACTTCTTGAGGATGGAGGGTTTCCAGACCCAGTTTTCCAACATCTGAGAAGGTGCTTCGACAAAGTCGCGCTTGACACTGGTTCCTGCCATGCTGCTGTAACGCGCTGTTGTCAGCGTCTGGTGCATGATGTGTCCAAATTCATGGAAGAATGTTTGGACTTCGTAGTGACTGAGCAGTGCATCGCTACCTTTGGCGGGCTTTTGCCAGTTACCTACGACCGCAGAGACGGGCTGACGGTACGTTCCGTTCATCAGACGACGTCCACCTTGGAAGCCGAAAGCCGCGAAGTGTGAGTATTTTCCGGGACGTGGGAAGAGATCGAGGTAGAAGTAAGAGACGATCTTTTTGCTCTTGTTATCTGTGATCGAGAAGAGGCGAACATCTTTGTGCCATGCGTTCGCAGGTTTGATCTCTTTAAATGTCACGCCGAGCAGTGTTTGGTAGATGTCAAAGACTGTCTTGATGACGTGGTTCATGGGGAAGTACTCGCGGATCTTTTCGCCGTCAACAGCGTACATGGTTTTCTTCATCATGTTGTTGTAGTAGCGCCAATCCCATGGGTCGAGTGCGGTGGCTTTTGGGTGCTCTTTCTTTTTGAGCGCGAGGAAGATCTTGGCTTCTGCGTCGAGCTTGGATGTGAGCTTGACGCGGAGCTGTTGGAGGAAGTTTTTGACAGTCTTGGGATTTTTGGCCATGCGTTCTGTCAAGACGTAGTGCGCGTAAGTTGGGTAGTCGAGCTTTTGTGCGAGTTGGTGTCGAAGCGCGATGATTTTTTCCAACAGCGCAGTGTTTTCTTTGCCTTTGATGCTCTGTCGTGCGAGGAGCATTTTTTTGCGTGTCTCAGGGTTCTTAGCGTTACGCAAGACGGAGATGTACTGTCCTGCGACGATGGGGCGCATGAGATAATTGCCTTTTTTGTCCTTCTTGAGGGTCTTGAGTGTTCCTGCTGGGACCCCTTCGAGCTCCTTCGCTGTAAAGGTCAAGACCGTTTTGTCTTCGCCAATATTACCGCGGAACTTCATGCCCAGTTGGGACAATTTAGCGTTGAGTTGTGCGACCTCTTTGCTGTATTTTTCGGAGAGACCTGCGCCATTTTTTTCGAATTTTTTGAGCGTCTCTGTGATCAGGCGTTGGTCAATTGCGTCGAGTCCCTTACTGTTTGCTGCGGCTTTTTTGAGCAGCGCGTAGATGTCACGACGTGCAAAGAGTTTGGAGGAGAAGCCAAAGTAGCTTCGGATGCAAAACGCACCCGCTTTACGTACAGCTTTGTTTGGGGAGGTGTAGCGCAAGAGGTAAGGGGTACCAATGGCTTCATCAAACTCGGCGATGGCAGTCTCAAAAGGCACAAAAGTGTAGTGAAACCCTGGTGTCTTTGTCTTTTTTCCGTACGCGAGCAATGCTTCGAGGCTGCGATTTGCGCGTGCGAGTGCGGCGGAGCAGAGTGTTGTGATCTCTTTGGGGGTATAGTCAAAAGTTACGTTTGGGTAGACCACGACTGGCTTTTTGACAGCTGTTTGTTTGGCCGCAGGCTTTTTGGCTGCCTTCACTGCGACGACTTTTTTGACTTGTTTTGTGGTCGCAGTTTTTTTGGCTTGCTTTGTGGTCGCAGTTTTTTTGGCTGCGACCTTCGCAGCTTTTTTGGTTGTATCCGCTTGCGAGAGCCCTGGCACAGCCAGGATCAAAGACATCGCGCAAAGGATGCGAAGTGTGTGGGGGATTCTCATCAATAGACTCCTTTCGTCTGCTACTTTTCCCAACAGAGGGATTGGAACACAAGGAGACTATCGATTTCTCATTTTTTTTCAAGCGACCGGCAGTATTCTTGCATTTTCCGGAGGGAGTCACGGCCAAAACGTTTTTGCATCAAGAAGACATAAGGGTATCCCAGGAAACTGAGCAGGTGCTTGGGAAAAGAGAAGGAACGAAGGGAGTATTGTACCTCATCAGTTTGCTTGTCCCACGTGACCAAAAAGCACTCTTCGCCAGACATGGGGTGTCCTGGGAGTGTACCAAATCCAAAACCATACCGTGCTTGTTGCTCGTCTGATTCATCGATCACATAAAGGATTTTTCCAGGATTGAGTAGCCACAAACCAAGTGACCATGTTTGGGTCGCAAAGACCTGCCCCACCTCGATCGGGAAGCTGCTCTCTGGCGATGGGTAGACCCAGCCTAAGTCATTCATTTTCCAGTGTGTGATGGCCTCTTTGCCTTTGAGAAATGTTTGCTCTCCTTTCCCCAACAAGACGCTACGATTGACGTGTACGTAGCCCTTTGGATATCCTGTTTGTAAGGCCCCAGTCTCAGCATAAGAGAAGGGTTTTTTGGATTGCTCTTCGAGATAGTTATTGATGATTTCGCGTGTGGGTTTCCGAAGGGAAAACATCTTGACTCCTGCATTTCAAGGTAGACCAACTCAAAGGCATTGTGGTGTGATTGTGTTGGCAATGCAAGCGTCTTGATGAGCGGAGCAAGTCGACGAGCTTGCTGTTGTTGTGTTCTTGCATTACCTTATGGTTCCGCACTTGGCCCTGTTGTATCATTTATATGGGATGACCGCGTTGGCTTTGTGTGGTGGGGAGAATGTTCCCCGTACTGAGATCTACGTTACATTTTTGCCCGACTGCTGGGCGTATACACACGAGGAAGCAAAGTATGTCGCAACAAGCCTTTGCCTTGGTGGATGACCGCCATATCGATGAGTTGAACACAAGAGCGCGTTTGTACAAACACCTGAAAACAGGCGCTGAGTTCCTCTCCTTAGAAAATGATGATGAGAACAAAGTCTTTGGGGTGACCTTTCGTACACCTCCTGATGATTCGACGGGCGTGCCCCATATCATGGAGCACTCTGTGTTGTGTGGTTCTCGAAAGTATCCTTTAAAGGAGCCATTCATCGAGCTGGTCAAGGGCTCGCTGAACACCTTCCTCAACGCCATGACTTACCCGGACAAGACTTGCTACCCTGTCGCGAGCCAAAACGAGCAGGATTTTTACAACCTAGTCGACGTGTATCTCGACGCGGTGTTTTTTCCACGTATCACACGTGATATCTTCGAGCAGGAAGGCTGGCACTACGAGCTCGAAGATGCACAAGAGCCGTTGATTTACAAAGGTGTTGTTTTCAACGAGATGAAAGGTGTGTATTCCTCACCAGACAATCTCCTGTACAGGGCGATGAGGCGTTTCCTTTACAAAGAGGGTACATATCACCAAGACTCTGGCGGTGATCCCGAAGTGATCCCAGATCTGACTTATGAACAATTCAAGACATTTCACGAACAACACTACCATCCTTCAAATGCGCGGTTGTTTTTCTACGGGGATGACGACATTGAGAAGCGCTTTGTGATCTTGGATGAGTACCTGTCACAGTTCGAGCAGGTCGATGTCTCCAGTACCGCTGTGCCAATCCACGCACATGTTCCTGAACACCGGCGGATTGAACAGTCCTTCGATGCTGGAGAAGGAGAGGATAAAAAAGGCATGATGTGTCTCTCTTGGCTGCTCGAAGCAGAGAAGACAACACAACTGTCGATGGACTTGGGACTCCTGTCCTACATGCTCATGAGCACACCTGCCTCACCTTTGCGCAAGATCTTGTTGGACTCTGGACTTGGTGAAGATCTGACGGGGGGTGGACTCTCCTCGGGGCTGCGGCAGATGTCCTTCTCTGCTGGGTTAAAAGGTATCGCTGTAGAGGATGTCGAGAAGATCGAGCAATTGATCCTCGACAGTCTCCAAGATATCGCGCGGGTTGGATTTGAACCAGAGATGGTCGAAGCGGCATTCAATACCGTTGAGTTCCAATTGCGAGAGAACAACACCGGCTCCTATCCTCGTGGTCTGGCCTTGATGATCAGCTGCTTGGATACATGGTTACACGATGGTGATCCGATGGAAGGCTTGGGATACGAGGAGTATCTGGAGACAGCCAAGAAGAACGCCGAGAAGGAACGTTACTTTGAGGAGTTGATCGAAACGCACCTGCTTCAAAATCAGCACCGTGTGACGATCGTCCTAAAGCCAGAGCAAGGGGTACGTCAGAAGGTCGAAGAGGCTGAGAAAAAGCGCCTCGCTGAGATCAAAGAGAAGCTCAGTGAGGACGAGATTCAGTCCATCATCGAGAACACCGCGAAGCTCAAGAAGATGCAGGAGACGCCTGATCCTCCCGAGGCGATTGCGAAGTTACCCAGCTTGACGCTCGACGATCTCGACAAAAATAACAAGCTGATCCCTGTTGAAAAGGGAGAGCTGAATGGTGCCGAGTTGTTGACACATGATCTCTTCACCAACGGGATCATTTATCTCGATGTGGGCTTTAACCTACGTGCACTCCCACTTAAGTATATCCCCTACATTAAACTTTTTGGTCGCGCGCTTCTGGAAGTGGGGACCAAAACCGAAGATTACACAACACTCGCACAAAGAATCCGTCGCAAGACAGGTGGGATCTGGTCTAGCTCGATGATCTCCTCAGTGCGTGAACAAAAAGAAGCCGCAACATGGTTCTTTTTGCGCGGCAAAGCCACCATGGCGCAAGCCGATGATATGTTGGACATCCTCCGGGATGTTTTGTTGACTGTTGATTTTGATAACCAAGAGCGCTTCAAGCAGATGGTGCTTCGCTCGAAAGCCGGGATGGAGTCGGGGCTGATTCCTTCCGGTCATGGGATCGTCAACACGAGACTTCGCGGGCAATTTGACGAAGCTGGGTGGCTTGGTGAGCAGCTTGGTGGGGTGTCCTACCTGTTCTTTTTGCGAGAGCTTGCAGAGAAGGTCGAAAATGACTGGTCATCTGTACGTGACACACTCGAGGACATGCGCAAATTGTTGCTGAATCGAAATGCGATGATCTGCAATGTGACACTTGATCAAAAGAATATGGATGTTTTCTCTTCGAAGCTCTCGTCTTTTGTTGGGGATATGCCCACAAAAGAACACACACCTTTGTCCTGGGAGATCGAGTTGAAAGCGATCGAAGAAGGGCTAACTTTACCCGCCCAGGTCAATTACGTCGCAAAAGGTGCCAATCTCTTTGATCTTGGTTACAAACTCTCTGGTTCATCGCTGATCATGACTCGATTTTTGCGGACGACGTGGCTGTGGGAAAAAGTCCGGGTTCAAGGTGGGGCGTATGGAGGAATGTGTGGTTTTAACCTTCGATCTGGGGTGTTTACATTTCTATCCTATCGCGATCCGAACCTGCTGAAAACGATCGAAAACTATGATCTCGCAGGTACATTTCTGCGTGATGTTGAGATCAATGAACTCGAATTGACGCGGAATATTATCGGCGCCATCGGAGACATGGATGATTATCAGCTGCCCGATGCAAAAGGGTACACTTCGCTGTATCGTCATCTCCTTGGTGAGACTGATGAGCAAAGGCAGACTTTCCGTGAGCAGGTTCTCGGTACAACCATTCAAGATTTTCGTGATTTTGCGGATATGCTCGATCAGGTGAAAGAGACAGGGCGTGTCGTGGTGCTGGGATCTAAAGAGGCTATTGAAAGTGCGAATGGTTCGCTTAGTCAGCGTTTGAATATTACCCGTGTTTTGTAAACGCGCCATCGATCGTCATTGATCCTGTTGTGTGTAGTTTACTTCCCTTTTCTGCTTCCACGTTGCATCCTCTCCTCACTATATGTCCCGCTTGATGGATACATAAGACCCCTTAGTAAAAAGGTTTTTTGGCTTATGTGTTCACTCTCCTGAGTGTACGGAGGCCACGCCTGCTCCCCCTTGTGTGAATCTTGCTTGTCTGTTTGTGAAGCAAAGTAATCATGTTTTTATGGTCTGTATTGTATATTCTTTTTGTGGGGTTGATTTTGTTGTTTATGTAGTATATATTCTATCGTATATGTTGGTTTGGAATTTGCAAAGAGTAGCTTCCAAAAAGACAAATTGGAGATAATCGAAAGATTGTCGTTTTCTTTTTTGTGGTTCCAAATCGTTTCCGGCGTAGTTTACAAAACGAATAGGACAGAGGATGAACGTGTTGTATGAAAAATAAACTGTATTGTGTTGAAGGCTCTCCATGTGCTATGGTGGCCGTCACGCAAAGTTTTTTATACGAATTCTGGCCCGAGAAACACGTACTCACAAGGCGTATTATGTCTATTCAACTACTAGCATTGGATACCAGGCGTGATGAGCAATATCGCAGTATTTGGCCTGAATCGTAAGGTCACACAAACATTACAAAGATTGCTGAAGCTGTTTCGCTGTGCGGCAATCTCTCTCGAAGATCAAAGCAGCGCGAAAGACATGCTGATGCGCGGTGAAGAGTGGTCTGTCTTCATCTTTGCCGTAGAACACACCCACGGACCTTTTGTTGAGTTCCAAGGATGGCTGCAGGAAGTGCCTGCTTTAGCCCACGTTCCTCGTATTTACATCATTGAACCAAACTCTTCAGCAGTTGTTCACGGATGGGCAGGACGGGAGCATGTCTTTTTGGAAAAACCCTTCCAAAAGAAAGTCCTCCTCGAAACGATCAAAAAGGTGAGCAGCTCGACGGAAGCAGAACCACCTGCAAAAGCCGATGAACAACTCTCCGGACAGACATTTGGCTCGACAGAGCTAGAGCATGAGATAGGACGAGGTGGGATGGGGACGGTGTACATGGGGTATCAGCCGATGCTCAACCGTCGAGTTGCCGTAAAGTTTGTGCGCAGCGACGCTCACACCTCGATCGATTATCTCAAACAATTGCAAGCGGAAGCGATCGCGATCGCGCAGCTCAAAAATGAACACATCGTCCAAGTC
>PCBK01000066.1 GCA_002731275.1 Deltaproteobacteria bacterium | reverse complement strand
CGAGATATCGCGATACAAACGAAAAATCTTCGTGTATATCGGATGAATCTCAGTAGGGTCGGGCCTTGTGTCCGACCTCAATCTTCGTATACATGGGGTGAATGGTCCCTCCTCTCGAAAGACTTGAGAGGAGGGATGTCACGAAGTGACAGGGTGGTGAGTTTGTCGAGGCATATGTTGCAAAGCGTACGAAGCAAATCAGCCACGAAGAGAAGCCTCTCCGAGAAGGGCTCTGTCAGTGGTAAAGCCCCAACCCCGAAGGGGTTCAAATGCGGTCCAGCGCGCTGCGCTGGTGCAACGTCTGCCGGATCAGATTTCTAGCAAAACCCCGCATATGCCGGCAAAAAACCCTTATCAATGGGCTGATTTCGTCGCAGGTTTAGAACTTGCTGATTTCGTCGTGGGTTTAGAGCTTGCAGGCTTTGTGGTCGGGGCTGTTTTCTCTTTGCCATCAGTCTCTTCTTTGATCACCTGACCATCGGGACAACGACCTAACCATGCCCTCTTATTCTCGATGAGTTCGCTTGTTCCATTAAGTTTTGTTAGACTCGTCAACATGAACACGCCAATCGCGATTAACTGCTTTTGTTCAGGGGCGTTGGAGTTCCATTGACCACACATATAACGGATATATCGAGGCCAATAGACCTTGAGGTTTTTTGGTTCATCGTAATCAAAGAGACGGATATAGTAATTGCTCCAACGATAATTTCGAATCCTCATCGAGAGATGCTTGTAACCATCCCAATTTACCTTTGTCGGGTTGGGGATATTGTTGTGGACCTTGAAGACATCGATGTGAGAATGATCGGCAAGTTCGCCAGGGATCGCATACCAACTGTCGTACTTTGAAGGCTCAGGGGCAAACATCACCCACTCTTGATCGAGGAGCAACGCATAGTGGAGAGACTCCATCCACTCAGGCATTGTATAGGACGGCTTAATCGAGGCAACATTGGCCCAAAAGACAACGACAAACGCACAAACGACCAACACCTTGGAGAACAAACTCTGACGAAGTGAAAAAGATCTGTGTTCACGATCACTCTGAGGAGCAAACAACGCCGTCATAAGCGACGAAACACCGTGTACAAGTGTCTGCAAAAAAGCAAACAGAAAGAAGCCCTTCACGAGCATCCAACATCTCTCCAACATCTCCCAAAAGACAGTCGGCAGGAGAGGAAAGAGCGCGATGAGAGGGATGACAGAGAAGAGCCCAAGGTTGAGACAGAGCTGAAAGGAGAAGTGCATACCAAGTAAAGCAACCACCCCAAAGAGCCGAATCCTCCCACCGAAAAATGGCAGGAACAACAACAGCGGCGCGCCCACCTCCGTCCAGATCGTCACCCTCGTCAAGAAAGGCAATATCCACTCAAATTGCCTCAAGTACATCCCCGTCGGTGTGATGAATTCGCGAACATGGAGCGCATAGTACACCGCCGTAAAGTCCTTGTGCCAGGCTGGGCCCGACTTGAGCACAACGCTGAACCAGTACAAACACCCCAATTGCAACATAAAGGCAGCAACCGCGAGCGAGGAGATCGAATCAGGGATCACCTTACGAGAGTATGAATGCTTGATCGCATCGATGGAATAACGTGCCCCCAAGGGCATAAACATCCCCCAAAAAAGTGTGATCACGAGGATCGAATCCCCCGCATTCAACAATAACGTGTTGCGCGTTTGCAAAGAGAGCAGCAAAAACCAACTGACAAAGGTCGCGAGCCGTGTCCGCCAACCAAATAACAGCGCAAAGCCCGCTGCCGCTGCAATGAGGAACAACAACACCTGCACAAACCAATGCCCGCTCATCAT
Source organism: Deltaproteobacteria bacterium (assembly GCA_002731275.1). GTDB lineage: Bacteria > Myxococcota_C > UBA6777 > UBA6777 > UBA6777 > UBA6777. The sequence continues at coordinate 57,695 of PCBK01000066.1, read as the reverse complement.
GTGCAGCGAAAAGGACAATGGATAATGCAGGTTCTTCATGGCCATCTCACGTGTGAGAATGCCCTGATCTGTGTAGTGCGCCACGATGTCATGTGAACGCACCCACAGATCGTACAACAACACCAAACTGACACACACACGATATAGTGCAAGAGACCGTAGATCCGCCGAAAATACTCTTCCCAAAAATGCCACGGGGTCACTCCTTCTGTCCAGACCAAGCGTCCACATCAAAACGTGAAAAATGTACTTCTGACAGGTGATAGAAACACAAGAGAAGCCCTCTTTTCAAGCACGAAAAAAAAGTGTACATTTTTTTGAATACAGCTGTGAAGAAGACGTCTAAACCCACACATGACATCAGAGAACCGTATACAAAACAGTATGATCTCCTCTGATCGATGTGTGGCACCCTAACTTCCCAATCTCATCTCAATAGGAGCAACTATGAGAAGAATCGCTACCTTGATCCTCGCTTGCTTTGCATTTGTCGTTGTAGGTTCGACAGCTGCCAACGCAAAAGTCTTCAAGAAGAAGCCCAAAGTCTTCAAGAAGAAGCCCAAAATCTTCAAAAAGAAACCCAAGTTCTTCAAAAAACCCAAATTCTTCAAGAAGCCCCGCTTCTACAAAAAACCCAAGTTCTTCAAAAAACCCCGCTTCTTCAAGAAACCCAAGTTCTTCAAAAAGCCCCGCTTCTACAAAAAGCCCCGCTTCTTCAAGAAACCCAAGTTCTTCAAAAAACCCCGCTTCTACAAGAAACCCCGTTTCTTTAAGAAGCCCAAGTTCTTCAAGAAGCCCCGTTTCTTCAAGAAGCCCAAGTTCTACAAGAAACCAAAATTCTTCAAGAAGCCCAAATTCTTCAAGAAACCCCGAGTTTTCAAGAAGAAGCCCAAAATCTTCAAGAAGCGCAAAGTCTTCAAGAAAAAGAAGTAATGTAGGCGTCCAGCCTGCTTGACTCCCCTCCCTTCTGCCCCAACTCCAACACCCCTCAACACAACGCCTTTTCAACTCCAGCAAAACAATACAGTTCAAGTAAGAAAGGGTGTAAGAACCCTCTCAGTCCGAGCTTACGTTCGTCCAGCAATCCGGACTCAAACCTTGAGACTCTCGGTTTGGCAAGGGGAGCGATGCACTTATTCACGAGTTGTCGCGCTTGGAATGCAAAAGACGTCGTCAGAAAACCTCGTTTGATGAGCTTTGTCTTTTGACACAAATACCTGGAAGATGGTTTGCTGTGCATCCCTCCCCTTGCCGACACCTCCCCTCATCACACACTGACTTGCAAAAACGATCGGCCTACTTGATCGCCTCCCCGTTCGGGCAGGTGCCTGCATAAAATTGGTGCTTACCGATGAATTTGCGTTTGTGATTGGGGAGATTCTCCCCAACCATCAAGAAGAGCGCAACACCAAGTAATTCTTTCCCCTTGGCGAGCTTGTCTTTCTTCGTCTCCCACACCTTACATAGATGGCGCACATAGTGCGGCACATAAGGCTTGACGAGGGTCATATCGTCACTATCCCACAGCTCTCCCATGAGATTCCCATGTCGGTAATTCTTGACGGCACGGGAGAGATAGTGAAACTTCCAATCAAGTGTGGGCTTGATATCAGGCTGGTGTTCGACCTTGAAGAGATCGACATAGCTACCATCTTCAAGCTCACCGACAAACACATACCACGCATAAGTCGTCGGTGGGTTGGGTGAAAACATCCCCCAGTTTTGTGTAAGCTGCAAAAACAGGTAGGAGTTTTTCACGACCTTGGGCATAGGGTATTTGTCATTGACAGAGGCGACGTTGGCCCAAAAGATCACGACAAAAGCGTAGAGCGCGGCGATGCGCAAAAGAGGATGAGCGTGTAAACGTGTTTGTCTTCGATGACCTTCGAGGCGTGGTGAAAAGAGCATCGTACAAAGCGTCGCGAAGGCATGGGCCAAGCGTTCAAACCAACGGAACACAAAAAACTCTCTGGTGGTGATCCACAATCTGGAGAGCGTCTCCCAAAAGATCGGTGGCAACAAAGGTAGCAAGACGATCAGCGGGATGATCGAGAAGAGCCCAAGGCTGAGACAGAGCTGAAAAGAGAAGTGCATACCAAGCAGCGCGATCGTCCCGAGCAGTCTAAATCTCCCCCCCCAAAAGGGGATAAAGAGCAGAATCGGCGCGTACAACTCAGTCCAGAGAGTCACCCGCGTGAGGAGCGGGAAGAGCATATCAAACTGCTGAAACCACTCACCAAAATGAGTGACATACATGTGACTATGTACGGCGTAGTACACAGCGGTGCGATTCACCAGCCACGCGTCCCCCACCTTAAAGAACAAAGAAAACCAATAGATAAAAGACATTTGTAGCAGATATGTCCAGACAGGAAGCCCGACAAAAGGCGTCGTGTTGGAGATCGTCTGACGGCTCCGAAGCTGATCGATAGAGTAGATCGCGCCAATGGGCAAAAAGATCGCCCAAAAGAGAGACAGCTGCAAGATCCCATCACCTGCGTCGAGCAGAAGCGGATTCCGCGCCTGGATCGACGTGACAAACAACCAACTCAAGAAGGTCGCGAGCCGCGTTCGCCAGCCAAACAACAGCGCAAGCGCCGAGAGCGCTGCGAGACCAAACAACAGCGCCTGGACAAGCCAGTGTCCGCTGATCATATGTAATGAGAATGTGTAGGGATATTGCAAATGTTGGAACACAACGTCGCGAGGTAAGATCCCCTGATCGGTGTAATGCGCAACCAGGTCATGTGAACGCACCCACAGATCGTACAACAATATCAACGCAATAAGAACGCGGTACAGCGCCAACGAACGCAGATCCATCGCGCTCACATCCCTTACCGCCTGTTTACCCAAGGAAAACATACTCTTCGAATCGTTTTGCATGTGCTCTCTCGCCTATCACACAGGGAAATGGATCGTTTCATGTCAAGGTCGCGCAAGGATATCATTGATTGCGTTTTGAGGCTACTGTTTTGCTGGAGAAGGCCATCAAAGCCAAGAGAGAAGAAGCCGGAGGAAAGAGAAAGAGATGGTTGCTGTGGGGCTAGCCTTCGTTTTTCTGTAGACTGGGGCACTCAGCTCAAAAAGCCCCTCACCCTAGGGGGGGGGGACAAACTGGAAAAGAGCAACACCAGACTATGGACTGGCCAAGGCGACTTCAAGGAAGTCCTCTTTGACTGGGCAGGAGATAGACTGGACATCGAGTGTTGTCGCCCAGTTTGTCCCCCCCCCCTAGGGTGAAGGGGCGCCTACAGTAAAGAGTGGACCAGTGAGGATTGGGGTGTCACTTGGCATGAATGGCGATCCACCATTCGGATTGCAAGGTTTTTCGCACCCCACAGCAACTCCTCTTCACTAGCACAACCCACTCGCACATGTCAAAAAGAATCACTCCCCTACCAACTTCACCAAGCGGATACTAACTATCCCCATTGCATCAAAAGAACACGACATATCCCCTCCCTAATCTCCCAAAAACATGTAAACCACTAATAATAAAGCTCATATAACGATCACACAAAGCGGAATAGAGTTTGCTTTAGAGAGTCCACAGCCATGATATTTTTGAACACCGGAGGTTTTGAGCGATGAACATCTCGAAGAATGTATGTCTTCTGTTGTTAAGTGTGTGTATGTTTGTGACAGGTTGCAGCGATGTACCGGAGAACACACAAGAACCAACTTCACAAGAGCGCGTGACCAAAGACGCCGGTCCCCAACCAGAGCAGCAAGCGACAGAAGCCCTCGCCCCCGAGAAAAAGACACAACCAGAACGTCCAACCTCCACAGACAGGCCAACCACCCCACAACCGGCCTTGGAGCTTTGCAATGGGCTTGATGATAACTTCGACGGCCAGATCGACGAAGGTAGCGTGTGTTCTAAAGATTGTGGATTCCCTCTCACACTGCAATCAGGCACCTTCAAACCCACCGGGTATCAATCCTATCTCTACCTCGACACGCTCAATGGGGCTTGCACAGACGCAAGTGGTAAAAAGCTCGACTTCAGCTCGGGACATGGTGTGTTGTTACTTTATGGACAACGAGACTGGAAATACCAATCGAAGAAAAAAGGCGGTGAGTGGAGCAAAATAAGCAGCTCTACAAGCATAAGCGCTCCCTTTGAAGGCGAGGTCGCGATCCACATCGCACAAAATACAATCATCATCATCAACCTAACATGGGAAAGACCATCAGATGGGACCTTCACCATCCACTCCATCCAAAAGACGACACAGGCTCCCAAGTTACCATTGGAGCGATGTAATGGACTTGACGATGATGGTCGTGGAGACATCGACGAAGGGGGAGTTTGTTCGGCCGGATGTGTGTTCCCACAGAACAAAAAGGGAGCCTTTACCCTCGGTATTGACCCGACGCTCGGAAGCTGCGATGAAAACAGCACTTCAAAGCTCTCATTCCGTTGGGACGCGACGACATTGTACGTAGACCTCCCACAAGGTTGGACCGTGAGCTACGGCAGCAATGGAAAGTATCTCCAAAACCAGACATCCATTGTGTTACGCCCAGACACCCCACAAAACAACTACACAACGCCTCGTCTGACGATCCCCAACCACAAACCGATCTCGCTCTTCTTCAAGTGGGATCTCTCAACACAAGAAGTGAGTATCACACAGTTCCAACGTTACGAGTGATTGAGGTGAATAGTAGAGAAGACCGGGCTTACTTGACGGTTGCAGGGAAGTAAGTGAGGTGGAGGGTGCGTTTGTGTTTGGGGACACGAAGCATCAATTTGTTGCCCTTGCGGGTGAAACGCATGTCGATACGTTGACCGATTTGCAACACGAGTTTGTCGCCGATGGTGTACCAGGAGCCTTTCTTGCGTCTGAGGTCTTTGCCTTCAAACTTCATCAAAGATGCGAACCGACCGCCCTTCATAAAGATGTAAAAGATTTGGATTTTTTTGAGGGGGTAGCGTTTACCACCTTCTGTTTGTGCGACACCGCGCCAGCTTCCGAACAAACTCTTTGCGAATGTTCGTTGTGCGGTTTTGGTCGTGGGTGTTGGTTTGGCTGCTGTGGGTGGGACAAAAGACGTGGATTTCGATGCGAGCGCTTCCACTTGCTTTCGATTCTCTCCAGCGCCGAGGATGACCCAGCGCTTCTGATACTGCACGAGTAAGGCGTAAACTTTATCGACAGGGCGTTTTCTTCGCGTGGACCAAATCAAACAAGGGATAATGGGCTGTTTGCTCTTTGCAGCGGCCACAAGAGCTTTGGGATCGGGTCGTAGATACCAACCTTTTCGTGCCCCCTGACCAAACACAGCGCGTCCAGGAATCCCGCTCCGACCGACAAGATTCTTTTGATAGCCGGTGGGATGCCATTGCGCTTTGAAGAGGGCTTCGTTCTTTGTCTCCAGCGCCTTTTTGGCGCGCGCAAAGACCTCTTGAAGCGCCTTACTTGTATCAGCCGAAGCACTCTGCTCACCGACAAAAAATGCTCCACATCCCACAATCACCGCCATGAACATGTATCGAATCATTCAGCACTCTCCTGTTTTGCGATATCCATCAGGTATACATTCTCGCTCAATCATACGTCCCCTCCCCTCGCGACACAAGCACAACCCCCCTCACAAAGCGCCTGACATGGTATGACATAGAGAGTGCTACACTGAAGACACACGACCAAACGACAGGAGAAGAAGTCTTGGAACTTACTATCAAAGATACATCTTTTACGATTGTTGGGAAACTTCAGCGAATGCGAAAGTCCAGAGTCTGGTCCAAGCTCCAAAATGGTGGCGGACAACTCATGGCCACACTTGCCCAAAGCACCGATGTGTTAGTGATCGGAGATACATATTTCGAAGAGGAAGCACGAAAATATACCGAGCGTGCGGAGCTCAATGGCACCATCGTGATCAACGAGGTCCAGTTTGAAGACCTTCTTGAGCATGGTCACCTGCACATCGAAGAGAAAGCTTCCCCAATAGGTGAATCCATCGAACTAACAGAGAGCATCGCACATATCCGCTCACTCCTTGGTGATGCGCCGACGGTGGAGACGTGGCAACAGCTGTATCAGGTCCTCGACAAGACACCTAAGAGTAACCTTCCAGATGTCGTCGAGTACGTCCTCGCGCACTTTTCCCAACACACACCCAACTGGTCCGACGCAGGGAGCTTCAACCGAGAAGACAAGCGTTCCTATACACCACCATTTGAGCCTCCAAACCACTGGCTCCAGGAGTTATTTACAGGCAAATACTCCCCCAAACACCGCATTCTGAAGAAGATCAACCTCTTCGATCTTAACCTTACAGGCAAACCAACAAATACACTCTTTGCCAGCCCCGATCTTCGACACATCACCCAAATCAACCTGGGCAACAACAAAAAGCTCCCCAAAGGCTTTTACAAAATGTTGGGACAGTGGGAGGGAATATCACAAGTCACACACCTCAGCCTTGAAGGTAATCCGCTCACCAAACCTTTTGTGGAGGGTCTGGTTGGTTCACATTGCTTTCCAGCGCTCAAGTATTTGTCGTTGAGGGAATGTTCCTTCCGGGATAGAGGACTGATGGCACACATGCTCGCAAACGAAGGACTCAAAAACCTCGAAGAACTTGATCTCTCAAGGGCCTACGGTTCAGCTTATACACTGGTTGAGCCTCTTTCTAGTGCAGAGCATCTGACATCTCTTCATACTTTACGATTGCACAGTGCGGGCTTTTTGACGAACGAACGAATTGAGCAGCTCCTTGGCTCACCTTTTGTTCCTCAGCTCAGATTGCTCGACATAAGCCATTACACATCAGCTGAAGGATTGGGTCGCAGCTTCCGACACCACCCCCCATTCAAATCACTTCGACAGCTCAATCTCCGAAAGACCGATATACACGAAGAAGATATCCAAGACATCGCCTCAAACCCATCCCTTTCATCGCTTCGTTCCTTACAGATAGGGGATTCAGGCGCTCCAGTTGAAGCGTTCAATGCTCTCCTCCAAAGTCCAAACCTTTCGTCTATACAAACATTAAATATGCATGCACAATTTGCAGACAGAACGGAAATCCTCACGATGCTTTGTGAATCGATCCAACAGACGCAGCTCACACACCTGAGCATTGTCCCGCAGTGGAGATCGGAGGAAGAGTATGAGGGACCAACTTTCGAAGAATACTACATCAAGAATGGGATGACCTTCACAGATGATTTGATAGAGAGCTTCGCCTACACACCTCACTTCACATCCTTGGAGCAATGTTATCTGGGATTTTTGACAGAGACACAGCTCGATATCATAAACGCCTCCCCCTACCTCTCGGACACAGTGAAACACTCTATCCAACACAACACCTACAGAGTCTTCCAATCCTGAAAAAGCTCTGCTTTACAAGAGTGATCAGTCGTATGAAGTAACTTCTCCGGCATCAGGGAGGTTCGTTTCATTGAAATTGTGTTCTTGTATAGAGATGCACGCTCCTTCTTTTGCCCAACAGCGCCCGTGAGTCTTGCAGGCATCGCTTTTTTGACAATCTTCATCCACCAAAATGACACACTCCCCTTTGTCTGCGGTGCAACGACCTGATGTCCGACATCCAGTACTTTTTTCGCAATCAATGTCGCGTTTTGCCACACACTTTCCCCCAATGGCCCGACAAAGACCGTTGATTTTACAAAGAGCCAACCCCTCACAATACGCATCCGAAGGCGCAACACACGTCCCCTTTTGAAGAACACACTGTCCATACTTCCGACAGACATCACTTTGCGAACAACTCTGTTCTGTTGTCACGACACACTGGCCTTTATCGAACGTACAAAGGCCCTTTTGTTGACAATACAAACTTTGCTTGCAATCGTTTTCGGACAAAGCGACACAAACGCCTCTATCCACGTGACACTGGCCTTTGTCTTTACACGCCCGACTGACCTGACAAGAAGTTGTGTTTGCTACACACCTTCCATCCATATCTTCACACAAACCATCCATCGCACACGCTTGTTTGTCCGCACATCGCAGAGGAATCTTCTCCTCAACATTCTTCTGTCCGTCACCCCCCTCTCCCCCATCGACAGTCTTCTCTCGACAAGCTCCTTCTATCGCAAAACATTTTCCTTCACGTTTACAGATTTGGCTTCTTTGGCAATCGAGATCGGACTCGACGACACATTCATTGAGATGTACGATGTGCACACATGCGCCTCTCTCTTTGCAATCCTCGCTCTCATCACACCGACCTTTGTTCACAGGTGGTTCCATCCAACCACCGCTGAAACCAGAGCAGGCGAACAACACAGCAGCACAAACATGGACAAATAAGACTCGACAATAACGCATCATCACACTCCATCATTCGATTGAGAGCACATTCGTACACTCATCCCATCACACCTTTACTTTGTACCGCGCTAGAAGAACGCTCCGAGGGAGTCGGTCCTTTTCGATGCAAGGTTGAGGTCACTTGATGAAAGAAGAGTTTGGGAAAAGAGGGTGCTTTTTCCTTCCAATGAGCTCAATAAACAATACATTTTCCCTCTTCGGCCAGGCATTGGTTGTGTACCTTACAAGCCTCGCTGTTTGCGCAGTCAGAATCTTTCAGTGCAAGACACACTTCATTTGACAGACGACACAACCCCTCAAGTCGACACAGTTCGCTATCACGGCAGTCTTGCGCTTTGACGGCACGACATTGTTTGTCACGAAAACCACACAACCCACTTCTTTTACACAGCTGCGACCTTCGGCAATCTTCATCACGTGTCGGACGACAGTCGCGATCCACCACCGTACAGTGTCCAAGTTTTTGGCAGTTTTCGCTGGACAAACAATCGTTGTTATCGTTGGCCACGCAACCTTTCACGCCCAAAGGATGACAGTGACCTTTTTCCTTGCACAAGCTCTGACAATCCTCTTTATCTTCCGCAACACAAACCCCACCGCGAGCAGTACATGTTCCGTACTTTTCACACACTTCGCTCCTCTTTTGACAGTCGGTGTTCTCTGCTGCGAGACAGCTCACCCCACTCCCCTGTACAGAGGAACACAGGCCTTTCAGCACACAATCATCGCTCTTTGAACAACCTCCGGGCGACACGAGCAGACATGAAAAACTGCCCTGCACATAATAGCATTTCGAATGCAAAAGGCATTCATCACTCCTCTCACAATCCTCATCACTACCGGGAACACAAAACCGAAAAGGCCGACCTTTTATATTCAATTCATCGTGCTTTTCGAGCTTACATGTCCCAAGTTTGCGGCAAGCCTCAGAGTCCTTGCAGCCAGCGTCACTTCCAGGAAAACAAGCCCCTTCATACACATGACAATAGCCTTCCTTCTTACATATAGTAGATGCTTTGCAATCCTCATCATCCGACGCGATACATCCACCCTCACTCATCGTACAGGCCCCATAATCCCTGCAATCTTCGGAGCGAGCACAATCTTCATCACTTTGGGCACTGCACACTCCGCGAACAGCAGAACATTTCCCTCGTTTCACACACATAAGAAGCTCAACACAATCTTGCCCTTTTGCCACGCATTTACCGCGCTCTACAGAGCACAGCCCTTCCATTTCGCAATCATACGATTGGGCACAATCTTTTGGTGATGACGCAACACATTCGCCCCCTAAGGCAGTGCAACGCCCATTGTATTTACAAACCGCACTTTGCCGACAGTCGTAATCTTGTCTCACCACACATCGTTGACCATCAAAGTGACACTTGCCATCCGAATAACAACCGCTAAACTGCGAACAGTCCCCGTTTTTAACGACACACTCTCCTTCGTCATAGTAACACACGCCATCATCTTCGCACTTTTGGCTCCTGCTACAATCCCCATCTTGCAAAGGCACACATGAACCGAATGACAAATGACAATGTCCCTTCTCCCTACACTCCGAGGTACAATCCTTTGCATACTCCCGTGTAGCACATGAAAACAATGTCAGAGAAAAGATGAAAACACACAAATACTTCCACATCACAATCACCTATATCGCAAACCATTCTTCCCAAAAAACACACTACTCCCCAGACATATTCTTCCTCCTCTCAACTCAAAAAATGTACCAACGTGTAGTGCAAAGGAAAAGAATGAAGACATCGGTGTTATGGAAAATGCACGCTTACGATTTCGATTCCAGGATCCTGGAATTGTCAAGACACCTGGACTTTTTTCCAGGATCCTGGACACCCCTCTCTTCATGGCAAGTTCTCCAACACGATCGTTGAGACTCATTTTCAATGATCGTTGAATATAACATCCCTCCCCCCCTCCTCCCAACACAAATCGTCTGTCACTTCAGACACTTACAATTCAAACAATCTTCGGAACACTTTGTGCTGTAACACGCTACATCTACCCCCATTACCAAAGGAGCCTATCTCATGAGTAGGAAAAGATTTTTTTGTGTGCTTGCGATGTGTATGATGCTTGTATCTTTCGGCACAAAGGCGAGGGCAGAGTCCGAGCTTTACAAATTTTGCAAGAGCGACATCAACACTTCGGAAGAGATCAAGTCTTCCATTACAGCGATTTGGGCAGGCACGACCTTATTTAAAGCGATACTTGCGTCAACATCGTATACAATCGTGATCACCAAAGTCAACGCACAAACCCTGGAGCTTGCAGAGAACCAAGCAGAGATCGCGGAACGCATCATTCCAGTATTTGTGCCAGCGACACGAGCGTTCTTTAAGGCAATTCTCCCCGCATTATCAGCTTCGTCGATCAAAATGAAAAAAACAAACAACTTTTTTAAGACTGTGTTTGTCGGAAAACTGCGTGAAGGGAATCTTGGTGCTTCTGTCTACGGTCAACATCCCGTTGTCACCTTTTACGAGAAATCGCTGAAACTCTTCAAATACTGGGATTACGCCGCAGGTGCAATCATGGCCTATCAAGCGGCTGCAAAGCTCACCTGTATGGAAGTCAAAAAAGCCTACCGCAACTGCATAAGCAAATCCAACAACAAAAGTAAGTGCGATGTAAGCTTCAACGATCTTCCCGATGTAGACGAAAATATGTCCGCCGAAAAGCGTTCATGTAGTGCAAATGATGCGGCCGCAAAGTACATCGCCTTGATGACACAACTGGCCCCGATGGTCCGCCAGATGCGTACCGCAAATAACAAGATCCTCGCAGCACTCAAGCCGCTCAAAAGTGCTGTCTCCAGCGCATCAGCAGCTCTCAGCCCCCTCAAAGCCCCCCTGAACACAGCCCGCACAATGATGAAGACGTTACAAAAAGGTTTGATTCCATTAAAATTATTTTCCAATCAAATCAAGGCACTCCTCGCCAAACGTGTGTGCGTCAAATTCAAAATCAAGGTTGGCAAAATCCGCAAACAAACCAAAAAATGCACACGCCCCAAAAACCTGGTGAAGGACATCAAAAAATACACCTCTGCTGCCCAAAAAGCCTTCAAGACAGCGATGAAAAAGCTGATCGACCCAATCATGAGAAAGATCCAAAACAAGATCGTAAAAATCCCAGGCGTCCAAAAGGCAGAAAACACAATCAAAAAGATCGCGAGCAAGGTAGGTATCGGCAAAAAGCTCAACGATGTGAGCAAACTACTCAACAGTATCCCCTCCAAGACCTTCACCGCAAAACTCAAAAGCGCGACCACAAAGATAAAAACCCTCAACACCCAAATGTCCCGATAAACAAAAAAACCCCGAAGGGGTTCAACTGGGGGGAAGGCAAGGGCGCATGCCCGCGCTTGGGGGGCATGCATGTCCCCCAATAGAAAAAATCCTTCTCCCTTATATACTCAGACAGAGTCGTTTTTCTAATGAGGTAAATCGCTTGTCCTCTAGGACCTTCAATCGATCGCGATAATCGCCCGCCACTCAAAGTGGTCCTTGCCGTCTATCCATCGCCCCAGCAATAGAATCTCCTGATCAGTCCGTCTGTACAACCTACAACGGATGTCTTCATTGGTAGGTCCGGCAGAGGTGTGGCTTGAGCCTGAGAATTCGCCACCATTCCTCCTCAGTTGAACAGTGTACGTTGGCCCGTTCTCTTCCCACTTGTAATCGAACGATATACGGTCCACGATTTCTTCAGGGTAACAGTCCATCAATGAAGCACGAGTTCGGACTGGCTGTCCTTGCGCAGAGAAAATGATCTGATCAAAGGTGCGTTGTTGGCCATCGTTCCAGTTTAAAGTCCCTGATAATGTAAGACACATAGCTTCATCTCCTATTTGAAAGATTGTCTTCTACCGCCGGATATTTCTGCCTGTGGAGGTTATGAACATCATTAATGATGAGTTCGGTGGCTACAATGGGGCGACCATCCAACGTTCGAAACATCGACTGATCTTCGTCCACCCCCCACCAATCAACCTCTGGTTTGTCTATTTGAAACTTCAAAGAAGGTACACCGAAGGTGTGAAATTGGTCCTCGACCTCGAAAGATCCGATCCCATCACAGACTTACACGTCAATGACCATGTCGTATCGTGGGCTGATGGCAGACTCTTTTATCAGAACGTCCTGCTTTGTTGATACAACCTCATCAAGATTCCAAGACTCTAGGGCTTCCACGACGGCCTCTGGTACAGAAGCCCAAGAGATTTCTTTGACAACCAGCCACTCCGTTGAATTCTCCTCTCGAATGACTTTGCAAGCCTCAATGAAAGAATCACCGTCTTTGTAACTCCAGAGCCTCCCTCTCATTGCACAACCCAAATTTCACGCCGAGACTTCATGGTTTTTCTCTTGTTGTTTGATAGATTGAGATGGAGATCACGTCCGCATTCTTACCGAACTGGAACGTGGAGATACCCTTGAAACGTAAGTGGCTGTACTTCTCGAAATGTTGGCGGATACGCTCTGTAAGCTCTATTAGGTCAAATTCGTACACCGAATTTTTGTTTTCTATCTCCAGCGGTTTAAAACCCCACCACCAGACGTTTTCGTAATTGTCTCTTTCATCTCTGAGCGGGAAGTCCGTCTCAATCTCTCCTTGTCGCAGTTCCCGGAAGAAGAACCATGCAGTTTCCTTCCAACGACGTTCGTAGTTTTCGAGCTTAACAGTGACTCCAACGAAGGTTTCATCATCCCCATCAAGGCTCCCTGTAATCCGGAGTAGATGGCCCTGTTTGCCACCCATCCCAATCCGGTATTTTTTGCCGGGATAAATATCCTCCACCGTATCCAGGAGGACCCTCCGAGCCAAGGAATTATCCTCATCTGCACTTTCACTTTGTGGGCCTGATTGTTGCTCAGACTCTTCCATCATCCGACGTATGGCATCGCGTACAACTTCACTGGCGTTGACATACTTGCCCAAGCGGACTTGTTCATGGACAAACCGTTCAAGCACAGGGGTAAGGACAACATTCATTGCTATGGACTCCTTTGGTGTGATCAGAGAGTGAGGAGCACTTGGACTATTTATACGTTGGGGGAAAACATAAACCTCTTCCTCTCCTTGAACTGCAAATGCGACATCGCGACAAAACATGACATAAAGCATTCGCAAAAGCAACAAGAAAATTCACTTGATGAACTCAATGAGACCATTCAAGGTGGCTTATTCCCCCATCCTCTGGCTCCTGCGCTTCACAAACCAATGCCCTTTCGCAGACTCACCAGATCCCCAAGATAAAAAAAACCAACCGAATAAAGTTCCCATTCATACTCTTCAGAGGAAGGCCAACCATGAGGTTCTTTCGTATCTTCAACAACCCCATACTCTTTAAGAGCATCTAGCATCACCACCAGAGGGTGGTTGAGAATAAAGAGCATGTGGTTCTCTCACATGTTCACGAGTTCCTCTCAAGGTGGATTTCAACGACAAAATACTTTCGGTTTGAAGCCTTCTCCACAAGGAGTCCGACGATAATGGACAAGCCAGTGATTTGTGGGGATGGATGACATCAAAGAGAAAAGTACTCTTTTAGCGATCGAGGAGTTACAAGTAACCATTGTGTAGTTGGAAGAGAGAAACATTAACAAAAACCAGCCCGAGTATGATGAAGCCCTGCACGTTTTTATGATTATCAAAAAAAAACCCCGAAGGGGTTCAACTGGGGGGGAAGGCAAGGGCGTATGCCCGCGCTTGGGGGGCATTCATGTCCCCCAATAGAAAAAAATCCTTCACCCTTATATACTCAGGCGACGGCCTGTTGCTTTGTCTTGCTGGATGTGTTCTTTGCGCGGCGGGACTTCTTTGAAGACTTGGTGGATTTTGTGTTTGTCGTCGAAGTACTGGGTGTTGATGTCTCTTCTGGATCTTCCTGGACGTCGTCCTCTCCATTCAGCGCCAACATCACCTTGTCGTAGATCTCTTGGCGAATGGCTTCGTTCTCCCGCAAGAAATCGCGCGCTTTGTCGCGCCCCTGCCCCAGGCTCTCGCCCTCATAGCGCAACCATGCTCCAGACTTCTCAACGATCCCAGTCTCCAACCCCATATCGAGCAGCTCGCTCAGATGACAGATCCCCACACCGTACAACACATCAAACTCGACCTTCTGAAATGGCGCTGCCATCTTATTCTTGACGACCTTGACCCGCACTCTGTTGCCTTTGATCTGGTCACCGGCCTTGATTGGCCCTGCGCGACGGATATCCAACCGCACAGATGAGTAAAACTTCAAGGCATGTCCTCCTGTGGTCGTCTCGGGATTGCCGAACATCACGCCGATCTTTTGCCGCAACTGATTGATGAAGATCACTGTCACACCACACCGCTGCACAATCCCCACGATCTTGCGAAGCGCCCGACTCATCAAACGAGCTTGCAAGCCGACATGTTGGTCCCCCATCGCCCCCTCCAGCTCCGCTTGCGGAACAAGCGCCGCCACAGAATCCACGACGATCAAATCGACAGCCTGTGAACGCGCCAACAAATCGACAATCTCAAGCGCCTGCTCACCACAATCAGGCTGCGAGAGCAACAAGTCACTCACCTCCACACCGAGCGCCGTCGCATACGTCGTATCGAGCGCATGTTCGGCGTCGATGTAGGCCGCGATCCCTCCCTGCTTTTGACAGGAGTGAACGGCGTGTAAGGCGAGCGTACTTTTTCCGGCCGATTCGGGACCAAATATCTCGACAACACGACCACGTGGATACCCACCAATCCCCAACGCCCGATCCAAACCAATCGAACCACTCGAAATGACCTGTTGTGATGAGTCCTTGATATCAGGTGACAATCGCATGATCGCCCCCTGACCAAATTGCTTTTCCACCGACGCGATCAACCCTGCGACCGCCTGAAGTTTTTCTTTCAATGACATCGTCCCCTCCTGGAGAAATGTGAAGTTTAGTGAAAATACCGCCGATCCAATGTGCGATAATGAATCGCTTCGGCGACATGTTGACTGAGGATATCCTCAGATTGTTCGACATCTGCGATGGTCCGCGCGACCTTCATGATCCGATCGAAGGCCCGCGCGCTCATACCAAATTGATGAACAGCTCGCTCAAGGATCTGAAGACTGTGCTGATCGACCTCGCAATGTTCTCGCAGCTCAGCCGGCCCCATCTGTGCGTTCGCAAAGATCGGCGCTCCCTGAAAACGCTTTGCTTGGATCGCTCTCGCTTGCAACACACGCTCTCTGACGACCTTCGAGGTCTCCCCAAGACGCCCCTCACTCAGATCCTGGAACGGAACGGCAGGCACCTCAACGTGCAGATCGATCCTGTCGAGAAGAGGTGCGGAGATCCGATTGCGATACCGCCGAATATCATTGGGTGCACAACGACATCCCATCCCACCAGCCCCACAAGGACACGGGTTCATCGCCGCGACCAACAAAAAATCCGCAGGGTAGCGCAAAGTAATCGCAGAACGTGCGATGGTCACTGCGTGTTCTTCGAGCGGTTGACGTAACACTTCGAGTACGTGGCGGCGAAACTCTGGCAGCTCATCGAGGAACAACACGCCACGATGTGCGAGTGAGACTTCTCCCGGCTTGGGAAACGCTCCACCGCCGATCAATCCGGCATCAGAAATGGTATGGTGTGGTGTTCGGAAAGGACGCTCATGGATGAGCTTGTTCTCATGGAGGAGTCCACTGACACTGTAAACTTTGGTCGTCTCAAGGGACTCCTCGAAGGAAAGAGGTGGTAGCAATGTGGCAAGACGACGCGCCAACATCGTCTTACCAGAACCAGGCGGTCCAATCATCAGCAGGTTGTGCATCCCACTCGCCGCGATCTCCAAGACTCTCTTCACCTGCTCTTGCCCCTTCACATCTTGTAAATCCAATCTCGACGCATAGGCTGCATCATCAAAGAAGACTGGCGTTTCGAGAGGCTGCAGCTCGGCTTCACCGAGTAAGAAGTCGATTACTTCGCCGAGTGAAGACATCGGAAAGACGTCAATCCCATCGACCATCGCAGCCTCTTGACCATTTTCAAAGGGGACGATGATCGCCTGAAGCCCTTGTTCTTTGGCCATCGCGGCGATCGACAGGACGCCACGTACGGGCTTGATATCACCACTCAGGGCGAGCTCACCGACAAACAGAAAGTCCTGCAAAGAGCGCAAAGGCACACTCCCAAGAGCTGCGAGCAGACCGAGCGCGATCGGCAGGTCAAAGCCTGAACCATCTTTTCGGATATTGGCTGGTGCGAGATTGACAGTGATACGGCGGGAATGGATGGGATAGGGATAACCAGAGTTCTTCATCGCTGAACGAACACGTACGCGACTCTCTTTGATCGCCCCCTCGGCGAGTCCAACAAGATCAAAGGATGGCATCCCATTGGACATGTCGACCTCTACATCGACTTTATAGGCGTCAATGCCGAGCACTGCGCCAGAAAGCACTCTTACACTCATGTAACACTCCCCTCATATAGATGATGGCCCCTGCATCCTCACCTTCAACACAACACCGGGTGGGTGAAAAAACGTAGAAAGAACACGACATGCAGGGGCATCATGTCGTATGCATATTGAGAACAGACTACCTCTTGCAGTCTTTGCAGTCTGAGGATGCGATATACTGCCCCCTGCAGCAGAAATCACACCAACACACATAACAACACATTGAGCCCGACATACACGAAGGAATCGAAAACAAAAGCAGCGGCAAAGGTGAACAGTGTCCAAGATCGAGACGCCCTATATCTGGACATGACACAGATCGACACAGATCCCACCAACAACGCAGTGATTTTACGAGAGCAGGAAAAACATGTAAAAACAACGAGGAGAACCTGTATGATCATGTCTTTCACTGAAAGTACCATTCTTGCAGCACAAATGAACGCCGACACTTGACGAATAAACAGCATTTTGCTAGGCCAATCATACAGAAGCATACGGAGTCATTTTATGTTGCTACCATTCACCGAAGAGTTTTCCCGCTCACCACAAATACGCGAGGCTGTCTCCCAACTCGCAAACGAAAATAAGCAAAAACGCGGCGCGGTCTTCACGAACCACTTGGTCGTTGACGCTATCCTTGACCTCGTTGGATATACAACAGAACAAGACCTCTCAAAAACGAAGCTACTTGAGCCTTCTTTTGGTCAAGGGGACTTTCTACTCACAATTGTAAAGAGACTTATCTCATCGTACACAGCTCACGGGGGTAAACTCGAAGTCGCACACCAAAAACTTGCACATGCAATCCTTGCGGTCGAGATCCATATCCCTTCGTACAACAAAACAAAAACAATGTTGGAAGCCTATCTCACACAAGAAGGAGTGGCTGAAAATAACGCAAAAGTGCTGACTTCATCTTGGCTGATCCAGGATGATTTTTTGCTCCATCAACTCCAACAAGACTTCGACTTCATCGTCGGAAACCCGCCATATATCCGACAAGAGAAGGTCCCCTCTGTGCTTTTAAAAGAGTACCGACAACACTTCAAGACCATTTATGATCGTGCTGATTTGTACGTACCTTTTTACGAAAAATGCCTTGATCTACTCGCCAAAAACGGCCGCCTTGGGTTTATTTGCTCAGATCGATGGATTAAGAACAAATACGGTGGACCGCTCAGAGAAAAAGTATCAAGCGCCTACCACCTTGAGTACTTCATTGATATGGGGAAAGTGAACGCCTTCGATCAAGATGTGATGGCCTACCCAAGCATCACCATTATCCGAAATGCCCAAGGAGACACAACCCGCGTCGCGACAGAGCAAGGTGCGAGCGGAGACTTACGAAAGCTGATCAAAACAATCAAAGAAAAAGTCAGTCCTAAACACGAGAACTTCGTGGAACTTTCACAAGTCACAAACAAAAGAGATCCATGGCTCCTTGACGCTCCAGATATCCTCAACGTCCTCAGACACTTGGAGGGACAATTCCCTACGATAGAGCAGGCCCAATGCAAAGTGACGATAGGTGTCGCGACGGGCTGTGATCGTGTGTTTATTGGGAACTATGAGGAGCTTCCGGTTGAAAAAGAGCGTAAACTTCCGCTGGCGATGGCAGGTGACATCAAAGATGGCGAGTTATGCTGGTCTGGAAAAGGTGTCGTGAACCCATTCACGGAATCAGGTGTGCTTGCATCTCTTGATGCATATCCTGCGTTCGCAGCGTACATCAACGAGCACGCTACAGCGCTCAAAAAACGTCACGTTGCCAAAAAAAACCCTCAACGTTGGTACCGCACCATCGATCGAATCCACACATGGATGACCGAAACACCAAAGCTGCTCATTCCTGATATAAAGGGGGACGCAACTGTTGCCTATGATGAAGGTGCATTTTACCCCCACCATAACCTGTACGTATTGACCTCCCAAGATTGGGACTTGAGAGCTCTCCAAGCCCTCCTCCGTTCGTCACTTGCGCTGATGTTTGTTGGCGCATACTCAGTAAAGATGTCCGGTGGATTCTTACGCTTCCAAGCACAATACCTCCGAAGAATACGTATCCCCATGTGGAAGGATGTCCCCTCCAACATCAGGGAACAACTCATCTCCCTCTCCAAGCACACATCTCGCCCTGACATTGATGAAGTTGTCTACTCACTTTATCAACTCAGTGACAGGCAAGCTCGCAAAATTAGCGATTTTGCAAAAACCACACAGGTCAAAAAAGCATCATGACAATCCCCCTTCTTCCACCTGATATCGACACACTCCTTACATCTGCAGTGCAAATATTTTGGAAGTCACGCTCTTCAGGAAACAAGACGCAAGGCGGAAGCCGTGGGAATGTGATCTCAGGAAAAAATCTTGACGGTTTCTTACACGCTGTGAAGGAAACGGCAAAGCACTGCGGACTTTCCGAAGATTGTGTGCACACAGAAGGTAGAGCAAATGTAACGCTTCCTGGATTCTACCGCCCACACAAAAGTTGGGATGTCGTTGTCATCCACAAAGGAAGGCTCCTCGCAGCTTTTGAATTCAAATCACAGGTCGGAAGTTTCGGAAACAACTTCAACAATCGCTCAGAAGAAGCTATCGGTTCGGCTGCCGATCTTTGGGCGGCTTTCAAAAATGGTTACTACCACCCGGACAACTACAAAAAAGAGACAAACACGAAACACCACGATCCACGTCGTCCTTTCCTCGGCTATCTCATGCTTTTACAAAAATGCGAACGCTCAACAAAAGCCCTCTCAAACAACTCACCACACTACAACATCGCTCCTGAGTTTGAGAACGCATCGTATGCAGAGAGATACAAAATCCTTTGTGAGCGATTGATGGAACAACGACTGTATGACTTCGCAGCACTCGCCTTATCAGAAAAGAAGGCTGGAACTTCCTCGGGCCTCTGGGAGAGCCTCTCTCCTGCAACGGATCTCAAACAACTCTTCGCTGAATTTGCAGGACGCATCGCTGCGGCTGTCGCGTAAAAGCCCACCTCGCCCAAGGCCACCCTATGTGATGTGGAACCCTAACGCACGAGCCAATGAAGTCGTCCACTCCTCCCACTCCTCCAACTCATGTCTCCGCCCCTTGTGCCCCTGCCAGAGACCGTAGAAGCGGTCTTGCAATGCCCTCTTTTTGCCCATACTGTCGATCAAATCAAACTGGACGGCGGCGTGCATGTACACACACAAACGACGCAGCGCCGTGCGCTGCATCGGTGCCGCTTCCCAATCGTGTAACAGACGGAATAACAAGGCCTCCATGTCCTTCGTCAAGTCGGAGAAATCAAAACGCATCTCGTACTTCTCCGTCTCCTCAAGTAACATATGAAGCGCCTCCACACTCGGACACTCCATCCTCAACAAACGACGCCACCTCGCCTCAAACACGATCTCCAACCAACGCCCTGTCATGTAAGCGTGGGACGTCGAAGCCCCCAAAGACGACATCAGCGGCGCATACAGATCAAACACCTCCAGCGCGTTCTGCTCTAACTCCCCCTCAAGCCGACCGTACACATGCTCATGCCGCAACCACTCCCAATGGTCGTCCAGCATCTCATGGTTCATCAACTGACCATCAAGTGAAGACAATTGTGTGCGCAACGCCATCGTGTCCGCTCGCCAGAAAGACGACTTCAACGATGTAAGTAAATCGTCAGTCAGTGTTCCTGCCTTCATACAACAACCCACAGGCTGCAACATCCCCACGTCAAACGCCACGACATCACACACATGCTGCTGACGTGTCACCCACTCAACGAGCTTGATCTGACCGTGCAACAAACGCCAACGTCCCATCTGATGACTGTGTAATTCGACCGGTGTGAGCGTCGTACCATACAAAGAATGTTCGAGGTCTTCGGGCTGCAATATCCGCCGACAAACGTCCATCCACACGATATCATCGAATGTATGAACGGCGGTCTCGACACATTGTTCGTAGACCTCACGGCCACTCTCATATTGAGGTTGGTTACTCGGTGCTTTCGACAAAATCGCGAGGAAGTCAGAGCGCATATCGACGCCAAACACATCTCGCGCGAGCTGTATCGCACGTCCCGCATACCGCAAAATCTGCACAGTCTCCAGATCCGAGATCTCATCGAAGAACCACCCACAACTCGTGTACATCAACATCGCCTGACGTTGACACTCCAAGATCGATAACAAGCGCGGTATGTCGATGTCTTCAAGCGATCTCTTTGCATGACGTTGCAAGAAAGAACGCTGTTGCGCCTCAGAAGGATCGAGCACGATGGAGATGTAATCATCGCGAACAGACCAGGGCTCTTCAAAGACGTCTTTGGTCACATCGACGTACAATGTCGCGATCTGATCGCGCAAGGCATCGAGCGCTTCGCGAAGAGGCGCACGCCAATCCTGCTTCCAATCCTGACCTCGACCTCCCCGGCACCCACAATCAGAACGCCAACGCTCGACGCCGTGAACACAACTCCAAGAGCTGTTCTCAAAGATCTCCACCTCGTCTTGTGGCGGGAACTTCGCGAGATACGCGCTGTAATTGGTCACCTGCACGCTCTTCGCCTCATCGATGTATTGCAAAGCATACGCAAGCGCCATCTCCCCAAAACGATGGTGGTGACCGTACGTCTCACCATCCGTCGCGATATGGACGAGCTGTGGGCGCAGCTCATTGGCGAAGGACTTGACCAAACGGTGGGCAAAATCTTCACCACGATGTAGTAAATGCTCAAACGCCACCGCCTGTGAGGTCGGTCCATCGTAAAAGAAGACATTCATCGATCGACCAGAAGGCAACCTGACGAGATAGGGTTTTTTGGGATCGATGCGGCTCTCCGAGACATCTTCCCAGGCCCCACCGGACAAAGGACGCACACGATGAGCCTGCCTCGGCGCGAGCAACGTAAAACGAATCCCCTGCTCCGCCATGATATCGAGGGATTCCAGATCCACAGCCGTCTCAGCCAGCCACATCCCCTCAGGCATCCGACCAAAGTGATGACGAAAATCCTGAATCCCCCAACGCACCTGTGTCCACTTGTCGCGTCGATTGGCCAAAGGCATGATGATGTGGTTGTACGACTGCGCCATCGCCGCACCGTGTCCCGAAAACAACGACAAACTCTTGCGATCCGCAGTCTTGATCGCTTCATACGTCTCGTGTGCGTGGCGCTTCATCCAGCGCAGCAGCGTCGGCCCCACGTTAAAGCTGATGTGCGCGTAATTGTTGAACAGCTCGACAATCTCGTCTTCTTTGTTGAGGATACGTGCGGTCGCATTGGGTTGATAGCACTCTTCGTTGATCCGCTCATTCCAATCCTTGAATGGCGCTGCTGAAGGCTGCAGCTCGATCTCATCAAGCCACGGATTCTCCCGGGGGGGCTGGTAAAAGTGACCATGTACACAGATATGCAGGGGGGTCTCTTTCTGGCTCACTGTTTGTCTCCCTCATCTTCGCTCTTGTTGGGTGGGATGCCTTTGTACACAAAAAAACTCGCGGCGAGTGGTGGCAAAACCATCGACAAAGAGACGGATTGTCCATCGTGTTCGATGTCCTCAGTTTCCAGTCCGCCGTGGTTTCCGACACCACTCCCACCATACACTTCAGCGTCACTGTTGAGCACCTCCTGCCAATACCCGGCGTAAGGTACACCAACCCGATACGCATCCCGAACTGTCGGCGTGAAGTTGCATACAACAAGTACAATATGCCCTTCAGCACGACGCACAAAACTCAACGTGCTCTGGTCTGCGTCATCACAATTCATCCACTCAAAACCATCTGGACGACAATCGCCTTCATGCATCGCTGGATACGAACGGTACAAATCGTTGAGATCGTGAACCCACTTCATCATCCCGGCGTGACGTGGATCATCCAATAAAGACCATGACAGCGCGCCATCGTGATCCCACTCTCTCGTGTGGGCCCACTCACAGCCCATAAACATCAACTTCTTTCCAGGCTGCCCATACATGTAGCCGTACAACAATCGCAAGTTCGCAAATTTTTGCCACAGATCTCCCGCCATCTTGTGCAGCAAGGAACCCTTTCCATGAACGACCTCATCGTGGGACAGCGCCAGCACAAAGTGTTCTGAGTAGGCGTACATCATCCGAAAGGTCAACTCATTGTGGTGGAATTTCCGGTACAACGGATCGCGCTGAAAATACGAGAGCGTGTCGTGCATCCAGCCCATATCCCACTTGTAGTGGAATCCCAACCCTTCCTGCTCGACAGGTTGGGACACTTTGGGCCACGAAGTCGACTCTTCCGCGATCAACTGCACACCTGGAAAACGCTCGTCCAACATGTGATTGAGTTTCTTCAAAAAATCGATCGCTTCGAGATGTTCACGTCCTCCATGTTTGTTGGGTATCCACTCCCCCTCTTTACGGGAGTAATCGAGGTACAACATCGACGCCACAGCATCCACCCTGATCCCATCGATGTGAAATTGTTTGAGCCAATGTCCCGCGCTGCTCAACAAAAAGCTCTGCACCTCAAAGCGGCCGTAGTTGAACAGCAAACTCCCCCAGTCGGGATGCACCCCCTGACGTGGATCGGCGTGCTCAAACAGATGTGTCCCATCGAAATATCCGAGCCCATGTTCATCAGAAGGGAAGTGAGAAGGCACCCAGTCCAAGATCACACCGATCCCTGCTTGATGGAGTGTGTCGATCAAAAACATCAAGTCTTCGGCGGAACCAAAACGCGCTGTCGGTGCAAAGTAACCGGTCGTTTGGTATCCCCACGAGCCATAAAATGGATGCTCCGTGATCGGCAACAACTCCACATGGGTAAAGCCCGTATTGTTCATATGTTCGACGAGTTTGGGAGCGAGCTCTCGGTACGTCATATGTGTGTGGTCGTCGCGTCTCATCCACGAACCGAGGTGGACTTCGTAGATCGAGAGCGGTTTGACCCATACATCCCCTTCTCCACGCGCCTCCATCCAAGCAGCATCGGACCACTCATAGTCGGGCTTGGACAGCACAGAAGCGGTCTTGGGTGGCAGCTCCATCTGGGCAGCGAATGGGTCGGTCTTATCGACTGTATAGTCGTTAAACTTCGAGCGTATGTGGTATTTATAGAGCGTGTGTGTGGAGAGACCTTCGACAAACCCCTCCCAAATCCCCGAGTCTTTACGTTGACGAAGAGGATGTTGCTGCGCATCCCAATCGTTAAAATCACCGATGACAGAGACATTCTCGGCGTTGGGAGCCCAGACCGCGAAGTACGCACCACTGACGCCCTCGTGCTGGAGCAGGTGTCCGCCCAACTTCTCTCCCAGAAAGAGGTGTGTCCCCTCGCCAAACCAATGGATATCGTCGTTTGTTAACAAAGAGATGTCATATCTTACATTCACAATATCACTCCGCTGCTACCAGGGCCTAAAAGCTCTCAACTATTGCCTCAACTGGAGATATATCACACGCACTTGAAATACCATCACAAAAAATCAACACAACGTCGTCAACAGCCCTTCTACGAGGTGATTGTCGCGCTGGCAGAACAAGCAGAGGGGTGTTGACAACGGCGGCAAACCGACCACATTGAGCGAGATACACACGCGACCTTCTTTTGATGAACGGCTCGCAATACACACACGCAAAGATCAGAGACTTTACGACTTGACTTGATGCTTTGTCTCAGCGCTTGCTGATCCATCCTAACCCCAAAGAGAGCCACTCTTCCATGACCACAGTGCCCAAAACACACCCGCTTACACGTCTATTACGCTATGCAAAACGTTATAAATCCAACATCCAAAAGGCGACCTTCTGCTCCCTGCTCAACAGGTTGTTCGATCTCGCGCCACCACTCTTGATCGGCGCGGCCGTCGATATCGTCGTCAAAAAAGAGCAGTCTTTACTCGCACAACTTGGCTTCACAGATATCATGACGCAGCTGTGGATCCTCACAGGCCTCACCGTCTTTATCTGGGCGATGGAGTCCGTCTTCGAATACGCCTACGCCTGGTACTGGCGCAATCTCGCACAGACGATTCAACACGACCTGCGCCTCGACGCATACGATCAACTTCAGGCGCTCGATCTCAGCTACTTTGAGAGCCGACAAACAGGCGGCATGATGTCCATCCTCAACGACGACATCAACCAGCTTGAACGCTTCCTCGACGGCGGCGCGAATGATATCTTGCAGGTCAGTACGACGGTCGTCGTGATCAGCGGGATCTTCTTTACCTTCTCACCATCGTTGGCGATCATGGCGATCCTTCCGATGCCATTTGTGCTCTGGGGCTCGATGTACTTTCAGAAAAAAATCGCCCCTCGCTACGCAGATGTCCGTGAACGGGTCAGCGTCCTCAACAGCCAGCTCTCCAACAACCTCAGCGGTATCGAGACCATCAAGAGTTACACCTCCGAAGCCTACGAACACGAACGCATCCGGCAACAGAGTGAAGACTACCGCCAGAGCAACCGCCACGCGATCGCGGTCAGTTCGGCCTTCTCTCCTCTCATCAGGATGGTCATCATCCTCGGATTTATCGCGACGATGGTCTATGGAGGATGGCTGACAGTCACCAACCAACTCTCCGTTGGAGCGTACAGCGTCCTCGTCTTCCTCACACAGCGGCTGCTCTGGCCTCTTACGAGACTGGGAGCGACCTTTGACCTCTACCAGAGAGCGATGGCCTCGACGACAAGGGGGCTCGACCTGCTCGACACAGAGATCGCCGCACCTGATGGCGACCAACCGCTGCCCAAGCAACAAGTGGAAGGAGACATTCAATTCAAAGATGTGACCTTCTCCTATCCCGAACATCCCCCCTTGATGGAGGGCTTCTCTCTCTCTATCGCCCCAGGAAAAACGCTCGCCGTTGTCGGCAGTACAGGTTCAGGAAAGAGTACGCTCTTGCGCTTGCTCACGAGACTTTACGAGATCGACGAGGGCTCCATTACAGTGGATGGCAAAGACATCCGAGAGATCGAGCTACAGGATCTGAGGGGCGCTATCGGCCTCGTCAGCCAACAAACGTATCTGTTCCACGGCTCGGTCAAAGACAACATCACATATGGTAGCTTCGACGCGACAGATGAAGAGATCATCGAGGCCGCCAAGCTCGCAGAAGCGCACGAATTCATCGAATCCCTCCCACAAGGTTACGACACGATCATCGGTGAACGGGGACAAAAACTCTCAGGTGGGCAGCGACAACGCCTCTCCATCGCCAGAGCCATCCTCAAAAATCCCCCCATCCTCCTGCTCGATGAAGCAACCTCTGCCGTTGATAACGAGACAGAGGCCGCGATCCAACGTTCCCTCGAACACGTCACAAAAGATCGTACGACGATGATCGTCGCCCACAGACTCTCCACCATTCGACACGCCGATGAGATCATCGTCCTCGAATATGGCACGCTCAAAGAACGCGGCACACACGAAGAGCTCCTCTCGCAACAAGGTATCTACCACCGATTGTGGAACGTCCAAACAGGCGAATCCATCCACGAATAAGGCTTTTTGGTAAAGAAAGACGTACATCTCTGCTTCTGAGCCTAGTGATCTGACCTCTTCAACAACGTCTTTATCCCCCTCTTCCCCGTCCTTTTCGAATCAATTGAGCTTTTTGCGACTCTGGATCGAGAAATCCTCTCCCTTCCAACTCTCCTCGACATCGATCAGCGAGAGCTCTTGTGGATCTTTTGGATGGACGTTCTCCAGACGCAACACACCGCGAGGACAGACCTCCGCACAGATCCCACACCCCACACAAGATGCTCGTGTGAAGCTCTCATTTGCCTGCGCATAGGCACGCACATCGATCCCCATCTCACAGTATGTCGTACACATCCCACAGGAGATACACATGTCCTTTTTCACGCGAATACGGAAGCGACCAAACTTCTGTACCAGCCCCAACAACGCGGCCATCGGACAGGCAAAGCGACACCAGATCCTCGTCCCACCGATCGGATACAATCCAACCCCAACGACACCGGAGAGTACAGAGCCGATGATCAACCCATACCAACTACGGATCTCTTTGCTCACAGGCACCATGCCCGAAGACTTGGGCAACGCCACACTCGCAAAGGCCACGATCGTCACGAGCACGGACAACACCAACACCGCGTGGATCGTAAATTTCTCGATCTTCCAGGAAGTGCTCGACTTGTCGGAGAGATGACGCCAGGGCTCACCAAATGTGTTGGCCAACCCACCACACCCACACACCCACGAACAATACCAGCGTTTACCGAAGATCAAGGCCATGAATGGTGCGAGCACAACACCCGCGAAGATACTATACAGCACAAATGGAAGGGGTTGTGAGACGATCGTCGAGGGATAGAAATACTCGATCTTCAGCGGCCAGATGTAGCTAAAGTAGTACTCCGGTTGCTCAAAAAACTTCAGCATCAGCGGGATCGAAAAGGCCAACACAACCTGCGAAAAGATCACCACACACGTCCGCACAATCTGGTAACGATTGTGCTTGTACTTGATGATGACGTAGATCCCACACACCAAAATCGCGATCGTGTAGATCAAACCATACAAGGTCCATTTACTCGGCAATCCCATCGCCTTCGCCGTGAGAATAAATGGATCGTTCTCAGGCTTGAAGATCTTGCCACCGAAGTACAACAAGATGTAAAACCCCAACAGAAAAATCGTGATCAACCACGCCGTGATACCACGGTTTTTGACGTCATGTACAAACCAACCTGCAGCGCCAGCTCGTCTCATACTCGCTCCCTTTTCACCACACCAAAGACATCATAACTCCGTCCTCAGCGCATGTATAGACATGTGTATCTGTTCTTTGTTTTCCAGAAAAAGGCCTTACTTCGCGTGTACCAGAGGGATATGCTCCTCCGTCATCTTCCCGAGCGCGGCGCGACCAAACTCGACGTCGTACTGGGCATGATGAAGATGACGAAGCACAAACTCCGGTGAACGTCGCTCGTGAATCCAGCGCGAAAGCACCTCATGATCCCAGCGAGACCCCAACATGTTGAAACCCTTCACAGCACCGTCCACGTAAAGAATGCGTTGTGAGATGGGTTTGTCTGGCATCTTGCGATATATCGTCTTCGTCCCTTCTGGTAACCCCATCACTTCGCCAACTGTCGTGTACTCGATCTCAAAAAACTTCGAGCTGTTGAAGAACAAAGGCGGCTCATACGAGAGCCCATCATCAAAAAGATTGCGCCCAACAACACGACCATGCCGCTTCGCCGAATACCAGATTTGCTCGTTGTAAGGCTTTTTGCCTTTGGGATGAATCTCCGCGCAATCGCCGATCGCATAGACGTTCGGAAGTGAGGTCTCAAATTGTTCATTGACGATGATCCCACGCCCTAACTCCGGCGCCTCCCGCCAATCCCGAAGACGCTGAATGTTCGGCTTCACCCCTGCCGCGATGCCAAGCATCTGACACTCGATCTGCTCTCCCTGATTGGTCTCAATCGACGCGACGCGACCGGAATCATCGACATGGACCCTCGTCATCTCTTCACGAAGACGCACATCGACACCGTGCTCGCGCATATGAGAGGCGACATACTCCCCTTCCTCTTGGCCTAGCGCCATCGGCCAGTAATACGGCTCGCGGATCAAAAAGGACACATCGACGCCGTGAAACCGCAGACACTCGACCAGCTCAATCCCAATCAAACCACCACCAATCACGACAGCTCGCTTCGTCGAAGGTGTCAGTCGTTCACAACGATCGAGGTCTTGCATCGAGACAAAATGGACGACCCCATCGCGAGCCTGCTCCATGCCCTTCCAGGGAAACATGTTTGGCGTCGCGCCAACAGCCAATACAAGCTTGTCATAGGCGAGATGACCGCCTCCCTGTAACGTCACAGTCTGCGCTGATGCGTTGAGATCGATGACCCAATCTTTGACCAACTCGATACGCTGCTGTTTGTAGACTTTCCGCTCGAATGGTTCGAGCTGTTGACGTGTCATCACGTCCATATACGCATACATCAAGGCGGTGCGTGAGAAGAAATACTCCGTCTCCCCTCCGACAACGGTGATGTCGGCGTCTTTATCTCGCTGACGTGCGGACATCGCGCATGTAATGCCTGCCACCCCATTTCCTACGATCACAATCTTCACGAGGCTTCTCCTTTTTCGAGAGTGACTCTCAATCCAAGTGTGATTGATGTCGTCGTTGTACCAAAAGCGTTACACAAGGCTCAACTCCAGAGACACCCGCCCAGACTTCAACATGCCGACAAGGGAAAGTATTTTTCACTATGTTTATCGACTAGATACACACATCACACCTGAGACAGGTGGACAAACGCGAGAAAATAGCGCATCCATCCCTTTTTGCCTGACCAAAGGAGAGGACATGAGTTGGCTTCAAAAAAGTATGTGTTGGCTTTCGTTGTGTGTGTGCTGTTGTCTGTGGACAGCTTGCCAAAAGGACATCCAGGACACGGATGAGTTGGCGCGACAAAGACATTCGATCTTACGAAGGCACCCTAACAAAAAGCCTGCGCGGGTCATCTTGATGCGCCCGGTCCAGTATAGGGGTGTCGCGCTCATGGGTCGTCAAAACGTTCGGTTTTACCCAAACGGCCAACTTCGTTCAGGTCGGCTCGCACATATGCAGACGCTCCAGGGTGTCGCTGTGCGTGGAAAGAGTCAGGTGCAGTTCGCCAAAAATGGTCGACTGATCTCAGCGTTCCTCGCGCGTCCACAGAGCTTCTCGGGGATACGACTTCCACAAGGCTCGCTCGTGCGATTTTCAACGAAGGGGAGCTTGCTCGGGTACACACATGCAACATCCCACCGTTCAGTGTTATTGAAGGCAGGCAAACCGCTACCTTGCCATCCACAGCGCCTGATCTTGCTTGGGCGTAAAGATTCGTGGGGGTGTTTGTTGACAAAGCCGGTCAAATGGGGTGCATTTTCGCTCGCGGCAGGTCAC
Source organism: Deltaproteobacteria bacterium (assembly GCA_002731275.1). Classification (GTDB taxonomy): domain Bacteria; phylum Myxococcota_C; class UBA6777; order UBA6777; family UBA6777; genus UBA6777. Next base: position 27,995 of record PCBK01000066.1, on the reverse strand, counting down.
ATGAGCTGGTTTGATGCGTCGGGAAATCCTCTGCAGATCACACTCGCAGCCCCCATCAAATGGAAACAAAAGACCTACCATAAGGGCGACACGATGGTGTTCACCAAAGACAGCGTAAAGAGCCTCCGTTCGCAGAAACACCCCTCCCATCCTCCCGCGAGCACACGTCCGACAGCGCGCCGCTGATGTTCTCCCAGGCCAAACTTTTTTCTTACCTTGAAATGTGGTAGTGTGGTGTTGGGAATCGAAACAGGTTCAGATATGATCGAACCTTCCAACATGCCAACGACTCCTGGCAACGGAGTCCTGGCCCGAGAGTGAAAGACTTCATGTCCAACCCAACGATAGATGCAGAAGATCCGCTGATTGGTCAAAAGATCGGAAACCTCCAACTGCTCGAAAAAGTGGGACAGGGTGGTTTCGGCTCTGTGTACAAGGCCCGCCACCTCTTCTTGGAGCAATTTTTTGCGATCAAGTTGTTGCGCGTCAAACAACAAATGAACGAAGAGGTTGTCCTGCGCTTTCAACGTGAAGCTCGCGCGCTGGCACAACTTCACCATGACAACATCGTGCAAACGTCGGACTTTGGATTGTTACCGGAGTTTGGCTTTTACATGGTCATGGAATACCTCGATGGTGTCACGCTTCATCAACAACTGCTCAGCGGCGATCATTTTGACACAGACCGACTGCGAGTGATCATGCAGCAGCTGTGTCAGGTGATCAGCTATGTACACAAACAAGGCATCATCCACCGCGACCTCAAACCCGAAAACATCTTCCTCCTCGCGCCAGACACCCCCAAAGAGAAGGTCAAATTGATCGACTTCGGGATCGCCGCGCTAAAAGACAAGATCGGACAGCTCACCCAATCGGGAACCTATCTCGGGACATTTCTGTTCACCTCACCGGAGCAAGCCCAAGGTAAATCAAGCATCGACGGACGTACCGACCTCTACTCTCTCGGTATCATCCTCTACATCATGCTCACACGAAAGCTCCCCTTTCACGGCGAAGAGATCGAAGTCCTGCACCAACAAGTCCACAAGCCTCCCCCTCCCCTGTCACAAGCGCTCAATTGGGTGCAGTGGGCGCCTGAGCTGGAAAATTTTATGCAGAGGGCTCTCGCAAAGGACCCCAATCAACGCCCAAAAGATGGTGAGGCCTTCTGGAAGGAGTTGAGCAACGCGCTCGCCTTCCAAGAAGATTTGGACGAAGCGACCGTCCAACAACCTCATGACATGGAAGCCCCAAACTGGGCACAGTCCGAAGTTGGCGTCAACTCATCTGACATGCTTGATGAGACGACACACGGCGAAGAAAACATCGTTGTCCCCGTCGACGTAGACTTTACGGCCTCCTCTTCACTGATGGCACGTGAGCAGCTAGAAGAGATCATCGATCCAGCGACCTCACACAACATGACACGCCCATCCATCGAGGACTTTCAGCTCCCACCTCAACCCAATCACGCCCCTCCCCATTGGAATCATCATGATGACGACGATGACGGTGAGACCGTGCGTCTTCCGTTCTCCATGCGCGATGCGCACAACCATCCCCCTGTCAAGACACCGACGCCGACAGCGATCTCGGCATATCACCCTCCCGCTCAGCCGCCGAGACAACCCACTCCCAACCTGCCCCAATTGCCACCGCTGCGCGCACAGCAACCGCAAAATATGCAGCCTCATCAGTCGACGTTCCCACAACCCCCACAACACGCTCAAGCGTTCCCCCCGCGCCCAGCGCAACCAGACCCGCCAACCGTACGGGGCCCTTCTCCTTCGGAGAGTCTGTTCCCCGACCTGCAGACCCAAAGCACGTTGTGGGGTGGTGACAAAAACAATCTCATCTACATAGGCTTCATCGCTATCTGTGCCCTATTTATGCTGATCGGGGCGTGGTGGTTTTTCTCGTAAGCCAACAACGAAGAAGGACGAGCGCTTCGCGCTCGCCACCTCCCTCCCTCCTCTCCGTTCGAGACAAAGGATCGCATAACATTATTGCTATCAATGCATAAATCCGGTACAGTACACATCACATGACTTGATGCTGATAGGTGGATGTCAAAAAGGATTTGCAATTTATGCTTCGCTGTCAAATGTGCGGTCACCTCAATGACCCAACACAACCATTTTGTGAACATTGTTCTGCAGTGATGCCGAAAACCACCTCCCCTCCCATTCCCGCAGTAGACTCCAACATCTCCGCAAATTCGCAATCATTACCGTCAGGTAGCCTTTCCTCTGCGAGCGGATTGGGTGTCTCACTCGCCGAGCTCTCTTCTCATGCAGAGGTTTCGCAGAAGCTCCAAGAACACACCCCCAACGACCCGCTCATCGGCCAGCAAGTCGGTAACTTCAAAATCCTTGAACGTATCGGGAAAGGTGGCTTTGGCGCTGTCTACAAAGCTGAGCAGGTCTTTTTGGAACAATTTTACGCCATCAAGATGCTGCGAGTGGATCAAGTCTCCGACGCCGAGGTCGTCGAGCGCTTTCGTCGTGAAGCACAAGCGCTCGGACAACTTCGTCACGGAAACATCGTCGACCTGACTGACTTTGGCCTGCTCCCAGAGCACGGCTTCTACCTCGTCATGGAGTACCTCGAAGGCGCCAACCTCCAACAACGCATCAAACAACAAGAAGCCTTCCCACTCCAGCGCATCCAGCACCTTTACAAACAGATCTGTGAAGTCCTTTACTACATCCACAACAAAGGTATCGTGCATCGGGATCTAAAGCCGGGAAACATCTTCATCACCGACGATCCCAAGAGACCCGATCTTGTCAAGCTGATCGACTTCGGTATCGCCGCCCTCTCGGCGAGCAGTGAGATCACCCATACGGGCGCATACCTGGGGACCGCAAAGTACGTCTCTCCAGAGCAAGCGCAAGGCCTACGCGAACTGGATGCCCGCTCGGACCTCTACTCACTCGGCGTGATACTGTGTCGTCTGCTCACAGGACAGGCGCCCTTTTCCAACGACAGTGTGATCAACATCATCTATCACCAGATCCACACACAACCCCCTCGCCTGCAACAGCTCGCGCCACACATCAAATGGCACCCTCAGCTTGAAGCGTTCGTCGCAAAAACGCTCGCAAAAGACCCAAACAATCGACCCAGAGACGCACAACATTTTTGGCAAGAGTGTGACGCTGCGTTGCAAGCACAGCTCTCTAGTGGTCTCCAGGTCAACGCCAAAACGATCCTCGACTTCCCCACAAACGATATGTTTAGCAACGAGGACAGCAAAAATGGCTCGTGGTCCTCATCCGTACGCAACGCAAACAAACTCAACTCAGGTGACTCATTTGCCGCAGCCCAGCTGAGCTTCTCAGACGATGAGACCTCACTCTCCCAAGACGCGATCTTTTTGCGAAAACCACCCCTGTGGAAACGGTGGAGCCTGTGGGCAGCGATTGCGACCATCGGTATCATCGCGTTCTTTGCCCTCTCTGGACCGAGTACACCAACACCAAACAAACAAGCGTCACGTCCCCTTCCTCCTGCGCCTGTCGAGCTAACCATCGTCACCAATCCACCTCGTGCGCGCCTCTACAGATTTGCGAAGAGCGGACAAAAGGCTTACCTCGGTGTCACACCACATGTGATCAAAGGCTCCTCGGGCTCCTCTTTTACCATCCAACTCTCCCTTGAGGGTTACCAAACCAAGACGGTACGTGGCACCTTCTCCATGGCACAGGTACAAAAAACCTATGACCTCGAAGCCGCCCTCGTCGCGCCTCGTCCCCCTCCCCCCCGCATCAAAAAAAGAAGCTCCCCAAGACGCCGATGGGTCAGACCAAGAAGGCGGTGGCGTCGCCTCAGACGTAGGAGACGACGACCTGTAAAACGCAGAAAAGTCAACCCCATTGGGATCGCCGATCCCTTCGGAGGCTGATCTCAACCCATCATTCAATCACACAAAAGACATGCAAAACACGATGAGCTGGCGAAAACATTGGATATGGATGGTGTGTGGACTCTCACTGTTGTACATCCTCCCATCACACACACACGCACAAAGCAGCAGACTCTACTTCGCAAAAGCAAAAAACCTATACAGAACAGGGCTAAGACTCGTCCAGAGGCAAAAGTACACAGAAGCCCTGATCGAATTTGAGACGGCTGTTGCGGCCATCAAAAACGCCATCCGCTCGACCTCCTCACAGTCCAAAAAGAACCGATACCACCGTGTATACCTGGGTGTTCTCTTTACAGTCGGTCGCACCTACCAATACAACAGACAGTGGAAAAAAGCCTACACATCTTACTACAACTGCTCAAAACTCGGCGCGAGCGCCAACATCCAAAGACAGATCCAGGCACAAATGCCCAAGGTCCTGCCCCACGTCATGAGCACACTCCAGCTGCGGACCAACCCGTCAGGCACCACCGTTTTGTTGGAGACCAGCACAGGCTTCAAGAAGAGACAGACCCCCTTTACAATCTCCGTCCGCCCCGGTGACATCACATTTACAATGACCTACCCAGGTTATAAACGAAAGCGCATCAAGCTCTACATCCCACCGGGTGCGAGGCTCTCCAAGTTTTTCTCACTGGATGGGACAGAGGCGACAACCACAAGACAACCACCCAGTGTAGACAGACGCCCAACGCCCGTCGCCATCAAGAGACGTTCCCTCACGACACGAACATACAAGAAACCTCCCAAACCCACACAAAGTACAGGTGTTCAATGGCTCCCATGGACACTCGTAGGTGTTGGTGTTGCAGCGATCGCCGGTGGTGCAACTGCCCTTTACTTAGGACAGAGCGAGCTCTCCAAGGCCAAAGACGTCTCCAACCAGGGCAACCAATTTCGCATCGACTACTGCACGAAAAACCCGACCATATGTGACCAAAATAACGGCGGTCCGACACCAGGCAGCTCGGAACACACGACCTTCGTGCAGTACGAAACGGACTTTTACAAGCTCGCCAACGACGGCAACACGAAAACGCTCGTGGGATGGATCATCATCGGTGCCGGTGCTGTGGCCAGTGTGACCGGCATCATCCTACTCGCGATGCCCCCCAAAAAGCCCCAACCAACCACCTCTTTGCTGGGTATCTCTCACGCTCTCCCAGCGATCGGCGGTCCGCCTGTTTCCCGTTGACATTCTTCAAAGAATGGCTAATGTATCCCTCATCATCTGCAACCACCTGCACCCGCCAGGGGCTGCGTTACCATTTGTTTTGGAGTTCATTGTGAAAAAAGTGTCCCGTTGGTTTGTGGTCTTTCTGCTCTTCTCCTCCATGGCGAGCTTTAGCCTCCCTGGTACCGGCTGCGCAGGAAATGCATGTGTTCGCTTCTACCAAGAGCTCAAAACACGTTGCCGTCTGACCTCCACAAAAGAAGGCGCGAAGCTCGACCAATACCTGCAACAAACCTTCACACCTTGCCAACTTGAGATCTGTGCCCGCTCCTCCAAGTCCGACATCGACTGCCTCGACGCAGCCACACACATTCCCGGCGGTATCAACGGCACATTCCTCTCCTGTCAATGATCATGTCCCCCCACCGCACAAAAAAAAGTCCGACCAAAGTGAACCTCCTGTCCCCCTCCCGCGTATTGCCTGACAGAGACACAAACACTCCCTCTCAACACCAACAACAACACAAAACAAACAACACGATCTTTTTGTTGGGTACTCCCTCACAGACGAATCCTTCGGTATGTTCTGAAGGTCCAAAATATACAACCAAACGCACAACACAACCTACGCCACTCATCCACTGCATACCTACGTGGCGCTGATACATCATGGAAAGAATCATGGACGGAAAATCTAGTCATTCAGCGATGCGTCAACGCGAGCCCATCGACGCCGCAGACCGCAACCAGCTCTCCACTCTCGATATCCCATCGGGCGAACATGAAGACATCCACTTCGAAGACGACAGCGCAGGCTTGCGCTTTGACAACGAAGCACTCGCAGCCCTCGACTGGCAGAAGATCAAAGAGTATCTCTCTGGCTTCTGTAAAACCGCGATGGGACAACAACGCGCGTTGCGTATTCCCTTTTTACCGACCAAAACTGAGATCGAACGAGAGCTCGCGCAAACACAAGAGGCCCTCACCCTCTCACGTCAACGCGGTGAATCACTCCCACTCAGTCACATTCCCGATCTGACCCTGCCATGCCAACGCCTCGCAAAAGGCGGACGCCTCGAAGCTGACATCCTCCTACAATTTAGACACATGCTCACAAGCGCCGAACAAATCAAACGATTTATCGGCCAAATCAAAGAGGAGCTGCCAGCGCTCTGGGAACGCGCAGAGCTGCTCGATCCACTCCCAAACCTGAGAAAAGAGATCGAACGTGCCATCGATGAGAGTGGCCAATTACGCGACGACGCCTCCTGGGAACTTGGTGCTTTGAGACGAGAAGTTCGTAGCTGCCACGAGCGCATCAAACGCAAACTTCAACACTACCTCACTGGACCACAGAGTCGCCACCTCAACGATAACTACTACACACTCCGCGAAGATCGATACGTCCTCCCTGTCAAAGCCTCCGACCGCAACAAGATCCCAGGGATCGTCTACGGTAGCTCCAAAACAGGACAGACCATCTACATCGAACCCCAACCCCTCGTTGACCTCAATAACGCCCTACGAATGGCAGAAAACGACGTCGCACAAGAAGAGGCGCGCATCCTCCAGAAGCTGAGTCAGTTGACGACCAAATCGCTTCCGCATCTTCGCTCCAACCTCGACCTGCTCCGCGACCTCGACCTCATCTACGCCCGTGTCCGCTTCGCCGAAGAACTCAACGCCAACATCCCCGTCCTCGTCGAACCCAGTGAAGGTGGCTTCAACCTCAAACGCGCACGTCACCCCCTACTGATTATCAAAGGGGTGAAGGTCGTCGCCAACGACATCCACCTCGATCACAAGCGCCGTGGGTTGTTGATCAGTGGTCCCAACACAGGTGGTAAGACCGTCACACTCAAGACGATCGGGTTGTTCTCCCTGATGGTCCGCGCCGCGCTCCCAATCCCCGCAGATGAAGGAAGTCAAGTCCCGCTGCTCACGTCTGTCTACTCGGACATTGGAGATAGACAAAGCATTGAGCAAGACCTCTCGACCTTCTCGGCACAGATCCTCAAGCTGCGCTCGATCCTCGAAAAAGCTGATGAAGAAACACTCGTACTTGTCGATGAGATCGTTGTCGGTACAGATCCAGTACAGGGGAGCTGCCTCGCCGCCGCGATCCTTCAGGAGCTCGCCGAATGTAACGCCTACCTCGCCGTGACCACACACTACGAGTCGCTTAAATCACTCCCCTACGAAGATGAACGATTTGAAAACGCCAGCGTCGGCTTTGACCTGCAAAAACTCGAACCCACGTACCGTCTCTACATCGGCACACCAGGGTGTTCAAACGCCCTACAGATCGCCCGTCGCCTTGGTCTCTCCGATCGCCTATGTCACCGCGTCGAGAAGCTCCTCGACACAGGGACAGATCGCTTTGAGCGTATTGTGAGTCGACTTGAGCAACAATACGAAGAGCTCTACGAAGAGCGCGACCGCGCGACACGAGCTCGTCAACGTGTCGAAAAACAGATGCTCACATTGCAACGCAAAGAGGACGAGATCACAGAGCTTCGCGAGCGGTTGCTACGTGGTGAGGTTGAGTCTCTTCAACGCGAACTTCGTGAGGCCAAAGAGGAGATCCGCAGCACTGTCAAAACCCTTCAAAAGAAAAAGCAAGGTGGCGATCTCTCCAAAGCACACGAGGTTGAACGCGAGATCCAGCGGCTACAAAAGCAAGCCAAAGAGACCGTTCAAGAGCTCGATAAAAAGCACAAAAAAGCCTCTCCCAAGGCGCAACAAGTGCAAGTTGGAGCCAAAGTCAGAGTCCACTCGCTTAAAGCCGAAGGTGAAGTCCTCGAAGCCCCCAATGAGCAAGGACAGGTGCACGTCCGTGTCGGTAATCTGCGTATCCGCATCCCACTGTCAGACATTCAACTCAAAGGACAGGGTGGCGGCGCTCATAAGCAACCACGTAAAACCAAGAGCAAACAGCACCTGCGCGCTGTCGAGCCACGCAAAAAGCGACAAGAAGAGCCAGAAGCACAAGACGAAGGTGATGACTTTCTCGCCATCCAAACGAGAGAGAATCGCTGCGATATGCGCGGCCTAAACGTCGAAGAAGCCCTGCAAAATGCCGACAGCTTCCTCGATCAAGCCTACCACCGCGAGTGGAACACGGTCTTCTTGATCCACGGTAATGGGACAGGTGCCTTGCGCAAAGCCATCCGACAGCTCTGCAAAGAATCCCCCTACATCGAACGTTACCGCCCTGGTGGACGCGGTGAAGGTGGAGAAGGTGTCACTGTCGTGAAGCTCTCCACCACCTAACTCCCCCTCTTCTCAGCAAACAACTCAATGAGCAGCGCGACGAGCCGGTCGTGTCGACGGCATCGCCTGACCAGTTCTTCGACTGGAAGCACGCGTTGTGGGGGGCTTCTTACCCGCTCCCCTGCCCTTTGGCGCAGACCACGAGAGCAGCGTCACCTGTCCGGGATCTCTGTGTGTCACCCCCGCGAGATATAATTGCCCTTCCCCTGCAAATAACGTCGCCCCTACCCGAAAACCGTAAGGTAAGTATGGACCACGAACCCAACGTTTGGAGGCGATGTTGTACACCCAAGTCCCGACAAAACGCCTCGTCGAATGCACCCACACGGCAAAAAGTTTGTCGTTGTAAGTCGCCATCAACACCTGATGATCGTAGAAAGCACCTGGCGTCTGTGGGAGCGCGCGCTCTGTATACCACCGACGCTGCTTCATATCGTAACGCCACAATCGTCCGTAACGATTGAGCATATATAGCTGCCCTTTATGGACAGCCGCACCGTCTGCAGCCCACGTCTGCTCAGGGAGCTTTGTCGGAGTAGCCCATCTCTTCGAAGAGAGAGAGTAAGATTGCACACGCTGCCCCCCCTGATCGACAAAAGCACCGGCTCCACCGAGCAACATCAGCTTCCCAGGAAGTGAAAGTGTCGTCGGAGTGAGTTGCAATGCAGGCGGACCAGAGAGGGTCTGCCAACGCCCACTCTTCAAGGAGAGTCCTCCCCAACGCCGCTGACTTGTCGAGGTGTGCTTACCAGCCCGGACAAACACATGCCCTCTAACACGTCCCATCACCTCCACGTGGGAGTCACCCTGTAGCATCGCGCCATCGCCGACGACCTGCTTTTTCCACGCACCGTGTTCTTCTCGATGATGCAACCAGCGACGCACACAACGCTTCATGCTTTGCCGTGAGCAGGTCTGATAGAGCAAAGAGACGCCTTGGGCCGAGACAGCCCCAACACATTGAGGCGGATGTTGAGAACGTAACTTCGGAGGTGTTTGCAATGCGAAACGCTGCCTCAGACGCCAGGACGAGATCCAGACAATCTCCCAGTGTAACCAGCGACGTGTTGGGTCGTTGACCGCGTAAGCGCTCACAGCAAGTGTGGCTTTTCCAGGTTGTCGCGCCTTGATCAGATTGCTCCCCATGCTCGTCAGCCGGGAGGGAGGTGTATGACGCAGTGTGGTGTGCAGTTTTAGCTTGAGGCGTCGAGAATGTCGATCCTTGATAAAGATCGAGAGCGCTCTTTGTTCGCCATTGGCCAGCCACGTGACGTTGTTATGGGAGTGCTCGATTCCGATGGAAAATGGAGGTTTGGGTTGCCTTGGCATCCAAGGACCAATGATCAACACCATCCACAACGCAAATCCAAGCAAAATGAAAAGACAAAACCCTCTTCCTTTTTGAGGCCGTTCTTCTACGTGTTTTAGACTTTGCATCGTGGCGTTTACCTGCGGGGCGCAGGCGCTGTAACAGGCTGTTTTGGTCTCGCCTTGGGTGCAGCCTTTTGTTTGCCAGCAGCCTCTCTCGCGACAGGCGCCGCTTGACGCTTATTTTCTGCCGCACTATTCGCTTGTTTCGCACCTTCAGCACGCGCTTTGGGTGGTGTTTGGGTCTTCTTCTTCACATCACGACCAGGTGTCTTTTTCGCCGACTGCGTGGGCTGTTGTTTCGCCTTGCCGAGCAAGACAGTGTCGCCACCAGTGTAGAAGAGCCCCGCAACAGCGCCAGTCATCAGACAAGCGATCGTCGCTGCGATGAGGGCCCGAAAACCCAATCGACTCAGATCTTTCGAACGACTCGGTGCGATCGCCGCAAAGCCACCGACAAAGATCGCAACCGCCGGGATATGCGCAAAGCCACACAAACAGTACGTCGCGATGACGACACTCCTTGGATCCTGAAAGGCCCCACTCTTCACCATCCCCGCGAGGATATTGTATGCAGGGACTTCTGTGATCACCGCACGAAGTCCAAGCAATTGCGAGATCTGGCTGGCGTCCGCTGCAGGCACACCCATCGCCAAGACAAATGGATAAAACACATACCCAAGAATGCCTTGAAGTGTCAGTCCCTTGATCCCGAAGAGCCCTCCTCCCCAGCCGAGGAAGCCATTGAACATCGACAAAAAGCTGACAAAGACCAACAACATCGCGCCGATCCCAACGGCGAGACGGACCCCTTCCATCGAACTTGTCACGATCGATTCTACCCAGTTATCCGAACGCTCAACGTCATCCATGATATTTTGTCCGGCAGTCTCAGGTGTATCTGTCTCGGGAAACATCAACTTGGTCACGATCAGAACAGCCGGCGCGGAGAGCAAAGAAGCGGATATCAGGTGCCCTGCAATGCTCGGGAAGGATTTTTGAAGGAAGCCTGCGTTGATCGCCAGGACTGTCGAGGCGATCGTCGCCATCCCACTCGCCAGGATCGTAAAGAGTTCCGAGCTGGTCATCTTCTCGATGTAGGGGCGAATCGTCAGACCTGACTCGACCCCAACAAAGATGTTACTCGACACACACAGCGCCTCAGCCCCACTGACCCCCATAAGACGCGAAAAGATCGTCGCAAAGACACGGATCAAGAACTGCATCACACCAAAGTAGTACAAGAGACCGACGACAGCGGCAAAAAAGATCACTGCCGGCAACACCTGAAACGCCAGAAACATCCCCATCGAGCCCTTCTTTCCGGGGCTGATCGCGAGATTACCGAACAAAAAGACCGTCCCTTGGTTGGCGTAGGAGAGCAAAACAAAGACCGCATCATTGAGCCTTTGAAACAACCAACGCCCAAGTGGAAAGACGAAGATGAAGACCCCAAATAGCAATTGCAGCGCCATCCCACCGATGATGACACGAGTGTTAATCACCTTGCGATTGTTGGACATCACCCACGCCACCAACAACAACAATCCAATCCCTAACAAGCTCACGAAGTTGTTCATCATGTATCCTTTTGAAACGCAAAGACGAGTGTATGTGTGTATTATAGAGGAAGTCCGGAGGGACCGGTCATAAAAGAGATCTCAGGTTCATCAAGAGGGGGAAGTCCCAGGCTCTCTTCAGCCTGCTCAGCGAGAAACGCCAGCCGTCCGGCGAGGCGAAAGAGCACTCTGACATAACGCTCAATAAATGCCTCTGTTGCCATAAAGCAGAGATAAGGATCCTCTTCAGGCGGAAGTTCTTTGAGGGCATATTGGCTCATCATGATGGTCCCGTCGGCGTGGGAGAAAGGGTACGGCTCGAGGGAGAGCGCCCCGCGGATCGACAACAAACGCCGCACTTGCTCTTCGTGGAGAGCATACAATCGCTCGCTCAAGGCGCTGTTTCCGACAGCCTGCTCGATCTGAAAGACCAAAGAACCTTGGCGAATATGTTGTTCGTGAAGTGCGAGGAAAGACTCGGAGAGACGCTCAAGTGAGCGCAATGTCCCGAGCAACTCATCAGCCTCTCTACGCCACTCCTTAGCCGCTTGGCACACATCGAGGACCTCAGGGAGTTGCAGCGCCTGCATGGCCAGATCGAAGCGCATCATCACCATCTTCTCGAAAGCCAACAAGCGAGGCATCACCTCTTTACGGATCGCATCACTTTGCTGCATCGCCTCTTCCGGACTCTGGATATCCCCGAACGCGCGCCCCAGAGCATCCACCTGGTGTGTTAACCCTGCCTCTTGCAGATACTCCATCAACACGGCGTTTTGTTTGAGTGAGTGGGACAGCTCATATTGCTCAAGCGCTTCACAAGTCTCGGGTGCTTCCTTCTTGATCTGTCGACGAAGTTCTTGGAACTCCGGCACGATCTGCTCCGCGTCCATCGTGGGCCGCTCCGGTAACATAGGAAAAACAGGCATACGAAGGATCGAAAACGCCCCTTGAAAAAACCGCATCAGGCTCTCGGCTTCTTGGGATACCATGCGCTGCTTTTCCAACAACGACGCTGTCGGGATCAGGTTGCTGCGCTGGATCTCATCTCCAAGTAGCTCCTGATACGTGGTGAGGGTCATCTCTTCGCTACAAGACGCAAAATCTTGAAACAAGATAGAGGCCTGCCCCTTTACCGAAAAACGTCCCTCTTCATCGAGGACACGGGCGTGTGAAATACGCTCACTGTCAGAAGGAAAAGGCTCGAAGAATAATCCCTCGGCGTGTTCGGCTTCTTCTTTGGCCTGTCCCTTGATCTCAGGAGGGAGCTGTTCGAGCTCTGTCGCGATCAAGGCGGACAGGTCATCGCCAAGTTGCCCGTCATTCCAGGATTGTTCGAGGTCGTGGTATGCAGACTCCGCAGCGTAACCGAGCATGCGCAGACGTACCAATCGCTCGATGAAGCTCTCGGTCCCCATCCACAGCACTTCACGGCGATCTGCTTGAAACAGACTCCTGCGCAGTGTAGAGAAGCTCACCATATGCGCGAACACCATCAACAACCACAGCAGACTGCGATTGAGCCATGTGAAGAGCCGCAGTGGAAACAACAACACCCCTACGACGGGCATATGTGAGGCCAACTGCAAACGCTCATCCCACACATCGCGCTCAAACACGGCGCGCAAGAACCACCGATACATCGAAAGAATAAAGGAGGACAACGTTTGCCCAATGCGATCGCGAAAGCGACTCACTTCGTGAACGAGCATCCCCGTCATCTGGCGAAGATCAAGCGCTGCAACTAACGGCAAACCGAAGCGGATGAGCAGCTCCTTGCGTGCACCTGTTTGTTCTGGCGTGTGGAGATCGACGAACACCTCAAGGCGATTGTCCACCTCGATACGTACGGGCAAAGTCACCTCTAACATGGAGCATATTTTCTCGACGAAGTCGTACAAAAAAGGCTCTTGTTTGCGCGTCAGAGTTTGGGTCTGTAAGTCCTCTTCGGTGTGTGGAAACAGCACACGGATCATCAAAAGCAAACAAGGCACACCGAACAACAGTGGCAGTACAAACCAAAGCGTCGACAAAAAGCCGGCCTGAGCACCACGCACCCACGAGACATGTTGGACCGCAAACTGCGCGAGCGACGCCCCTGCCCAACCGATGCACAAGACATACCCAACCCACAACAGAATCATCAGCGCAGAAACAAACAGCAGCTCTCCTTTCCCAACAAGAGAGACCGCAAACATCTTGGGCGGCAGCACGAGTTGTTCCAAGATATCCTCTGTTGAAGACATCGTCTTTGTGGTGTTTTCATGATTTGAGGTGTTCCCTCGTTCGGCCATATCCTAAAGCCCTCCAAGCACACAAACGGACCGAAAAGATTTGTTGATAAGGCACCAATATACGCTGTTTCTTCAGCTTTCGCAACGTCCCGCTCACATCCGGGTATGCCAAAGATGCCCAACACACTCCATACAAAGAGCTGTAAGCATTCCACTCGGCTTCTGCGTCCAATCGTTAGAACCAGACTTTCACAAAAGACAACCACAGACAAGACTGCTCGTGTTACAACAGATGCAGGTGATCCCGCAGGAGGTTAAAAATGTTCCATGTACACAGGTTATGGACACGCTGTTGTGTGTTGTGTCTCACGTTGCTTTCTCTCTCACAAAGTCACTGCTCGCCACCTGAGACTTGCACCACAGAAGGCGTCTCAACAACAGTCTCACTCGACCCCACAGGGAGCCCTTGTACAAAAGACTGTGAGTGCTCTGGCCAAAACTTCGAAGGGATCTGCGACAACGGCACCTGCAGCGCTGTCCCAAGAGAAGACTGCAACGAGAAAGGAAAGAGCCGAACATGTCGTCCACAGCGTACAAGAGCAAATGAATGCAGAGAGGGGTTACAGACCTGTCACCCATCTTATCTCAACGCTTCCAAATGGGGGAACTGTGTCCCACGCACCCCCAGCCCAGAAAACGACGCCGAGACTTGTGGGGACAGCATCGACAACGACTGTGACGGACAGACCGACAAATTCGATCCTGGCTGCAAACAATATTGTATCCCAGGGAGCACCGAGCCCTGTTACAGTCAGACCGGTCCAGACGGCAAGGAAATCCCCATCCCCGAAGGTACAGCCAACAAAGGAAACTGCAAATACGGCATCCGCACATGCCAGGAAGACCGCACATGGGGTGCCTGTAAGGGAGCCGTCGGCCCCCAACCCACAGAGGTCTGTGGAAACCGCTTAGATGACGACTGTAACGCTGTCATCGACGATGGTTGTACACTCCATCAGAGCTGCTACTCCAACGCAGAGTGCAGCAAAGGCGAGCTGTGTATTCGCACAACGCCAGCCTCGGGGTTTTGCTTCCAGAGCTGCAAACAAGACAGCACCTGCACCAACAACCTCGACAAACGTACACGCTGCCTCCCACTCAATGTATACGGTAGCATCGTCAACATATGCGCCGAAGAGGTCCCCGATAAAACCTTCTGTGATATCAACCGCAGCAAGATCTGTAAAGCTTCCTCCTCTTGCTACCAAAATATCTGCCTCCCCTCTGCCTCAGAAGGCGATATTTGCGGACAAGTCACAAACGCAGGCAGTACAGACTACATCCCCTGCCAACCAGGTCTCACCTGCCACAGGATCTCCTCTGAACGCCCCCCTGTCTGTATCCAACCTTGCGATCCCAAACAAGGTTGCGAACATGCAGGCTTTTACTGTGTCGCGCTCACACCCATTCAACATGGGTGCATCCAAATCGGCTGCCAAAACGATGCACAATGCCTGTGGAACCAAACCTCCAAGACCAAACACGTCTGCTACCAATTTCCAACTCTTTCGGAGAAGCTGTGTCTTCCAGAGAGTTATCCAGGCAACGCAGATGTCCTGCAAGCCTGTAACCCCAGCAAAAAAGTCTTCTGCAAACAGGGACTGTATTGTCAAATCTTAAAAGCCGACGGCAGCGGATTTTGTACGAAGAGCTGCACAAAAGACAGCGACTGCGGAGCCAATGCAACATGCCAAAAAAGCCCACAGTCCAACGGTTCATTCTGCACCAAGTGAACAACATCGGATGAGCACGCAGGAGAGCTCTGCATTTTTGCCTGAAGTTATGATGTTTTCTCTGAGACGAGAGAGGAAGCGAGGAGACCAAGGACCGCGAGGCCGCTCAGCCCCATCAGGACACTAGAGAGGGAGGAGAAGAAGGGTTGCATCCACGACACCAGCAAAGGTAACAGCCCCCTCATAAATTCACGTTGTGCGTCCACAGACCATAACGAGAACCCAGCCCACAACTCCCACACCCAAGGATTGGAGAGCAAACGGCGAAGCAGCTCGGCCTGTACGGCTTCGAGAAAGAGCAACGGCGCTGCACAGACCAACATCACCGCGACGCTGACATGCCTGATCGCCCAACGCCTTCCCACCGACATGATCCACGCAGATAAGGCCATCATAAGCAATGGGAACAGCAGTAACCACCACCCCATCATCGCAAAAGGCTTCGAGAGCAAATGCACTCGCTTGAAGTCGCTCTTGTAAAGTACCACTTCGCGTTTGGGGATACGAATCACAGAGACAATCGCGTCCGCGATCGCCTTGTGTGCCGTGTTGTAAGCGACCTGTTGCTCAGGGTTACAAGTCGGAAAGTAGAGGTGGCGACGCTCCCTCATGATCATCGCCTGCCACTCCTTGTTTTGTTCAGGACGACATGCAGGTATCTTCGCGAGGACACGATGTAAGTAGTCACGAAACGCCTTGGAATGGAGCGCTTGCTTTAATCCCTTGTTGTCCCAGTAGATGGTCTTCTTTTTCAACGTGCCCCGAAATCCCTTCTGTACATCGCGCACAACACGAGAAAGTTCCACTCGTAACCACTCGGAGAGTTTGAGCTGCTGCACCCAATAAGAAGGCGGTTTTTCGCTTGAAGAGACCGCCTTTATCCAGGCTTTTGCGTCAGGTTGCCTTACCGCTTTTGGGCGTTTGGAGACGGCCAAAATATGATCGACAAAGGGGGGTAATTGCTGCGCGATCTTTCTGGGTACATCGTCAGCCAACATGGAACCATAGAGTGCGTGCGAAGAGAAGGCGATAAGCACTGTCACGAGCAACAGCGGCGCACACACAACGTACAAACACAACCCGCCAAACAAACGGCGTAACACAAGCATCATTGGACCCCTTTGTCAGTATTTTTCATTGAAACGCCCCTACTGGACGTGCGCTTCGACGATTTGATGAAGATTGGCGAGCAACGCATCGATGGTCTGTCGTTGCGTTTCGTTTGGGAGGGGAGCTTGTGCGAAGGTCTTCAACATATTTGTCAGTTCGCGCGCCTGCATGCCTAACTCTTCGGCTCCAAACGTCGAGGCAGAGCCCGCGAGAGAATGAATATCTCGATAAAATGCTGCGTAGGCCTCTTGATCTTGGCTCTGGAGCCATTGATTTTTGTTGTCTTCAATGCGCGTCAATCGCGAAGGCAGCTTGCGAAAAAAACCTTTACGGATCACACGCAATCGCTCCTGCAGAGCTTCATCCTTGTTCATCCACATTGTCCTTTCTATCGTGACTCACGATCCGATTCCGTCCGGAGCGTTTCGCGTGTTCCAATCTTTGACATGCTAAAGAAAATAAACCTTCGAGCGTATCGTGCTCATCGGGGTAGACCGCCACCCCTGCGCTGCATGTCGCGTGGAACGTCATCCCTTTCTCATCTTCAAACTCAAACTTGCGAAACTCCTGGAGAATGCGCTCGATAATCATGACCGCAGAGGGAAGATCTTCGCCGTAAAATCCGACGACAAACTCATCCGCCCCCCAATATCCACGAATGTCTTCCACCCGACATCCAAGGCGAATCAACCGCCCAAGTGATGCCAAGACATTGTCACCGCTGAGATCGTCATAGCCCTTGTTGATTTGTTTGAGGTGATCGACATCAATCATACAAAGCGCGAGCGTCTTCTGGTTGCGAAGCGCCTCAGAATACCTTGCGTGGAGAGCATAGAGCGCCGCGGCCTTCTTTATCAACCCGGTGAGGGGATCTCGGTACAGAGATTCTCTTTGACTACGGGTACGTGCGATACGCGATTCAATACGGGTGAGCAGCTCTTGTTTTCGCAAAGGTCGCACGAGAAAATCATCTGCACCTGCCTCAAAAGCCGCAATACGTAGGCTGTCCTTGTCGTGTTCGGAGAGTAAAAAGAGCGGCAAGCCCTGCCAAAGAGGGGCCGCACGCAGCATCTTGCACAAATCGACCCCACCGAGGATCGCTGTGGAGACTTCGAGGAGCACGGCATCAGGGCGTGTTTCTTCGAGAACACTGAGTACATCACCGGGGCGATCGACCCAGTGGACCTTCATCCCAGCCTGCGTGAGAATCTGCAGCGCCTGGTTTGCGCGGTCATTGTCATCGTCGACGAGTAACACCCGATGTTGTCCGTTTTTACGATGTAATAGCAATTGCTGAATCGCTTTTACCAGCTCGTCCACCTCAAAGGGCGCGCTGAGAAACAGCGTTTTCTCAAGCTGAGACGCCTGTACACGCATATCCATCGATGCGTCAGAGGACAAGAAGGCGATCGGAAGCTCTGCATATCCAGGTGTCGTGCGAAGCAGTCGTGCGGTGCGAATACCACTCTCATCACCAGCCTTGATACGCACGAACACGACATCGATATCGTACTCTTCAAGACACTTCTCGGCCTCTTCGAGGCTCCTCGCGGGAAACAGCTGAAAGAGCGCTGTTTGTTCGTTGTGAAGCCGACCTATCAATGCAGAAGGATCTTCATCCACGAGCAGTAACTTCGCGACAATATCTCCACGAGGTTTCTGTTCGAGCTGTGCCTGCATAAACTCACGGTGTGCGAAGGTGACTCCCCTGAGCAACCCATCGATCTCCATCCAAAGAGGATTGGCCGAGTCCAGCGTCCCTTCCTGGTAACTCTGCTCCAGTTGTTGCAGGAGCGCAGCGACCTGTGAGAGTCCTTGCAGGTGAGGTGTCACGCCGATGCTCTTTGAGAGCACTTTGGCCAATGAGCGAGCTTCTCTGAGCACGTGGGCTTTGGATTGGATTTGTTTGGAGAGTTTAAAACGTTCTCGCAGCTTTTGTAAGTCGATGCGGACGAGATCGTCATCGAGCTTTTTTTCCACCTCTGTTCGAAACGCAGCATCATCCCACCCCGAGACATCTCTTTGTTTGCGCGTCCGTGTGCGATGTGGTTGTGGAGGAAGCGCTGCTGCGTCTTCTTCGACCCTCACACCCTCTTCCCGATAGGACATCTGGGGGGGCAGTGCGCCTGGAGGATGCTCTTCTAAAAAGAGAGATATATCCTCCTCTAGCTCGACCACTGGGAGCGGCTGCGTGCGAAATGAGCCATCATCAACAGCCTCTTCGTGGCGTTCCTTTTCATCAGCGAGCAAGACCTCAACGTGAAACAGCAGCTCTTGTAACTGGAAAGGCTTGCTCAAGATCCTCGACACACCGAGCTCATGTGTGAGCATTTTGAGTGTGCGGTTGTCTTCGAGCAATGTCGGAAACGCGGACATAAACAAGATCGGTGTGATCACCCCTTCAAATCGCAACTGCGCGATAAAATCAATCCCATTCATATCGGAGAGCAGACTATCCAAAACGATGAGGTCAACGGCCGTGCGTTTGAGGATATCAAATGCCTGCGTCGCCCTTGCGACGTGGATCACGTCGAAGTTACGTTGGGTCAGTGTGGTGGCAATTTGATCTCGAAGCGCAAGATCATCTTCAAGCAATAAAATCAGCTGACTCACACCAAACGAACCTCCCATCCTGATGACTTTGTTGTTTCTCCACACTACTGAAAGAGATCACAGAAAGCAAGTCCCATGAACCCTTTCTTTTTTGAGCACTTTAAGCCACACTCACCGGATAAAAAAGAGAAACCACGCGGACATATGAGAAAAATTCTCACCTCATTCAAAAGAAGCGCGCGGACACCTCAGGTTGTCAGGCGTTCTTGATGAAAAAACGGCGCAACTGTAAGTTTGATGATGGAGTTCAGCGAAAAAGAAGGACGTTCAGGGAGGAGTCAAGAGAAGTGTGTCAGGAGCCTTGGTGTTGTTCCCAAATCGAGAGGATGGTATTGGAGAGGGTCATGGGGTCGAAAGGCTTTGAGATAACATCGAGTGCACCGAGTTCTTTATACTCAGCGACCTCGTGAGGTTGCACTCTAGCGGTCATGAAGATGACGGGGATATTGGTAAATTCAGGCATTTTTCGCAACTCACGGAGTGTGCTTGGTCCATCCATCCCGGGCATCATGACATCGAGCAGGATCAATTGGGGGTTGAGATCTTTGGCTTTTTCAAGAGCCTCTTCGCCCGAAGACATGAGCGAGACATCAAAACCACCAACCATTTGCAGCGCGAGTCGGGCAATTTCTTGAATATCAAGATCATCTTCGACAAATAAAATTCGTT
Organism: Deltaproteobacteria bacterium; assembly: GCA_002731275.1. Lineage (GTDB taxonomy): Bacteria > Myxococcota_C > UBA6777 > UBA6777 > UBA6777 > UBA6777. The sequence continues at coordinate 8,271 of PCBK01000066.1, read as the reverse complement.
CTAACGTGGCCACTGTCTATCCTCCGTGGGTGCTTTTTCCTTACTTCAAAACAAAAAGCCGCTTTTGTCAAGAGCACATCTGCTGAAAACATCAATCTTCGTCGGAGACAATCTCTTTTTGTTCTTGATACTTTCGCAGAATATCGAGTAGGTCATCACCGTATCTCGACAGACGCCACTTGAGCAGTCCATCGATCTGTGCAAGCGCAACCATATCTGCCGGTGGTGTGCGCGCGAGTTCCTGTAGTAGAGAGTTAGGAGCCAGCAAACCTGGCTCAAGTTCATCTTTTTGTGCAGTGTCGAGGCGCCACGCACGCAGCACATCGAACAGTTCGCTATCAACAGGCCGACGGTATGGTTTGTTTCTTCGCTTTAACACGCGCTGTGGAGGTGGCGTGTTGAGTCCATCCTGGATCGCCTGTAACAATCCCTCTCCCATCATCCGAAACTTACGAGGATCGATGGAGAGTAAACGTTCAATTTGTTTGATAGAGCGTGGTGTTCGCTGCGCGAGTCGAAGGAGAGCGTGATCAGGCAGGATAAACACAGCCGCGATATTGGTCTCCAAGCAGCGAGTATGACGCCACAAGTAAAGGGATTTGAGTACACTCAATTTGCGTCCAGAGAGGCCTTTTGCGCCCTGTATTTTCCAAAACCCCTCTTCATCGAACGGCTTGAGTGTGTAATTTTTTTCGAGCATCAGCAATGACTCTTGCTCGACAGCATCGAGCCAACCAGCCTCTGCGAGTTCAGCGGAGAGTTGCTCGTATAGCTCGATAAGGAAGCGCACGTCCATCGCGGCATACACAAGTGCGCCTTCGGGGATGGGACGCATCCGCCAATTCAGGCGCTGGTACTTCTTCGAGGTTTGTACGCCAAAGCGTTCGTCGAGGAGTGGCCCAAGACCGCGCTTGGGTAGATCCAAAAAGCGCGCAGCAAGGAAGGTGTCGAACAAATTCTTTGTAAAGATCCCGAGATCGAGCTGTAGGTAATGCAAGTCATTGTCAGCAGCGTGGAGCAATTTGAGGATACTACGATCTTCCATGATGGTCTTGAGCGGTGCCAGCTCCGCTTTGTCAAATGCCAACACATCGAGAAGGAAAATGTCCCGCCTCGTCGCAAATTGTAGTAAGCAAACCCCCGGACGATACGCATGGAAGCTGTCCGACTCTGTATCGACTGCGAGGATCCCCGTGCGACATAACTGCTCAAACATGGACGCGAGTGCATCTGGTGTATCAACCCAATGGGTGGGCTTATTCATGGGTAGCCTTTGTGGCGTTGGAGACAGGGGAAGGTGACACTTCCCGAAAAAAAGCTGGCAACTGTAAAGACGAAAATCCCTGCAAAACGTTGCGCAATTCTTTCGCATCAGCGCGCCATGAATGCATCGGGTAGGCTTGTGATAGCGCGCTGTGCAACTGGGCAGCGTTGGTATACCGCTTTTCCGGCTCACGTTGCAAGACACATTGCAGGAGGTCGTCGAGCGCGGCAGGGAAGTCAGGATCAAATGTGCGAACAGGTGGGATCTCTTTGTCATTCACCTGCTTGAGGATCTCCTCGGGAGTCTCCCCCCAAAACAGCCGCTGATTGGCACATAACTCCCACAAGACGCAACCCCAAGAGAAGAGATCGGCACGTTGATCGACCTTGCGACCTGCCAACATCTCAGGCGCAACGTAGGAGAATTTTCCACGGATATCTTCGCCGGAGGACTCACGACTCATCATCTGATGGAACGCGATACCAAAATCTGCGAGCTTGGCGCGTCCATGAATCCCAACGAGGATGTTGGGTGGAGAGACGTCGCGATGGACGAGCTGTAGAGGTTGGCCACCTGGTTGGCTCATCGTGTGGATAAAGTGTAGCGCTTCGAGGATCTGGCGCATGATGTGTATTCGCCAATGTAGCGGTAGAGAGCGACCTTCGAGACGAAAGCTCTCCATACACCGCGCGAGGTCGTACCCCTGAACGTACTCCAACACAAGCACAGAGCGACCGTCATGTTCTCCTGCATCGAGCCAGCGTACAATATGCGGGTGCTTGATCTGCTTCATCAGAGCGATCTCGTCCTGGAACATCCGGATCAGCTCCTGATCAAAAGCGAACAACGAACGAATGGTCTTCAAGACGACGAGGGAAGCGGGAGCGATTTGATGAGGGTTATCCATCACTTGAGGGAGCATCAAGGTGTCCGCGACAGAGACATGGGCAGGCTGGACATTTTCGGCGACATACAGCTCCGCCATTCCCCCTTCAGCGAGGGTGTCGACGATCCGATATGTGTTTAAGATCAGGCTATCTTTCGACCACTTGACCAACATGTTCGATCTCCCTCGCAAACACAATGGCATCTTCAACGGGCGCCCGGTAATAGCGCTTACGTCGACCAATCTCCAAAAAACCAGCCTTTGTATATAGCGCGATCGCGGGCGTATTGGAAGCTCTTACTTCCAAAATCATCTGCAGCGCCCCCTCTCTTCGAGCGAGAGATAGCGCGTCTTCGAGCAGCACTTGCCCGATCCCCTTGCGTCTCCAGACAGGCGCACTCGCGATGTTGAGAATATGTACCTCGTCAGGCGCAGACCAAAGCAGACTAAAGCCTAAGACTTCGCGTTCACCAGACACGCAACGCATCGCCATACGCATGGTATAACGCGGTCGCTGCGCCTCTTCGGAGAATGCCTTAAACGACCAGTCGGGAAACGCGGCTTGTGCGATAGGATAAACAGACGGCAATTGGGGAGGCTGGACGGAAGCTACCGAATAACACATATCTCGTCCTCGATGAGACCATTGCAAAGAAACCAAATACCTTCCTCACAAGGTCAACATCGAGACGTCATGTAAGGAAGACTTAACGTGTGGGGAGCCCGATGGTTGTAAATCCGCCGTAGGGTGTATTGACCCGATGGCGTTCCATCATCTGTCGCACGCTGGGGTACTGGAATCCAAAGTACCCCTTGTAGATGCGTGCTTGCAACATCTTTTTAAACGACAACCCACCCTGCACACTGTAGTGGAAATAACTGTGGCGTTTGGTCATCCAACGGCGAGAAGACAACGTCCGGACAACAACAGTCCGTTTGTCCATCGGCACGATCTTCATCGCCTCACGGAATGTTTTGGGATAATTCCAGTACTCTTCGGCGTTGGAAAAGTAGAACGCGCGAACGGTCACACCGAGCTTCTTAGCAGCCTTTGTCGCACCGAGCAAGCTGTTCTTTTTAAGCAAATCACCAGGGATCGCGTGGATACGGTTGAGCTGATAAAGCTTTCGCATATGTTGGTAATTGTCATCGTTGACCAACCAGTGATCACGCGCGGCCTTGTCTTTGTGGTTCCACTCCATGCGGAAGTACCGCCCGAGGACACCAATATAACGTCGATATGCTCGAAGGATCATCTTCTTGTCTTTGTCACCATCGTAGACTTTTTGCAGAATGGCGATCGCGCGCTTTTTGTTCTTTTTGTCCCAAAACGCGAGGTACTCTTTGTTGTTGGCAGCGTTGAGGATCAGGCCACGGTGCATCTTGTGAATCCAATAGATCACCATGTCGTAATCCATCAACCACACGATCTTGGAGCGCGCCCATGCGATGAAGTTGTAGTTTTGATCGGCACCAATCCCGATGTATCCGCCACCGACATTGAGCAGGTAGGGTCGAAAGAGTTTCAGGCGCTTCTCGTTGGATTTAACGTAGTGCGCAGGATCGCGACAGTTGGAGCCTGAACGATACTTGGTGGGGCAAAGTTTTTTGAGCTTGAGATCGTCAACAGGAAATCCTTTGAAGATCTTTAATTGTTCGGCAGAGAGGGGTTTGGTAGGGGCTTTGGGCGCGGGACGTTTGTTGAGTTGGAGTGGTTTGTCTCCAGGAGGCGTGAGCGTCGGCGTTGAAGATGCACAACGAAACCCAATGGAGGCGCTGCGATAGGACAACGGCCAGCCTTTGCGTGTCGAGGCTTTCAGCGCAACACGTCGAAGATTCCAAGCACCACCCTTGGCGACCTTCATACGTCTTGTGGGGCAGTCTGTTTTGCCTTTACATGGACCTTTGGGAGATGCTCCTTTACAGCCAGCACCGCAAGCTTTTTTGCAACCGCTATAACAAGGCGCGTACCAATCTTGTACCCACTCAGAGACGTTGCCTGCCATGTGGAACAAACCAAAACCAGCGGGGTTGCCTTTGTCTGTGGCTTGTGGTCGACGAGGACGACAGCCCCGATAATGTGCGAGCTTACAGGTGGGTTTCTCAGGTCCCCATCCGTAATCGGCCTTGTTGATCCCACGTGCTGCGTACTCCCACTCAGCCTCTGTAGGCAATCTCTTGCCACGCCAACGACAGTAGGAAGCCGCTTCAAACCAGTTAACGTGTGTGACAGCTCGGGCACCACGTCGCGCTGAAGCTGGAATCGTCACTTTGTACAAATCGTAACAATGGCCGGCTTTGATACAGGCAGCGTATTCTTTCGCGCTCACCTCAGTACGATCGAGATAAAATGTCTCGACGTTGGCACTGTGTGCAGCACGCTCGTTCCGTGCACCTTTGTCACTGCCGAGGGTGACACTGCCACCATTCACACAGACCATACCTTTGGGTGCGTCCTGACACTTTGTCGCGGCATCTACGGAGGAAATCCCCCACAAGCCGACACACAACGTGAGCACAAAGAGAGAAACGCGACACCCCGCCCGAAGGCAAGCCCCGCTGAGAAGATGATGGAACTTCATACAACAAACTCCTGTTCTTGGTACACGGGCTTTTTGCCCACTTCGACTTTTTTAAGAGCCATTCTATTCATTTTTGCGAGGATGTCCTCATTTTTGTATGGATACACAGCGACATCACACGACAGGTTGCTGCAGCTCCATGTGGAGGCTCTGTTTGGAAGGTCGGCGTAAAAGTCTGCGGACGACATCGCCAAGGATGCGGATCGCTTTGTGAATGGACTGTGGGGTTTGGGTGCAAAAGCACAGACGCAGGTGACGTGTACTTGAGGTCTCCTGAAAGAAGACAACGCCCGGTGTAAACGCAACGCCCTTACGTAGAGTCTCACGATACAGCTCACCAAATTCGATCTCTTCAGGCAGCGTGACCCAGCAACAATACCCTCCTTCGGGCCTTGTCCACGCGACCTCTTTGGGCATCGACTCACCTAAGGCAGCTAACATCGCGTCACAACGTTCCTTGTATATAGGCAGAATATGGGAGAGATGTTTGTGCAAGGCCCCACTCCTCATGAACTCCGCGAGTCCTCTCTGTACAAAAGGCGATCCACACAACTCCCTCGCACGCACAAAGGACATCAAGCGTTCTTTAAACGATGTTGGTGGGATCATAAACCCGACACGTACGCCTGGAAATAACATCTTCGAGAATGAACCCAGGTAGACGACGATATCGTCTGTATCGAGCGCCTTCATAGGCTGGATCACCCCCTCACCATAGTGAAGCTGCCCGTAGACATCGTCCTCGATGATCGTCACGTCGTACTGCTTGGCGAGAGCGAGTATTTTCTTTCTCTTTTCCAGTGACATACAGGAGCCTGTCGGGTTATGGAACTGTGGTACTGTATAATAGGCACGTGGTCGCTCTTCTCGCATAAATCGCTCGATCGTCTCAACACAAGGACCATCTTCCAACATTGGAACACCAAGTGGTTGGAGTTGATATGTCTTCAACAGGTTGAGAAATCCAAGATATGTAGGTTGCTCGACGAGCACACGATCGCCGACATCACATAGCGCGCTCACACTCAGTGAGAGGCCTTGTGTGACACCTGTTGTGATGATGAACTCCTCGGCAGATGCGCGCACACCACGTTCTCGTAGCAAGCTCGCGAGCATCTGCCTGAGCTGTGGATCCCCCTGATATGGGCCGTAGGAGAAGAGCACATTGGCGTCAGCTTCGAGCTGTCGAAGGGTCTTCATGAAAGCCTTGGCAGGGAGCAATGCTCGATCGGGTTCACCCATCGCGAGGGAGATGATGTCCTCTTTCTCTTTGATCACGCTCAGATCGGCCATCACCCTGTCAGGGGTCATTTTGTTGACCGCGATCTCTATCGTCTCAGAGTGGACAGGCTGCGCAAAGGTGACAAATGTCCCGCGCCCAATGGTCGCGTCAGCCCAGCCGTTGGTCTTCAACTCATTGTACGCGTTTTGGACCGTCACACGCGTCACAGCGAAGCCTTGTGAAAGTTCTCGAACAGTAGGTAAACGCGCACCATCCGGAAGTTGACCGTCCCGGATTAACCGCACAACCCCATCGGCGATCTGCATATATAGAGGATGTTGCTCTTTTTGCGCCTTGTCGATTGTCACCTGACAATCCTCTCCACGTCCAAAGCTGACAATGAAAATGGATTGTCCTACTTTACTGTTCATCTTTATGCTCTATAATAGTCAAATGACAACATTGTCATCCTTATTGTCATAGGACAATACAGGAAAAAGTCAAGATGTTCATCTTTCATTCCTCCCCTCACAACGACACAGAGGTCTGAAAAGAATATCTTTCGTCAACATTCTTTTGCCAGGAGGAACCATGGATAAAGCTCAATTGGACTACGCATCACTGCCCTTTGGATACCAAAAGACAGATATGAATGTGCGGTATACATGGAGAAATGGCGAATGGGACCAAGGGATCGAGACCGACTCTGAACAACTGCCACTTCATATCGCGGCGTCCTGTTTGCACTACGGACAGGCTGCTTTTGAAGGCCTCAAGATCTACGAGACACAAGATGGTAGGACATTGTCCTTCCGAGTAGAGGACAATGCGCGTAGAATGCAGCACTCAGCCCGACAACTGAGTATGCAGGCCCCTTCCGTCGAAATCTTCGTCGAAGCCGTCGAGCGGGTCGTCAAGGCCAATCGTCGCTTCATCCCTCCTTACGGCACAGGCGCAGCACTTTACATCCGCCCACTTCTGCTTGGTACAGGTGCACGTATTGGTGTCGCCCCTGCTGATGAATATCTCTTCCTCGTCCTCGCCACACCTGTTGGCCCCTACTTCAAAAATGGCTTCACCCCCACCAAGCTCATCGTTGAAGACCAACTCGTCCGCGCAGCTCCCGGTGGTGTCGGCACAGCCAAGGCAGGTGGAAACTACGCCGCAGGGATGAGAGCCACCGTCAAAGCACGCAGCAATGGATACGGTGAAGCCCTCTACCTCGACGCGACCAAGTCATACATCGATGAACTTGGGGCCGCAAACTTCTTTGGCATCACCAAAGACAACAAATATGTCACCCCACAATCTGAGTCGATCCTCAAATCGATCACCAACGACTCCTTGCGGACACTCGCCAAAGACCTCGGCTACACCATCGAACAACGCCCTGTCCATGTCGATGAGTTGTTCCAGTTTGTCGAGACAGGCGCTTGTGGAACAGCCGCAGTCATCACACCAGTTGAGAGCATCACTTGGGGACAGGAGACCATCACCTATCTCGCAGATGGACAACCAGGACCACACTGCACCAAACTCTACAAAGCGCTCACAGACATCCAATTCGGCGTCAAAGAAGATCCCTATGGCTGGACCAAAGAGATCGTTTTTGATTGATTGAAAAACACGGTAGATGCGAGGGATTCTAGATATTTGATCCGGTGGATGTTGCACTTGTGTCTCCGCAAACTCCCCTGACCATCCTATATCATCCCCCACTTTCAGGCGTATGTCGCAGGCGACATCCTTGGTAAGCTCGGTTACTTGCAAGCTTTCAGTGGGTTTTTTGCGTCTTCACTTGCAATCATCCACCTCAACAAACTCACCACCCTGAGCCTTCGGCTCTTCCCTCCTCTCAACCCTTTCGAGAGGAGGGACCAACCAACCGATATGTACGGGGTTTAGCTATAAATCTGATCCGGCGGACGTTGCACTTGCGCCCAAAGCAAGCGCCCTCGTCGGGCTGATTTGCTTCGTGCGCTTTGCAACATACGCCTCAACAAACTCACCACCCTGAGCCTCCGGCTCTTCCCTCCTCTCAATCCTTTCGAGAGGAGGGACCATTCATCCGATATATACGGGGGATTCTAGATTTCTGCTCCGGTGGATGTTGCACTCGTGTCTCCGCAAACTCCCCTGATTCCACCATTTCGTCCCTCACTTTCTGGCGGATATAGCAAGCCATATCCTTGGATTCCTTTTTGCTTTCGAGCTTGCTGTGGGTTTTTTGCGTCTTCACTTGCAATCATCCGCCTCAACAAACTCACCACCCTGTCACTTCGTGACATCCCTCCTCTCAACCCTTTCGAGAGGAGGG
>PCBK01000049.1 GCA_002731275.1 Deltaproteobacteria bacterium | reverse complement strand
CCACCCCCTTCACCTACAAAATCGTCAACACTCTCAAGGAGCGTGAACACGAAGACTTCTTCGATACTGATACGAACTTCACGCCTTTCTCTGTCAAAGTGGATTGAGCTGTTTTGACTCCTCCCTCGCCTCAGTGTGCTCCCCAAGTCCCATGAATGTCCTTCGGATGTGGATTTCGGTCTTGTCTCTCCCTCTCTGTTGGAGGGGTTATTGTGTGCTTTGGAGGTGGTTGCACATGTAAACGTCGGGGGGAGTTGCTTTTAGTGTGGTTTCTCAAGGAGCAGGACGTCGCCATACAAAGGTTTGTGTCGCTGTGCCTGTGGAAGGAAGTGATAGGTTTCCTAGAGTTGTGGGGCCTTTAAAGTAGCCGACCGAATGGGCTTGTCCGTGGCGAACCTTGAGTTTTTGTATGGATTCGCCTTGGGTGTCGCCTGCTCGGATAGCTGTTTGCCAGTTGCCATTTGTGTCCAATTTAGCGATGAATACGTCAGCAAGTCCTGCGGAGGTGAGTGGTGTTGTACCAAAACTGACCTGTCCACCAAAAAATGAACCAGCGAGAAAGACGCTGTCATTGTCGTCGATATGGATGTCAAGTCCGTAAAGGGTTGCTCCACTTCCACCTGCAGATTTAGCCCAAAGCCAATTTCCGTTAGTGTCCACTTTCGCGACGAATAAGTCTTGTGTCCCTTGAGCTGTTATTTGAGTCGTTCCATAGGTTTGGGTGCCAGAAAAGTAACCAGAGATGTAGAGGTTTTTTTGGCTGTCCAGAGCAATGTTGCCGTTTGAAGGGAGAGTTTTGACCCAAAGCCAGTTTCCATTGGTGTCTACTTTTGCGATGACATACGTGTCTGTGGAGGCTGTTATCGTAATAGTGCCAAAGGTTGTGGTTCCCTCTACTTGACCGATAATATAGGATGCTCCCACAGAGTCAATGAGAATATTGTAGCCGTTTTTGCCGGAGGAATTAGTGTTGATTCCACTTGCACTCCAAAGCATCGTTCCACTGCTGTTGAACTTCATGATACCGATGTTGTCGTTTATCTCTCCTGTGGTATAGATATTGCCACTTGTGTCAAGAGCTATGTCGTTCATGACCCCTGTGTTTGTTTTNTGTGCCCAAATCCAATTGCCNTTTGTGTCAAGCTTGGCAATAAAAGTTCCATTGAGGCTTGTTGTACCAAAGGAAACGATGTCTGTTGTGTGACCNGTTATGTAGATGTTATTGTTGGTGTCTATTGTAATGCCCCATACAACGTCTGGAGAGTAATGTACTGTAGATTGTGGATTTCCAACATGAAGTAACCACTTCCATACTCCGTTCGTGTCTAGCTTGCCGATGAATCCACCTCCGAGGCTAGGGTCGGAGATCGTAGTTGTACCGGCTGTCATATCTTTGGTAAAACCTCCAACAATAATCACGTTTCCATTTGTGTCTACCTCAATATCACTGGGAGTTGGGGGAGAATCAGTGCTGGTCATGTAATTGACCCAAGGCGTTTGTGAGGTCAATTCATAGTTAACAGTCGGAGTCACCGCATCATAGGTGACAGGTCTACCAACACCCCGAACCCAAAATTGGAAGGCATGTGTGCCCGTCTCGCTTGATGTNGTGTTCCAGGTGAAAGTGGAGTTTGTGTTCCAGTTGCTCTCTAACACCCAAGAACCGCTTGGTTTGCGTCGATAGACAAGATATTCTGGTGTNATTCCTCCATCACATTGCGCTGAAAGTGTCCAGGCAATCGTCGCCCCCTTGGCTTGTGGACTTGTCGGGTTAGCCGTCGCTGAGAGACTATGGCATTTTCCCTCTTGCAATGTGTAGGAAAAAATATCTGTCGCTTGATAGGGCTCACTGCTTCCTTGTGCTCGGGTCCATAGCTGGAAAATGTGAATGCCAGTCGTTTCACTTGAGGTGCTCCACACAAAATTATTAGTCGTTTGCCAAGAGTGTTCAAGTCTCCAGCTTCCTCCGGGAGGTCGGTGGTAGAGGAGATATTCTGCGCTCCCTCCAGCACAANTCGCAGTGTATTGAAAGGTGATATTTGTACTGANAGCTTGTGGACTTTCCACACTTTTGGAGGTTNTAGCACTCGAACAATTTCCAATACCTCCAGTAAGCTCGAAGGGGGCGGAGGGAGATGCACCTTCAAGGGCAGAGGTTTGTCCTTGTCTTCGCGTCCAAACTTGTACGAGATAAGTTCCACTCTTGAGGTTGCTTGTATTCCACGATAGGGTCGGAGAAGTAGACCAATCTTGTGGAAGACTCCAAGAGCCAGCAGGGTTGCGGAGATAGAACTTGTATTCAGGTGTGCCATCAATGCAAGAGGCGGATGCCGTCCATGTGATAGTCGTCCCGGTGTTTTGAGGGGAGGATGGGTTGCTGGAGAGGGTAACACTACAATCTCCAATGACCTGTTGACCGAGGGTTGTGTATTCATCGGCTTGAAGGCCACATGCAAGTAAGCCCAAAAGGATGAGTGAAAAAAGCGAAAAGAAAAGTTGCTTATTCATGGTGCCTCCTTTGTGGAGTGTGGGCAACTCTTGATTCTACGCACGAAACACAAAAAGATTACACTGTATTTTGTATTTTAGTACGTGACATAATTGAGTAGGACAACAGCTTGGTTGAGGGCTTTACCATCTCCAACGTTTGTTTTCTTGAAGCTCAAAACATCATTCTCATCGAAATAGCGAGAACTGTTGTTGCTCGTGACGATCTCCATGTCGGTGGTTTTGAAAGCATCGATATCTTTGGTGTCGGTGAAGAAAGAGAAGATGGCTTGGTTGGTGTGTTTGTTGTAAATGGATAGCGCCTCGTAATCGCTTCCGTTACTGTCGACGTCTTCTGCGTTGATGAAGCGAACAGAGACAAGGCACATCTTCGAGGGGGCAAAAAAGACAGGGTGTTCTTCTTCATCGCCTTGGGCAATAGAGCCGATCTGACAGGTGAGCGTTTCGCCGATGACCCCTGCACCTGTGTTTATGACCAAATCTCTATCATTTATCAGGTTGTTGTGCCCGCTTGCATGGTTATCTTTGAGTTGGATATTTGTCGTGTTTGAGCTGACACTGATGCCGAAGTTTTGGTTTGTTGCACCGATAGCTGAATCGTTGGTCACGATGTTATTGAGCACCTCAACGTGATGGACATAGTCTGTGATCTTGAGTCCCATGTTTTGGTTGCCATTGTTTGCGATCAGGTTGTTGGTGAGCGTGATGTACTCTGAAGGCAGCGGGGGATCGAGTTCTTGGTTTGCTTTGAGCAAGACTCCACATAGTCCAGTTGTCGATGTTTCGTTAATGTCCAAGCAATTGAGGAAGATTTGGTTATGGGCAATGTTGATGTGGCGACCACTGCACTCAATGCCATATGAGTCATTTTTGTAAATGCAGTTGCTAAGCACATCGATCATATAGGGCCACTCATTTTGTCCTGCTTGTGTGAGGATGCGAATGCCGTTGTTTGAGTTGCTATGAAGGATGTTGTCTCGGACGATGACTTGTCGACCTTTCCCCCATGTGGTTGGAGGGTAGTTTGTCTCATCCGTCTTGAGTTCAAGGCCGTGAACTCCAAAGTTAAAAAAGAGGTTGCCTATCACAGAGACCCGTTCACCAGAGACAAACAAGTCCGCACCATCACCACTGTTTGCAATGTTATCTCCGTGAACCCCTGGTGTTCCTTCAAAAACATTTCCTTGGATCAAAATATCACTGGACTTCTTGCGTAGTTTGATACCGTCAGACCCTGCGTCTCCTACAGCATGGCAGTAATTACCGATGACTTTGACGAGTTTGATCAGATCTGTCGTGATCTCTCCGTCTGTCCCACCAAGACTGATAGGGTGTGACATCTCGCGCATTGTATTGGCAAAGATCGTGACATTTTGGATCGTTTTGTTGGCACCAGGGTCCATCCAAACACCAGAGTATCCATTGTTGAAGTAGCCATGTTGAATCGTGATATTGTCGCAATTGCCTGCAAGGAAGATGTGTGGTTGAGCACCTGAACCTCCTGCGATGTGGATTTTCTCGATGGTGACATTGTTGACATCTGTAAACTTCATGATGGGTTCTTGTCTGTTTCCTCCACCCACAGAGTAAATGTAGGACTCGAAACCAACGCCGCGTAAGTTGACGTTGCTGAATCCTTCGATTTGTGTTGTCAGTTCGACAGGGATACTCATGTCTGTCAGAAGAACATCACCTCCAACATCTTTGAGGGAGTTGATCGCACTTTGAAGATCACCTGATGTGCTGCCCCACCATCCGACATGCACCTCCCCACCTCCTGTGAATGTCACCTTTCCATCGCCTGAAAAGATACTTTTGAGTACAGGTGCGTCGATGTTTGAAGGGAAGGCCACTGTCAACGTCACATTGTTGTTGATGCTGATTGTTCCTCCATCGACGACTTTGAGCTTGATACCTGACAGCAACACTGTGTCCTGCGTCAAGGTTGTTGAGCGATCTACGATGATCGTTTTTTCACCCGTGTCATTGTTGAGATCGTAGAGGTTGTTGTTGTATTCGTCGTTAAGTGATTCAAATGAGAACGACATCGTACGTGGCTCCTTTTTTCTTTGCAAGAGTCTGCTTTTTTTATGCTTTTGTCAATTCCAGTTTAGTAAGTGACGTAATTCAAGATGACCACAGCGTGGGTGAGGCCGAGACCTCCACCCGTGGGAGCTTTTCCAAAGCAGAGCGTTTCATTTTCGGAGAGATACTTGTATGTCGCGTTGGGGGTGCCCAGATCTGTCGTTGTAAACGCGGTGAGCGATTGTGGGTTCACTCCACAGACGGTATTGCTCGATGTGCCTGTTCCCTTGTTGAGTATTGTTAAAGTCTCGTACTGCGAAGCACTTCCGGTCACTGAGGCTGCGTTGATGAAGGCTGCGCTGATCAAGCACATGTTGGATGCGGGTGAAAAGATAGGATGTTCAGCTGAGTTTGCGGCATTGATTGAGCCGATCTTGCAAACAACTCGTTCGCCCTTGACGTCTGCGCCATTTGCAACGATCAAGTTGGCTCCAGCGTGTCCGTTGATCTTGTTGTTTTTGAGCACGATCTCTGTTGTGTTGTCTTCAACCCAGAGGCCATAGTTTTGATTTGCTGTGGGGAGGGCGGTGTCTGTTGTGATGATGTTGCCTGTTATGTTGACGTACTCGACGTAATCCATGATCACAAGACCGATATTGGCGGATTTGCTTGCTGCGCCGTTGTTTGTGATCAAGTTGTTGGCGATGTTGATATATTTGGATGGAACACCGTCTGCTCCGTAAATGCGGACGCCGTAGTAGTGGGCGGAGGTTCCTACAGCATTTCCGAAGATGTTGTTGTTGACGATGTCCACGTACATCCCATAGCAATTGATCCCATAACCTGAGTTGCCGAAGATATCGTTGGACGAGATGTTAATCATGTAGGGTCTGAAATCACTCGTCGTCTCGATTTCGATCCCATTTTCGCTGTTGCCCTGGATGATGTTCGCGGAAATCAGGAGTTGTTTTGCCGTCTCCCAATTGCTGTCTGTTGTGGAATCGCGCTTGATGTAGACACCATTCTTGGTATTTCCTGCGATTGTGTTTCCAAGGATAACGATTCGCTCTCCTGAGATGAATAGTTCAATGCCATTCGCAGCGTTGTTCAAAATCATGTTGTTTTCAATGAGGACATCCGTTGTTGACTGGTACATGCGAATCCCCATTCCTTGATCTGTACTGCTCTCGATCGTTGCGTTTCGGATGGTGTTACTCAGGATCTTGATCTGCTTGGTGCTTTCTCCTGTTGTCGGGCTTGTGCCTTCGTTGCCAAAAAACAAGGGTATGGCAAGACCGTCGAGGGTGTTGTTGAAGAGTGTGATGTTGGAGATGGTTTTGTTGGTCCCTGGCTTGAACCACACACCAGAGTATCCATCTTCAAAGAAGCAATTCTGAATGGTGATGTTATCACAGTCTCCGGTTACTTCAATGTGTCCGTAGTCCCCTGTGTACCCGTTTCCATCAAATCTGATGTTTTCGATGAGAATGTTGGATTCTTCATCTATTTTGAGCAGTGGGTTGCTTCTCGCCAAGTTTTCGCTGGCGATGACTGTGCTGTGTCCAAGACCACGCAAAATGATGTTGCTTGTACATGAGATTGTTTGTGATGCTGAGAGATAGAGCGTTGTTTCTGGAAGCATCACGACTCCACCACCTACATTTTCAAGAGAATCAATTGCAGCCTGGAGAGCTGCAACATCGTCTCCCCACCATCCCATATGCACGACACCGCCCTGTCCGCTGAATTTGAGCGTGCCGCTTCCTGTGACTATCTTCATGTCTGACGGCGCGTCGATGTTTGAAGGTGAATACACCGTGAGCGCCGAACTGCCCAAGTTGAGTCTCCCCCCATCAACAAGCGTTAAATACTTGTCCGAACTCATACCCAATGTGCCGGTGATTGCATTTGTAGGCACATCGACAGCGGCTGTTAATTCACCTGATGCGCCCTCAAATGATGACAGGCTGTTGCTGTAGTTGCTATCTATTGATTTCCAGTTGTAGGTCATGTGCTTGTTCCTTTTGTGTCATGGGGAGCGGGGCAACTTTGGACAATGAATCATCGACGAGCGAGCATCCCAATAGGATGCTCGCTTTTGTCTCTCTACGTTTCGTGGTTGCTGTCGGGCCAAGATGCTTCGCGTTTTGCTACATCCTTTTTTCTCCAGCAGCCAAAAGCCTTGTGAAAGACCACAACTCTTTGGTGTCCTTGCTTTTTTTATGTATAATGCGCCTTCAGAGATTTGAATTGACAAATCTCTGAAGGCGTTAGCTCGAAGGAAAGACAGCTAACATCGCAGGATAAAAAGTTGAGAAGAGAATCTGTTCTTGACAACTTGGTGTGATGTTCGTAAGCTACGAAACTTCACAAATACAAACCTTAGGAGGGGTGAAATGCCCAGACCTTACGAAAGTGATCCCGTGAATATGATCATTGATGTGACACGAGCCCTTGGTCCGTGGTACGACAAACACAAAAAAGCGCTAAGTGTCGAACTTGGTACGAACTATGACGGCAAAGCAGAAGCCCAGAAAAACGGCGATACTCTCCAAAAACACGAAAAAGTATTCATCAAAGAGCGCAAGGACGATGAAAAGGAAACGACGTCCCAAAATAACCTGCTCACCGAGATAAGAACATTTGTGAAAAGTGTCGGGGCATCGGTCAAACGCCGGACCAAAGGACACAAGAACCACAAGCGAATTTATGAGGATTTCCACGTGAGCGCTCCCTCACAAATCCGCTCATTTAGCGTCGCCAGCGGGAGTCTCCGCCAATTAGAAACAGGGATCGAAGTCCACAGAAAAGATATCCAAGGTACCAACGATCGTAGCGCCGATTGGTTGAAGAAAATCAGCGGCTTTGAAGATCGTTTGAAGCACTCAACCCAAAAGAAACTCGATGAAAAAACGGAGACATCCGATGCCCGACTTGCAAGAGATGAGGCAAGGGGTGTATGCGTCGATTTTATCGAAGATATGGAGCTTGCTGCGCTTGCTGTCGTTGATCATGCTCCTGAAGCGTACTTGGAACTCCAAGGTATTTTCGAAACACTCAACCCGACCATCGCTCCACCTCAACCCCCACCATCCACCCAAGAATAAGGCCGTTGGATGGAAAAAAGCGAACACAAGAATTCCATCCGATGCTCTAGACATCCAAAGGTTGTACTGCGCCTTTGTAACGGATTTTGGGTTCTTTGTGGAGCTTGTTGGGGGGTTCGTATGGATTTTGATACATCCGAGAACATTCGGAGAGTCTTGCAAGAGTCTCCAGGGCATTTGTAAGATCTGATCATCCCCTGTTATGCTGTTTGTGCTTCTTGCAAGATCTCTGGAATCGCTTGTAAGTGCTTGCAAGTTCATCCGAGACCCTTGCAGTATTCGACCAAAAGCCTACAAGATCATGTGAGCAGCTTCTCACGCCTCCAAAAAACTTCCGACCCCTCAGAGAGTCTTGCAATATATTGCGAGAACCTTGCAAACGCCTCCGAGAATTATACAGCCCTCGTGAAAATCTTACAGCCTCTTCGAAGAGTTTGTGCTCCCTTTAAGAAGCTTACAAACCTCTTGGAGAAACCTCGGTTGTCGGATGATACCAACCAAACGAATCCCTCCACACAATCATTCAATCCATGAACCCGTCTCCAGAAACGTTCATTGGGGAAACGCCCCCGAAGGATACGAATCAAATCATATACGCACGGATATTGGGATACGGATGGCCATATGCGTACGGATATTGGGGGACGTAATCATATACGCGCGGATATTGGGATACGAATGGCCGTTCACCCAGGTTAAAACCTGGGCCTATGGATAAGGTACGCGATGCTTGCAGCATCGCATCGTTCGGAATGAGGCAGGTCTGAAGACCTGCCTTTAACACCACTCCGCCTTTCGATGGGAGGGGGCAATCAACCTATATACACGGGGAAAACTCGAATAACTGTTCCGGCGGACGTTGCACTTGTGTCTCCGCAAACTCCCCTGACCATCCTATTTCATCCCTCACTTTCAGGCGGATATAGCAAGGCCATATCCTTGGATTCCTCGGTTGCTTGCGGGATTACAGTGGGTTTTTTGCGTCTTCACTTGCAATCATCCGCCTCAACAAACTCTCCACCCTGAGCCTCCGGCTCTTCCCTCCTCTCGAAAGGGTTGAGAGGAGGGACCATTCTACCCATATATACGAAATGTTCGTTTGTATCGCGATATATCGTTTGATATATATCGCTCCCCTTGCCAACGAAGTTGAACTGCAGGGGGAGCTGGACGAGCGATAGATCGGACTGAGGGGGTTCTTGCATCGCTCCCCTTGCTAACGAATTTGAACTGCAGGGGGAGCTGGCGGGCGAAGCCTATCTGAGGGGGGCCAACTTCCTATTTTGACACCGCTTCCCTTATCGACCGAAGCAAAGCGCAGTTCGAACTGAGGAAACTGGTAGGCAAAGCCCGACTGAGAGTGCTCTTCTTCCTCTCCTTCCCCAAAAACCCATGCAGACAGCAACCATCCCGTTTCCTCTTTGCAACCAAGTCCCTTGATGCATCCGTAGAGAATGGCTGTCATCAGCCATTCTATCCAAGAAAACCGATAGGTTTTCAAGGAAGATCCAACGCTTTGCGTTGGTGAGAGGGGGATGCAACGCCCTGC
>PCBK01000048.1 GCA_002731275.1 Deltaproteobacteria bacterium | reverse complement strand
CAAGAGATCAGATTGCCTTCTTCGCGAAAAGCGATCGCGTTGCTGCTCTATCTCTTCCATCACCCGACCGTACACGCCCGCAGTACAATCGCCTGTCTTTTGTGGAGCGAAGTCACAGAGAGTGAACGACTCGCCCCTAAAGGAGCGAGCTTCCGAGAACATCCGAAAAATCGGAGTCTCAGCTTCCTGCTTCAACCACAAGACTTACTTTGACGAACGGGATGTTTTTCAACACCTCGAACATCATCGCAGCGGTCTTCATGTCCACAGGCGTTTTGTAGGCTGGTTCCACACGTTCCGCATGTACCACATCACCAATCACCTCGGGCTCATCGCCCTCAGTCATCCCTACCCGGCATATATTTTTCGCTGCATGTACATCCCGCTCTTCCTCATGACCGCATATACCACACCGAAATATCCTTGCTGACAACGCATGCTTTGTTTTTTCAGAGCACTTTTGGCATCTTTGACTTGTCGCCTCCCATCTGTCCACTTCTCTCGATGTTGGCAACGTTTTTACCTTGCCCAACAACCCACCAATCGATGTTTCCAGAATGGTACGCCCCCAAATTCTCTGCCAGCCAGCCACATAATCGTTTTGATAGCAAATATCCGTGCAAAACAAATCGAGACAAGAGACCAACTTGTTGATCACCTCTTGCTTTCGATTTCTGTGTTTTGCAAACGCTCTTTGCAGTTTGACTCTTGCTTTTCTCCGATTGTTCGAACCTTTTTCAGTACTGCTCACTTTTCTTGCGTATTTACGAATATTCTCATCGATTGGAAGATTGTATTTGACCTTCAATCCGTTGGAACACGTCACCTGCGAAGCGATACCCAGATCGATTCCGATTTCATGGCGTGTTTCCAGGCCAAGTTTCTCTCTCTTCTCCCATTTTTCGAGGGAAACGGTCTTTTTGAATCGATAACAGTTGACATGTAGGAAGTAGTCGTCACCTCTTTTGAGCAGTTTTGCGGTCGTGATTTCCGCATCCTCGGGGATTTGTTTGGTCCCACGAACACGCAATGTTTGTTTGCATTTTTGCAGATGCAATCGACCGTTATTTCCGTGCTTGCGTGTCAGAGTGTAGGTGTTTTCGTGCTGTTTGAGAGGAATGCAGTTCACAAACGATTTGAATTTGAGTCTTCCAACCTTGCCACCATTTTGCTTTTTTGCAGACAATCCGCAAATATCGTCTTGCACTTGCGACAAAAGAGACTGTTTCATTTGTGAGCTGAGGAGTGTGAGTTTTCTGTCTTCAAAGAGTTGACCAACTTTGACCTTTACTGACTTGACTTTTTCATCGAACGTGAAGGGGTCTTCACTTGCAATCACCGCATTGCGAAACCATTTTGCTTGCAAAAATAACAAGATGAAGTGATTTTTTGTCTTTTTGGAGAAACGAGAGGTATCGATTTTAAGTTCATAGGTACGACAAAGCTGAGTTTTTCGTCGTTCAAGAGTGGCTTTTCGTGTAGCACTTTGTTTTTTTTGTTTGGCAGTTTTGGTAGACACGTGAAAGACCCTTCTTGAGTAGGAAAGAATGAAGGTTTNATAACATGAACTNTACTTTTGTGCAAGCAAAAAAGAAAAAGGAACAAAAGCAAGGGGGGGCATTCATCCCGGCCCTGAAGGACCGGGCCTTCTGCCTCCTTGTCTATGGTAAATATGCCATCAAGACAGCCACTCCAACGAGATTCATGAGCAACCACAACCTGACAATGAAGCCTACCTGACGTTGACTTTGTCTCTCTGACCGCTGTTTTCGGGCCAACTCTATCCAATCTTCCATCCAACACTCCATACATGCAATACCAAAACACCCACAGTATGCCACGGCTCCCTTCAGAACATCAAATGTTTCACTTTCCGTTGTTTGAGGAGTGTTGGAAATGGCTGAGAGCCATTGAAAGGCTCCTGGAGGTGTGGTGTAGTGTCCCGCAGAGAGCGCGTCATGCCCAAGAACCATGTTGAAGGGGGGATATGCTTTTGGTAGTCAAGCCAAAACAGATCGTAGACGTCTTGATAGACGTTGTCACAAAAAGAAGTTACGTGGAAAGCTTCCTGAAGCATGTCGTAGTGTCACGCAGAGAGATCGTCGAACCCAAGAGTGATATTGCAGAGGACTTGAATGACATCGTCGCAAAAAGTAAGCGTAAAGTACACCTCCGAAGCCATCTGGTAGCAGAAAAATGGCCTAAAAAGTGCTACGACATGACTTCTGTGCGCTACCACGTTGATGAGGAATAGTACACGGAGCTTACTTTTCAGTGCAAATAGGTTCAAGGAGCGTGCAAGGTGCGACTTCCCTCTACGATGAGGGTGAGCGATTGTGCAAGGTGCTTACTGAGCGCTACTTGATACGTAAGGAAGCCTACGAGATGGTTTAGAGGGTTTTCCACGACAGCTCAAGACTTTCACTTGTCCTTGTTTTTATCTTCGTCTGAAGGCGCTGTGTTTGAGGGGTTTGTGTTCGTCGTGGTTTCAGGAGTTTGGGTATTTGTGTCGTTGTTTTTGGTGGGGGATTTGGGGTTTTGTGAGGAGAAGATGATTTGCAATTCTTCGTAGGGAAGAGCGTCGATGTGCCCAACAGCGAGCGCAGCAAGTTCCATATCATCGATGAAGGAGATAGACTCTTCGCGTAATCCATCTCGTTTGCGTTTGGCGGATGTGGTTTCGAGGTCTTCTCTTGTATCTTCCTTGGCGAGTTCCTCAAAGGCTTGTCTGTGCTCTTTGATTTCCTTGTACCACTCGGATGTTCGGTCTTTTGTTTTTGAGAGCGCGGCTTCGTGAAGTGTGATCGCTTTGTTTAGCTCCCTCAAAAAGTCTTGTGCCTTCGTGACGGTACGTATACGAGATGGTGAGCCGATTTGAAAGTCTTTGAGCATCCGTTGGCTCGTGCCTTGTTCCTTGGCTCTTCGCTTGACAGAAGAGGAAATGCTGCGATACAGCACGCCCATTTTTTGGATTTGTTTGTGTCTCTTTTCGGTAACCATAGCATCTTGTCCAGATTCATTCTGAAACAATTCTTGTGCCTGCTCCAAACCATCAGCGAGTTGTATGGACTTCTTCTCTCCATCGTAAGAATCTTCAAGCTCGTGACGCAACACCATTTTGTGCGCCTTGAACCATGCCGAGAGAGAGCGCAAGACATTGAGAACAATAGTAATAGGCGTCGAGATATCTGGTTTTGACATAAAGCCTCCACTTTGTAAAAGGGTAAACATGCTGGATTCGCAAAGATAAAACAACATCCTTTTCAGAAAGTCAAGAGGAAAGACTTTGGAGGCATCGAGTGAATAGATAAGCATGGAAGGATTCGATAAAAACCAACTTGACATACAGGGTCGCGGAAGATACTCTTATCGATATCATTGACTAAGACTTCGGCGCAGGCATAAGACATATATCCAACAACATTTTCGGAGGTCCAAACAATGTTCGCTGAAGAATACAACACATCCAACCTATTTTCAGGCAAATCCCTCTGAGGGATTTGCCTGAATGAGTCTGAACCCCTTGGTGTTCGAACCAGCTCATCAACCCCCACAAGATTGGGAGGAATGTGATGGGACGTATCAAGCTCGGTTCATTGCTGCTCATCATCGCATTCATGTGCTCATGCCAAACAAACAACCTCTCTGTTGTTTCTCAGACTCTCAGCAGTGATCTCTACTCATTGTTTGCCAAATACAAACGAGAGAACAACCACAAAGAGCTCAAGAAATTGTACGCAACACTAAAACTCCAGAGAAAAAACAAGACACTGCCCACCAAACCCGCCCCCCAAACATTTTCAACAAGAACCCAACGCAACGCAACTCACATCGCGAGACTCGAACAAAACGAGAAGCTTCTATTACAATCGCTGCTTCAAGCTTCCAGCCACCCCATCGTAAGGGTTGGTTCTGAGAGCAAAAGAATCTCTTTCCTCAACCGTATCTCCTACATACAAAAAACACTTTCTCCCCAAAGTCTTGCCGAAGGCTTTTTGAAAAAGTACCCTCTCTGGGGTAACGAGGCATCACAACAGCTTGATGAATGCAAATCGCTGAAGATCAGATCTTCAACGATTTTGACATGCAAACGTCGAATCAATGGATTTCGCGTCAAGCACCAATTCTTTCGGTTTTTTATGAACAAAAAGGGAGAACAGCTTGAGCTGAAGCGATTGGTAGCCAATTGGAGAAGGATCACAAAGGCAACGCTCCCATCCTTCAAATTGGCTCAGGCTCGGATCAAACAGCTTGCGAAAACCAAAGGAGCTGACTTTGTTGTCCAAGGTTCAGAGAAGGTGTTCGTCTTTGATTACAAACAGAAGAAGTTTCGTCCTTGTTGGGAGAGTACTCTTTACAACGCAAAACAAAAACACAAACCACAGAAGTTACTTGTCTACGATGACACCGAAGAGATAAAACTCAAAGCCAACTATGCATCCTGTCCAAACTACTCGGGTACAGCACAAGTTCATGCATTCGTCCCTACACAGATCTCGGAAAAGAAGGGAACATCGCTTTGCAAGTTACCACATGCAACAGTTGAAGAGTGGTATGATCAAAATGATTGTGGGGGATGTGGATGTCACGGAAAATACAATACGACCTCCACATCAAACGATGGCACAGTCAACTTTAACTTAACGGCTTCGTGCATCTCTGGCCCTCAATCTTGCAACGCTGGATTTATTCGGTATGTTCCATCAGGGAGCACAGCAACAAATGTTGATGGACACTCCGAATTTACAACCTTTGCTTCACTTCCGTATGTGGGATTGAGTTACGACACAAGTTGTGAGAGTGGAACAAATCCGCTTTGTTTGTGCAACAGCGCAGGGTGCGATCATGTGGGAGTTACTTTTGACACATACTACCACCTCAACTACATGCTCGATCTTGTGCTCAACTTGGGCTACTTCCACTCTCTGGGAAGTGTCAAATACCAAATTGATCCAACGCTGGCTCCTTGTGGGATTTTCTACACAAGCTCCAAAATAATCGGCATCGACCCAAATAAAAATGACTGCTTTGGTGTCCCTTACAACACAGGAGAGGATTTTGGTCGTTATTACTGGGAATGGGGTTACGCAGTCGTTTACCACGAGTTCATGCATGCTCTTGCAGACAATTTGGGAGTATTTGGTGGTGGATTGGTCCAAGTCCCCCATCCTAAGGAGTCAAATGCCGCCGAAGAAGGTCGAGCAAACTATATAGGGAGTTCTATTTCGCATTTCACGAGGGGATATGCAAAGTTGGAGCGTATAGGTTCTTCGTACGGTAAATACCCCCAGGACTACAATTGCCCGATAATTTGTCCAGGTGGTAACTATTCACCAAGTTGTAAAAACCACGCTAACGGAACAATTTGGGAGCGGACATATATCGGGATGGAGTTGCTCATTGGTAAAAAACCGAGCGTTGGCCTTGTTGTGGGTTATGGCCTTTTCACAGACTTTGGCAACGCGAGTTTTATCAGAGACGCAGATCAAAGCTCACCGGGTTGTGCAGGAACTTCATCTTGTTCTGCTATAGTCTCTGGCGGAGCAGCTTGGCCCTTTCCTTCGACAACAAACGCAAACAGCCACTATCAAGCCATGTTGGCAGCAAACCACGCATGGGAAGGAGGCAAGTACACAAAGGAAATCTGGCAAGCTTTTCGCGACAACGTGTCAGTAAACGGCTGCTTGGTTCCCCCCGATGATTTCGGCAATCATGCTGGGGCAGCCCACATGATCGAGCCAGGAACGACTGTGGACATCCACCCCGATCGCTTTTGGGCAACCCGCCAAAGCGCCATTGACTACAAAAATGACGTTGACTTCTTCTTCTTTTACATGCCGTTTGAAAAAAGATACAGGTTGAGCGTCGATCCCACACAGATCGTGTTAGATGTCACTGTCTACTCTCCAAACGAAAGTGTCCTCTCTACGACGACGATCAATGCGAACACAATCGAGTTCACAGCCCCTGAAAAAGGGTGGTATATGGCAAGTGTCAAAAAGTCCTCTTCAAGCACTTTCAACACAGGTCCCTACACATTGACGTTGAGTGACGTGAGCAGCGACCCCGAACCCAACAACATGAATGGAGAAGCCACTCCAGTCTTGGTAGACGACACACAATACACCGCGACAATCAATAGCGCATCAGACGTGGACACGCTCCGTTTCTTCACAACATCACCAAGCAGCGGCGCAAATAACGGTACACAGAAATACACCATCACAACAACACCAGAGACTGGACAATCCTTGGAGGTCAGCGTTTTCGAGGAAAATGGAACCAGTCTGGTCACCATCCATACCTCAGCGAGTCCAGGCGCAACCGTCCAATTCGATGTGGAGCTCCCCTCAGGCAGGTGGTACTACGTAAAGGTTGTTTCATCCAACCAAGTCACAGGCTCGTTCTCTCTTCAAGTCAAAGCCGAGCTTGAAGATACAGAACTTCGCTCACCAACTTACTACATCACAGGCAACAACCAGAGTGTCCAACTTGATACCAAAGACTTTTGGGGGGCTTTTGAGTTACAATCATCAGGTCCAAATTCTCGCATCGTTGCAAAAATGCCGGATGACAAAGAGCGTTTCTTTCGTATTTTTGCGCAAAAACATAACCAGATCATCGTTGAAACATCAAAACTCTCAGGTGCAGCCGATACAGTTGTGAGTATTCGCCCTGAGCCACTTAGCTTTACCGATCCCAGCCTTGGAGTCATTACAAGTCACAAGCGACCTGGGATCAGGGGATTGATGAGAACATCGTACGATCCTGGGTATATGGATCCTGTAGAAAACAAAAACAGCTACTTGGTCAAAGACGACGATGGTAGTATCGCATTCCTGGCATCAAGAGTGCAACTGGTAGCACCACGAACAGGCTGGTATTTCATCGTTGTCGAGCCCTACAGTGCGTCAAGTACAGGAAGCTACCAGCTCAGTGCCAAAGTTCGTAACTCTGGTAGCGAACTCTCCATAAAAACGCACGCTTGCCAATAAACCGAGGGTACACAACATGAAAAAAACCTTCTTCTTTTTTCTTCTTGTTTCTTCCATTCTTCTCCCATCTTGTGATGCGCCGATAGAGGATGGGTACAAAACCCTTGTCTTCGAGACCTCAGCGACCTTGTGCCTTTACCGCAAAGATTCTAGCGACATCTTCTACACCAAAGACAAAGATGCATACCCACAAAGAAAATCGATTAGCAGTGTTTGGTTCACAACCATGACAAAATCGGGAAAAGTCGAAGGCTTTGTCGGAAGAACAGCCGAACAAACAGACACCTGTCTACTCCT
>PCBK01000047.1 GCA_002731275.1 Deltaproteobacteria bacterium | reverse complement strand
AAGGGGGAAGAGCCGAAGGCTCAGGGGGATGGAGAGGTTTGTAGAAGGGGTCGTTGCAAAGTGAATGAAGCAAATGACAACCGCATATGTTTACCGAGCAATCGAGCGTTAGGAGGATGTCGCTTGCGACATACGTATATTCATGAGGGATTATAATCGTATGTTCGGGTGCATTTTGCGAAGACACAAGTGCAACTGCCCCTGGATCAGCATTCGAGTATCCCCCGTGAATACAGTATAAATGCTCCCCCTTCGAGAGGATGGAGAGGTTTGTTGAAGGGGTGGATGTATTTTGCGAAGACACAAGCACAACCCCCCTAGAACCAGTATAAACTCTCCCTGTTTACACGGTGTAAACATCCCCTTAAGCCCATTTCACTTGTCGAATTGGACTTGGATTTCGACGTCTGCAGTTTCGTGAGTTTTCCCATCACTTACAGTGATGGTGTCGAGCTTTGTCCATTGCGTACCGCTTTTTTGAACCGTGAACCACGGTCCTGCCACAAAGTGGGTTCCCTCCGCTCATATGCGGACCCAGATGTGATACAAACCGACACGCTTGAGTTTCCCACCAAAAGATGGCTGTGGAATCCCAGGGTGCTTATCCGCATACAATGTGTAATGACCATGTATTGGGACACGTTTGGGTGCGATATACACGCGATTCTCACCCCTCTTGTTCACAATACGAAGCCCAATCCGCACATGATCACGTGACAACTCCTGCTTCAAAAACGCCAAACGCTCTGCAGAGAGACGCTTTGGGGGCGTCTTCTCAAGCCACTTGCGTGTCTTGTATCCGTAAAACAAAAGTCCTTCGAGTCCGGGAGAACCTGCCACAAGGGCTTCTTCGGCATACTTTGCCATATATGTGTCATACATCTGCCGCGTCAACTTGGGAATGGTGCTTGGCTTCACAGCACCACAACCTGTATCACAATCCTCTTTCTCATCGCCTTTCTGAGGTGGCTTTAGCTCGTCAGCCAACACAGGGCGGCTCGTCGGACGCGATGTCGCAACCTTGACAGGACGACTCGTAGGCTGCGTTGTAGACGTCTGCTTCTTCGCTTCAACATCCATCGCAAACCACGAATTATCCGACACCCCAAACAGAAGCAAGCCAGCACAAGCGACCAAGAAACCTGACCACCAATACGTTTGAATGGTCTTCATCATCTATCTCCTCTCACTAACGACAACCCAAACGCTCAAGAAGTTGGGAGGAACTTGGACTCTGAGAGACCCACTGTTGGCGCAAGATCTGCTTGACCTCGCGACAACCGGCCGCTTGTTTCCAAATACGTAACCATGTCGAGATCCCTGCTCGCCGCCAACCTGGTGAACGATACCCCGCCGCTCTCGCGAGGCTCAAACTGCGAATATTATTATGTATCTGCTGCTGAAGGCCGGTATTTTTATGAAGCTCTGCCCACACATACCAACGAATGAGCTGACCAACGAGCCGTTTGGCCTGTGGTTTTTGCCAGTCAATCGATGGAACAAACAACGCACCACCATCCCAAGGCGTTTTCTTCGCGCCTTTGGTAAAGGACACACCATCAGCAATCGCATCTCCGACCTTTCGAGCCTTGCGAAGCAAAGCTCGCTCCTTTTTAGAATTCTTTTTGACGATAGGCTTGGGGCGTCTCCAACGTCTCCAGCGAGGCCAGCGTCGAGGTGCCATCGCAGCGATATAACCTGCAGCTAGGCGACGTGTTTTGTTGTCTTTGGCTGTCAACATTACATGAACGAGGTCTTTGGGTGGCTTCTTCAGGATCATCCGGGAGAAGCGCTTACGCAACATCGGAAACTTCGATGTCATCGAGAGCATTTTTTTCGTATTGAGCGAACGTAGAGGTGGCAACAACGCGAGCAACCTCTTGCGAATCGGTCGCTTGGTCGGTGGAAAACGATATCCAAGTGAACGTAACGCGATCAAGTCGTTGATCGTCTTTGTCTGCTGGATCCTTGCCGCCGCCCCCCACGTCCTCACGAGGATTGGCTGCTTGCGATCCTGATGAAGAGCCGTCACCTGCTTGTTAAGTTTCGAATTCCAAAGCTCCGTGAGCGCAACAATCGACCAACCACGACGGACGAGATCAACACCTTCGACGACCTCCCCCCACAAGAATGGAATCGACTGCTTTCCAGCTCGTACGATCTTTTGGACCGCTTCATTCACCTTTTTGGCGTCTTGCATCTGATCGATCAACTTGTAAAAGAAACGCGCACGTCTTCTCTTGATTTTGCGACGAGGAGGCGCTTTCTGCGCGATACTCTGCTTAGGCTTCACGCGATACTTCTTGGGTCCAGCATAACGAGAGACGACCCCCCTTCCTCTGCTCCCAGGTCCTAATCGACGGGCGTTGTAGCTGGTACTGTCGTTGTTCGCAGGAGGCATCTTGTAGTAGGCAAAGGTGAGGTTCTTTTTCGCGATGACTTCGCGTGGAAAATCACCATCCACAACAGTCAGGGTCATTCTTTTTAATAGGTGGAGGGACTTCTTCGTCGTTTGCTCAGTCTGATCCCGGATGGCCTGTCGGTGGAGTCTATCAAGATGCTTACCACGAAGTCCCAGACGCTCACCTATACGTAAGAGCATCTTCTTTCTCTCTTCGTGGGGTAGGGAGAGTTTACCAATCTGTGATGACATCAAATCACCAGCGAACAGATCCCTCGCGAGACCATTTTTGGGCACTGGATTTCGTCGCCTTTGGATAGAAGGCCAACGATAATTAGGGATCTTCGCGACAGTCCCACCGAGCACGCGAATCGGCAACAGTTTTGTGACGTTATCATACAATTGTCGCCCCCTGAGCTGTCTCATCACATATCGCTTGGGGATCGAACGGATTCGACGAGGTCCTGTTGTCAACAGATAGACGATATTGCGCAATCGACCTTTGTTAAACGCTGATAACCTCATCGGCACAACAAGCCTCTTCGTACGAAAACGAAATCCCATCGCCTGAACGTTCCCAGTGAAAGAACCACCTTTCGGAAACTTCGCCTTTGCGCTTCTCATACCAGGACGAGGTGTGACGCTCTTTTTACCAGCAACGCGCGCTTTAACCGCCACAAAACACCACTTGGCCTTGATGTAATCCAAAGTGACTTTGTCCATCCCTTTGGGGTACTTGTAGCTATGACGCGCCATCCAACCTTTCAGCGCCTTGGGACTCCCAGCTTGCAAGACCGCGACTTCGTACATACCGACCGCTTCTTGTTTGAGCACCTTAACAGCATCAACAGCCAGTTTCTTCTCGGTGGGTTGTGCAGGAGACAACTTGATTGACATCTTCCGATACCTACGATGGCGTCTTCGCCAGAGCCTGACGATCACTTCGGGTGGGTCGATGGCCGCGCTGATGTGTGAGAAGATATGATCGGGGACTTTACGAATGGCAGGTGGAGATGGAAACGGAATTAACATCCCAAAGTTGTCGACCTTTCCAGAGAAACCAGGGCGAATCACAAAACTCTCGACCCCCTTTCTGTAGAAAACGTACGTTTTTTGGGGCCCAACACGCTTGATCGGGTCGCCACCTCCCGTATACACAGGCGGCACCATCCCACAGGGATCGGCTTGCGCGCTCGTATGTATCGGAAGAAATGACGCCAACAACGCTAGAACAAAGAACCGGCCTTGCCTTTTCATTCACTCTCCTTTTCGCTCTTGTCGGAGTACACTTGGACGATGAGTAGATTTGACTGGCAGCATACCACAAATCAACCCTGTGCAAAGTATCTTTTACGCAAGCGAAAAGAAGATGATCTATCAACAGGTAGGATCAACGAGGCACAGGAAACCAACACACAAAAGCGTTCTCCAGCAAGATCTCCAAATCTTCGAGATACCGTTCATCCAGCCAGTCCTTTGCTGATACACCAGAGCGGATATGAGCGATGACTTCTTCTGTTGTGTCACCAAATAACGACAATGCTTGCTCACCACCACGATGAATCACCCCCAACACAGCACGCTCTCCCTCAATCACCTCCCCAAGGATCTCCTCAATCAAACTCGCGCTCCACGCAGCACAACGAAACGTATGGTGCATACGAAACTCACCACGACCTTCTGAGATGTCCTGGACATCTTCGACCAACACTGAGAAGTGCTTTGCTTCTTTGTCTTGGATAGGCTCGTTGCGCAACCACGCTTCAAATTGCAAACGCTCCAGACTTTGCGCATCACACGCTCTCTGCTCAGCAGGCAACCCTTCAACCCAAGAGACCAAACGCTGAAGCAATCGCCCTTCTCCCAAAAAGACGTCGGAGCGGACAAAAGCACGTAAGACGTCGTCTTCCAAGAGTGGTGCAAGTGTCCCATGTCGCGCAGGCGCCGCAGTAAGCAAACCTTCGCGGATCAAAGAGAGGCCGGCAGCCTCCACGTCATCATGAAGTCCAGACAACGCATGATGACGATAGCTTACTCCCAAGGCCACAAAATTGCTCTTGAGCTCTTCAGGGACACCTTCGAGGTTGCCAAATTGCGACTGGAATGTCGTGAAGATAGTAGAAACCAGCTCATCCAGCTTTTCAATCGATGTGGGCTTTTCAAGTAGCTCATGAGACAAAGAAGCAGCCGATTCGAGGAGCGGCATCATCGCGTCTTCAATCCGCTGTGTGGACCTTGCATGCTCCGGTAACCACTCCAGCGCCAAAAAGGTCCTCGCGCCAATATCTTGCAACAGACGACGTGCTCTCATCGCCTCTGCTTGTGTCGAAGATGCAGCCCATTCACCTGTGAACAATTGCTTGGAAACATCGGTGATAGCACCCATGTAACCACTCACAGAAGAATGATAATCCACTCCATCGCGCAAAAAGAGCTCGACCCACGAACCAAACGACCACGCAGTCAGGCGAGGCCAATGACTCATCAAATAACCAACAGCATCAGAGGATGCGTTCAATTGGCCTCGTGGCGTCTCGACCCTTTGGCCAGTCTCATACTCTTTGATGATCGCATCCCACTCTTCTGCAAAGTGGTCATGTGCGCGCCTCGCCCAAAGTGTCGCCGTCTCACTCTGGGCGTCGACAAATGATTCATCATGTTCCCAAAATGGCCGCGCGAGCGCTTCACAATCAGGACAAAGATCGCGATACAGACGTTTACCAATGTGCTTCTCACAGCGAGGCCGGAACATCTCATCTAGCCCATACCAGTGTACAATCGGTAAGAGTTCGTCCAGTCGCGCGCCCATATAGCATTCAAAGCGCGTCATATCAGGGCGCCAAAAAAACCCTGAGAGGCTATGAATCAACTCATGTGCCCGCCACTTTCTGCGGTAGTTTGGATTATAAGGAACAAAGGGTGCGTCCAAAAAAAACGAGAAGTATTTGGGCTCGATAAGAACACCCTCTTGCCACACAGGAAGCCCGCCAGATTCCCACACTTCGACCTCAGGCATCAGCGCGTCAGGCACAGGCAGTCGACCGCGCAGCTCATGGTGAAAAAAGGAGAGACCTTTCGCCGCTGCCATCGCCCCCACTCTCGCAGAGAATGGTGTCACAAGGAGCTCTTCTGGTGGACACCCCAACCCTTCCAGAGAAGCGACAAAGTCACCGTCAGGACCGGAAATAATCGCCTCTTGGCAAGCCTCAGTCAAGCGCTCTGGCGTCGGTAACCATGTACGTGGAGATTCCATTGGGAGGACATCTTGTGTGGGGTGCGGGAATGATTTGAACATCTTCTCAGTCAGCTCCTTCGAGTGTTTGCTCGACACGTAGTTTGATCTCTGCTGATTCGACGAGGTCTTTGACCTTCTGCATCAGTGGCGCAAAATAGACGTCTTCATCGACAAATGGAACAGCCTCACGCAGACACGCATACGCCGCTGATGTCCCAGCGCCAAGTGCAGCATCAGGTCGTCCCATCCTCTTGCGACGGAAATCGATGCCCTGCGCCGCCGCCATCAACTCAATAGACACGATATGTTCGACGTGATTGAGCACCTTCTCCAGATTGCGTACCGCGATCGCCCCCATACTCACATGGTCTTCTGTATTTGCGCTGCTCGGGATACTGTCGGCGCTTGCAGGGTGAGCAAGGGATTTGTTCTCAGACGCCAATGACGCCGCCGTGTACTGCGCGATCATAAAGCCACTTTGCAAGCCACCATACTCGGTCAAAAACATCGGCAGGACACTTTGATTACAATCAGCGTCGACGAGACGGGCAATACGACGCTCACTCATGTTGCCCAAGTCAGTTAACGCGAGCTTCATGTAATCAGCGGCAAAAGCGATCGGTTCCCCGTGGAAATTTCCAGCAGAGATGACGTCAAATTCGTCGGAACCTTCTTCTGTGAAGATGATTGGGTTATCGTTGACCGCGTTGAGCTCGATATCGATGACCCACTGCGCATACGCAACGGCGTCACGGACAGCTCCGTGGACTTGTGGTACACAACGAAGCGTGTATGGATCTTGAACGTTGAGTGGATCATCATCGCGCAAGAATTGACTCCCTTCGAGGAGCTTGCGCAAGAAAGCAGCACAGTCAGCTTGGCGAGGGTGGGGGCGGACCGCGTGGACGCGATGGTCGTAAGCCCGGTCCGTTCCCTTGAGCGCTTCGAGGCTCAAACAGGCTGCGATATCAGCTGTGATGAGGAGGTTGATCCCACGCCTCACGAGCAAGGCACCGAGTCCGACCATCATGGTCGTCCCATTGAGAATCGCGAGTCCTTCTTTGGCTTGCAGTTCGAGCGGCTGAATACCGTGCTTTGCGAAGACATCTGCTGCAAGGACAGCTTCGCCATCCACAAAGACCTCCCCTTCACCGAGCAGGACCATGCCGAGATGAGCGAGCGGCGCGAGATCACCACTTGCGCCAAGAGAGCCTTGTGAGAGGATACGTGGGTAGATGTCCGCGTTGAGGATGTCGAGCATCGTCGTGATCACGACAGGACGGACTCCTGAGAATCCCTTCGCCAATGTATTGGCGCGCACGAGCAGCATCGCTCTGGCGGCCTCACGTGAGAGCGCAGGTCCGACCCCAACGGCATGTGAACGGACGAGATTGAGCTGGAGCTGTTTGACCTCTTCAGGTGGGATGATCTTGTCCTTAAAGTGCCCAAAGCCCGTTGTGATACCGTACGCAACGCGCTTCTCATTGACGAGCGTCTCAACAGCCCTTCGCGAACGTTTGATCTGGGGCAATACATCCGGTGAAAGTTCGACCCTCCGACCATTTGCGACAGCGACAACATCGTCTACTTTGAGGGATTCACCTGTGATCAGTAATGGCTCCATACAAGACTCCATTGGCCAGAGAAAGAGAAAAGGCCGACATAAATTGATTGGTTATTGTACTGTTTTTTGAAGGGGGGATTGTTCGAGCCAGGGTGCGGGGACATCACCCTCTTTCAGCCAGACAGGGAAGAGGATCTCCATCAAAAAGAGTCGCATCCATTCGGGATCAGCGATACGCGCAAGGTAGGGTCCGAGAGGTTCGTGTTGTGCATGGACGAGGATGTGTCTTTTGCGACGGAGAACGGTCATGTCATCGACCTCATGCTCTCCTTCGTCTTGTGGAAGTGATTGAAGCCACGGCTCAAAGAGCGATTCAAGCAACAAGACAAGCTCAGCAACGTGCTCGATCTTCCCTCCCTCTTGGGGACGCAGAAAGAGCGCATGTTTTGAAAAGACCTTCTCACCCCACTCTGGGATATCTCGGATAATTTCGCGCCCGGCGAGTTGTTCTTTGGCTTCTCGAATGGGACGAAGGACACTCTCAACGTGGTGTTTGGCGTTGGTGGGATAGGCATCCAGGACAAAGAGTTGGACTTGTTGGTTGACCGCAAGGATCTCGCACATGATGGCCGGCGCAGGAGAGGAGACAATGGGATAAAAGAGCAGGTTGAAGATTTGAAGGTCGTCACCTGCGTCGAGGTGAATGACCCGACCAAACGCGAGCTCATTGCCTTGCCACGCGTGTACGTCAACGGCTATCTCTTTGCCTTCGAAGACAAATCGTCTGAGCATGTTTGATGGGACTGGTATCTTGGAGAACTCATAGGAGTCCAGCATTCCACCTACAGCTCGGTTGATTCGTTCGAATAACTCTCTTAAATCGATCATCTGGCGATCTGCCATGTGTCTCTCCCTATCCATTACATTGAACCGCACACATTGAGGCCCACAATCTATCAGCGCCTCAAGGCACCCCCTTACCACAAATCGATATACAATGCCACCAAGAATTCGGAGGGTTTTCGATCAAAGGAAATGATTTCCCCCAGGCGTGGGCTTTGCCCTTGTCTTCCCTCTCTGTTGTACTGTGATGCTCTGTATCCTCTAGAGTCCCAATGCATCCATCGGCTTCTTCTCGTACCGACCACTCTCAGCTGGATATCGCAGACCTTTGAGGCCTTTCTCCCGAGCGAAAGACCAGATCAGGCTCTCCCCCGAAGGTAGACGTTTGGGTACACGAGCGTAAAGTGGATCATTGTACACCTTGTCGGCGTCTGTCAGCTTCCAACCTTTCGAGGCAAAGTGTTGTATCAAATCCCCTAAGAACAAGGCGTTGAGTAGATTGTGATGAAGCAAGATCGTGTGTTTAACAGGACGTCTCCAAAGTTGTTTGGCAAGGGAATCGTAGTATTGGGCACGTCCCCACATATGCTTCAAGTAGTAGTTTCGATACGGTTTGAGCGGTGTTTTTGTGGATTGCTTGAGCTTCATTCGCATTCTTTGATCGATGTACCAGTCTGAAGCATCGATGGTCACGTGCCCATTTTTGTACTTCATGGACTTCATCCAGCGCCTCATCCCATCCCGTTTGGTAAGGGTGTTCCCCTCCTTTAAATACGGGAAACGAAAAAACCGTACAAACGCCCCATAGCCAAGTAGCATGTTGTGATTCTTCATCACATCTTGCTCGAAGCGCTTGAGCGACATCCTACGAGAGTGAAAGTATCGATGGGAGTAGGAATGATTGGCGAGCAGATGACCAGCCTGACTCCACAAATGCAAAAGCCTCTTGCCGTTAGGGCTGGCGATACGTTTCCCACAAACGAACAACATCGCCTTTTTTCCAGTGGCTTTGAGCAGTTTGAGGATCCGAGCATTTCGCTCGCCTGCTGTCAAAAGAGGTGTTTGATAGAGGTGTGGATCATCCATTGTGATCGCATATTCAGCGGCATTCCCCCGCCTTGGGAGGAGACACAAAGAGACAAGAACAACTGCCATGAAAAGTGAATTTTGCACGATACATTTCGACAAGTGGTACACTCTCGTAAACTCCTTCAGTGTGTATATAACAAACGGAAAGAATCATATTCTCTCATCTCACCAAACAATACCAAGCCTTTTAACAAAAAGTATGCCTGAAAAAATAATGTGGATACAATGTCTTCAACGTGATAAATGAAGCAACAACGAGAACATCACGAAAAGGAGCACGTCATGAAACGAATCGTCATCACAGGTGGCACACGAGGTATTGGGCTTGGATTGGCCAAAGAGTTCTTAAAGCAAGGACACAAAGTTGCGATCTGCGGACGCAGTGAAAAAAGTGTCAACAACGCCAAAGAAGCACTCCACCCACATGGTACAAAAGAACATATCTTTGGTATGCCCTGTGATGTAAGCGATGTTGAGGCTCTTCAGGCTTTTTGGGATGGCACTGTCAAAGTGTTTGGAGGTGTTGACATCTGGATCAACAACGCTGCTGTCAGCGCAGAGAGGATGTCTTGGTGGGAACTCTCACCAGAGGAAGTCGCTGCGGTCGTCCAAACCAACTACCTCGGTGTCTTCTATGCCTGCCAAATCGCGATGAAAGGCATGTTGTCTCAGGGACATGGCTACATCTACAATATGGAAGGATTAGGCAGCGCAGGTCCAGTCGTTCCAGGTCTCACAACATACGCCTCGACCAAAGCTGCGCTGACATACTTCACAAAGGCTATGATCAAAGAAGCACAAGACACACCTGTCAAAATTGGATTCCTGAATCCAGGTATCGTCTTGACAGATCTATATACAGGCGAAGACAATAAGTATATGGATGAACGTACCAAAAAGATGTCCAACATCCTCGCAGACCGCGTCGAAGATGTCACCCCATACTTGGCCAAACAAATCATCGCCAACCAACAACACGGCAAGAACATCAAGTGGCTCACAGGGTGGGGCATCGCGTGGCGCTTCCTCAAAGCTCCTTTCTCAAAGAGAGACCTCTTCTCGTGACTCAAATCGACGTGTCCGAAACCACTCAAACGGCAACGCAAACAACGTGAACACAGCCCCCAAGAGCAACATCACAGCGCCTTCCATCCCGCCAAGCGTCCCATAACCAGTCTGCTTGCTCGCCTCGTAGAGTGTGTACAAACCATACAAAGCGACCCCACCCCCTATCACCACACAAAAACGAGAGCACACCATCCACAGCACGTACCACCACCGAACCGACAAGTCAGTAGCGTTCACCTGTTCGTATCCTTCGGACTTTTCTTCCATTCTCTCCTCCAACAGGCGACCTCACTCATAGACAAGGGTGATGTATGGGTTGTCGAGAAAAAGAGCACACATCTCAGCGAGTACGTCTTCAGGGATGACTTTCTTGCAACGTTGAAAGTTGCGCCAGACGATAGTGTACGGCACCCGATAGGACAAAATCCCATACCCACCATACAACACATCGTTGAGTACATTGGCATTCAACACGTTCACAGAATCATCCAAACACAAGACACGCTTGAGCTCCTTAGCAAACGTCCGCCAATCACGAAAAGCCTTCCCATTCAAGTAGATGATCTGTTCACTCATGTCGTTATCTCCTTGGAACAGCCACAACACGACTCAAATATAGGGGGTATCAAGTGAAAAAAGAATGAGAATATTGTGAATCCCCCGTAAGTGGTACCACTTGACAAACCGAGTGAGAAGGTTTCTGAAAAAAACACTGCACCCATGAGAAAACGCGGGTTCCTTCATGTTTGGATGGGTGCTGACCAACCAACTTCGCTTTTTATCGATCTATTTTCACGACGATTGACAGAACGCTCTACAGATGCCAACCTGTTCACTTTCGTGAATCGCCGACACAGAGGCTGTTCACTCAAAAATAGACCTTACACAAACAGCAGGAGGCTACATGGAAGCAGCTTTTGAAACATACGGAGATGATACACTCGCCGCGCCTTTGATCGTGATCGTTGAACACGCCACAAATCTCATCCCTCCCCCAATGCAAGCAACAGAAGAAGATCATCCCTGGCTTCAAACACACTGGGGCTGGGATATTGGGATTGCTGATACATCGCGCTCACTCATCGATGAGACCTCTTCTTTTGGACTCTTCTCTCGCTTCTCTCGACTGATTTGTGACCCCAACAGAAAACCTGAAGATGGCACCTGGATTCGCACAGATGTCGAAGGATACACCCCCTCCTTTAACAGAAACATCGACGACGCAGAGCGCCAACGACGTTTTGAGATGTACCACGATCCATACCACGAAGCCATTGATCAAGCGCTCCACAAACGACTCGATATGGATCGCGATGTCTTGCTTCTCTCCATGCATTCATTTACGCCCAAACTCGGTGAAGAGCTCAGACCCATGGAGATCGGTGTACTCTATGACGATCACGAAGCGATCGCCAAACGTGTCGCCACCCTCTTCGAAGAGGAAGGATTTGTCACAGCCCTCAATGAACCATACTCCGGATTTGATCACCTCATTTACTCAGCCAACAGACACGGCCGCGCACACAATCTGATCTATCTCGAATTTGAAGTCCGACAAGATCTGATCGACACCCCTGAGAAAGCCAAAAAAGTGGGTTCGCGCATCGCAAAAGTACTGCACAAATTGCAACTGCGAAGACACGTTCGCACCTAAATTTCAACTGCGCACTTTAGTTCGCACCTGCCTTGTTTTCATTTACCTTTCCTATATTCAACAACGACATACGCTCAAAAAAAAGTTGCGTACTTTGGTTCGCATGCCTATACTTTCATATGTCGACGCACTGCATTTCCTGCGAAATCGAGTCTACTCAGAGCGCACAAGTTAAATGGAAATGCACCATTTTGGAGGAATATAGACTACACAGAGGTAGAATGTCATGAACGAGATTGCAACTGAACGAGTGAGCTTGGTATACGACACATTTGGCAACCCAAACGACCCCACGATTGTCTTGATCATGGGATTGAACACGCAGATGACGGGGTGGCCAAATTCATTTTGTCAGGACATCGCAGATGCTGGCTACCACATCGTTCGGTTTGACAATCGCGACGTAGGACATTCCAAAAAATTCGACGAGCTTGGCTCTCCCAACCTCGGCTATATGCTCCTCATGAGAAAGCTTGGCCTTCGACCCAGTGCTCCTTACGATCTCGATGACATGGCACTTGATGTCATCGACCTCCTCGACGAACTCCACATCGACAGCGCCCACGTTATCGGTATCTCGATGGGCGGTATGATCGCCCAAAACGTCACGGCCAACCACCCCCACAGAATTCGTAGCCTGACCTCCATTATGTCCAGCACAGGCTCCCCAAAGCTCCCTGGAACAGACCCCAAAGTCATCAAACACTTTGTACACAACCGCTCCAAACCCAACTCCGTAGAAGACCAACTCAAATACTCGATGGAGACCTGGGATATCATCGGTTCACCAGACTACCCAGTCCCAGACGATGAAAAAAGAGAAGAACTCATCCGTGATATGGAGCGCTCCGATTATACAGACGGATTCGCGAGACATCTCGGTGCCATCATCGCGAGTGGTGACCGCACAGAGCTTCTTCGCACCATCAAGCAACCGACAATGGTCATTCATGGGATGGATGACCCACTTGTCCCTATTGAACACGGTCTCGCGACAGCCAAAGCGATCCCCAACGCGAGCTTCAAAACCATCAAAGGGATGGGACACGACTTGCCAAAAGAGCTGCGCAAACCCATCGCAAAGATGATCCTCAAACACATCGACAAAGCCGAGCAATACCCCCTCAGCAAGATGCTCGCGACGGACAAATACAACCCCGATCACAACAAAGAACACGAATCCTCACGATGGCTCCCCAGCCTCCTCGGTGTCTTTGGCTTCACGAGCTAGATAGCAAATATCCCCCAACTCATCTCATCAACCTACACAGTCCCCCTTCTCCCCCCAGAAAAAACGAACCACTCTTCACGTCTTCACGTAACAAGCAACAAACATCTTGATTTGTAATGAACACATCCATCCAAAATGAGATGGAATACAAGGAGAATCCCCATGAGAGCATGGAGTGTCGATCAAATGAGAGCATGCCGCGGCTGGCGCGGTGGTTGTTGGTCCAGTCGTAGAGCTAGGCGAGTGACCCCATCCATTCAGAATTCCAATTCACAAACGCATACGTGGAGCAATGACCACCATGACATCCAATACAAACCAACCCCCTATACCCAAACAAACTAACCCAACGCACACGCTCTCTGCGTTCAAAGATTACCTCCAACAAGACGCAGAGCCACTCCCCTCCCAGTGGGAACAACGCACATTCGGGCGTATCCTCCCCAAAGGACTCATCGGACAATTTGCAGACGAGATCTTGTGTTACTGGTTCGGTACACACACCAACCCACAAGACAACGATTACGGACACGACGGAAACAAGTGGTTCCGCCCCTCCCAAGATGTCGACCAAGAGATCAAGACGCGCTTTTTGGAGCACCTTCATCTCGCAGACGCAGGCACACTCGACATCCTCAAGCAGACCCCACACGGTGTCCTCGCGCTGATCATTCTCTTCGACCAATTCCCTCGCCATATCTTCCGAGGGACCGCGAAGATGTTCGCATACGACACCCAAGCGCTCGCGCTCGCACAACAGCTCATCGATCAAGACCTCTGCCACATTCTCGCACCAGCAGAGCGTATGTTCGTCTACTTTGTGCTTGAGCATATCGAGGATGTCACACTTGCACGTCAGGCCTCGCTCCTGCTCGCGACACTCATGAATGAAACACAAGGCCCACAAAAGAAGTCCTTTGTGAAAGCCTTCCGTGCTGCAAACAAACACGTCGATCTGCTCGAACAATTTGGTCAATACCCGTACAGAAATCCCCTGCTCGGACGAACATCAACGCCTGCAGAAGAACAGTACATCAAACACACAAAGAGCCGCTTTGCGCGCTCAGTGAAGTCCCCCACACAAGAACACACTGAGACGCAAACAACCGAATCCACAACGGACGAAGACCACACCAACGAGACGCGAGTACAAAAACTCAAGCTCCTGTTCTTGCATAGTTTTCGCCAAAATGCTCGCTTGATGCGAGCGCGCACCAAAAAGATGCGCAAACAACTCGCAGATATCGCTGACATCGTGTACGCCAATGCACCACTTCCTTATTCTCCCAAGGGAGATATCAAGGAAGCTGTTTACGCTGCGTTTGGACGCCTTCGCGACACAGAGCATCAACGTATTTGGTGGAACGCCGATGAAGGCAACACACAGTACGAAGGTGTTGATGTCTCACTCGCGTACATCGAACAAATGTGCAAACAACACGGTCCATTTGATGGGATCATCGGCTTCTCACAAGGTGGAGCGCTGACAGGACTTGTCGCCGCGATGGAACCAGAGAAGGCGTTGGGACTTCAGTTTGTCGTGTGTATCTCGGGATTCCCCTCCCGCTCGGCACAACACGATGAGTTGTTGCAACCCAACAGCATCAGCCTGCCGTCTCTTCACGTGGTCGGACAAAATGACCTGCTCGTCGATCCAGATCGTACATTTGCGCTCGCACATTGCTTTCAAACGCCGCAGATCATCGAACACAGCGGTGGACACTTTGTCCCTGACAAATGGCCTCTCGATGAGATCAAGACGTTCATGAAAGGTTTCTGCAAACCCTATATCGATCCAGCCCAACGTACACTGCCCCAACACGCAGATCTCAAGCAAAAGGTCGATTGGTTCGACGAATCAAATGCCCCTTTGGACATCCTCACGCAGTGGTACACCCCACAGCAACTCGCAGCTTGCCAAACGCTGTTCAAAGACGGTGAGACATCGGAGGTCGAGACGCTACAGACGGAGGATCGATTGTCCATCGCTTTGGCACACAAGACACAGGACACAACACAATCTCTTGCGTTGTTGACAGCTTTTGTGGCGCTTGGTCTGGACAAGGTCGATGTGCTGCTTCGACACCTCGCTGAACTGGAAGCCTGGGAGTTGATCAATCAATGGGCCGGCCAGCTCGCGACCTGGAGAGAACAACAGGAACACACTAATTGGCACACATCGTTTGCCCTCATTCACGAGGCGATTGTCGACGTGTACGTCCAACAGATCCAGGAAGACCGCGCACGTCTAACAACCCTCATCGAGAACGAAGATGGTGAATACGCAAGCGAGTGGCCCACCTCATGTGCGACACATGCGCCCCGTGTCAAAGGTGCGTTGGACCGCAAAACAGAGCTAGCTCGCGATATCGCGAAGAAGCTCAATCCACTCCATGAAGGTCGACAGGAAGGACTCCAGGAGGGTGAAGATCCGCAGGCCTATACCAAGCAGATCTGTTACCGCTTGTATCGCAAATGGATCATGGAGCTGCGTAACGCCCTCGCACAACTGTCCTTACACTACTCGGACAACCAGCTTCATCTGCGCCGCAAATTCAACAAGCAGCGCAATCACGAACGATTGCACCTGCTCGATGAGCCGATCTCTTCGGCGATCCTTCATCCAGAGCCGGAGCCTGTGTTGCCACGTCCGCTCAAAGAATTCTCGCCGCTCTTTTCATGGCTTGCCAATGAAGAGAAGCCTGAGAAAATGGAGCAGTTCGAGCGCGGAACGTGTCTTCCTGATGGTCGACTTGATCTATGTAAACAGGTCGTGGGTCCACAAGGTATCGAGCCTTTGCTCGACGCGATGGATAAGAACAAGTACATGACGCGCTTGCTGCTTGGAAACAACATTGTTGGTGACGATGGTGCCAAAGCGATCGCAGACTATATCAAGAGCGGACGATCTGTGTTGGACATCTGGTATATCGCAGGAAATCGCTTCACAGCAAAGGGTCTCAAATGGATCACTGAAGCGCTCTCACAAGACACGCAAGTCCGTCACCTCTGGCTCAAGCGAAACCCGCTTGGTCCCGACAGTGGTCCTCTTTTACGTGATCTGCTCACGCACAATCAGACCCTTGAGGTGTTAGATGTGCTCAATTGTGGATTGCTCAACGATGGTGTCATCGAAGTGGCAAAAGGTCTGTCGTCCAACCGCTCTTTGCGCCACATCTATCTCTGCGCGAATGGTGTCAAAGCGTCAGGTGCAAAAGCTGTCGCAGACGCTATCACAACGAGTGAGTTGACGACATTGTACATCTCGTGCAATCGACTCGGTGATGAAGGTGTTCGCTATCTGGCCGAAGGTCTCAAGCACAACACGAGCATCGAACGTCTGGGTCTCGCGTCCAATCGCATCAGCTCGAAAGGTGCGCGAGCCTTGGTGGATGCTTTGCACGAGCATCCCAATCTGCTCCATCTTGACCTTGGATTCATGCGTGGGACGGATGCACTTGGTGAGTCTGGGAATGTCCTTGGTGATGAAGGTGCCGAGACAATTGCAGAGTTGATCGCAAGCCATCCCACCTTACGCAGTGTGGATTTGTTGCATAATGATATCTCTCAGCGCGGACTGAACGCACTGCGAGATGCATTGCGCCAAAACCCACGGCTCCTGAAGCTGCGCTTTACACAGTTCAGCAAGGCACATAACGAACTTGTACGTGAGGAGATCAAAGCTCGCATCGAACAAAACCGAGCCATGACGCCTTCTCTCGAAGACATCGAAAAACGAACCCTCCAACCTGAATACATCAACGAAATCTACAGCGTATATCGCACCGCATAAACACCACATCTTTTGATTGGGCTGCGTTTTCATTGGGCTGCGTTTTCATTGGGCTGCATTTTCATTGGGCAAGTTGCCACTTGCCCTTTCAGATGCCCCTTCAGATGCCCCTTCAGATGGCCCCTTCTGGCGTCCATTTATCGGGCAATGTACGCCCCTTCTTCAAACATCATCCCCCACAATTTACCGCTTCTTCAAACATTATCCCCCACAATAAAACCTCTACTTGCCCCCACCTGTCGTACAGTACCGAACGATTTTGGCCTGCGCAGAACGGCTTCGGTATGCGGCGTTGTTCCAATATTTGACTAAGCAACCGACAAAAGGAGGAACGGTGTTGTTGTAGCGTTTGCGCCACGCAGGAAGACCTCTGTGACTGTACCCGAGGGTATGCATCGCTTCATGAATAACAGTGCGTGCGAGATCTCGAACATTTGCACGATTCAGGTAATTTTTGGAGATCAAGAGAAATCCGACGCCGAGATTGGCGAATGCGTTGGTGTGGCCATTAGCGACATCAGCACGACAGGGATACTTGCGTGTGCGAGCGAAGCTGTTGACGACGACCTTCCAGCGCCGACGTTGGATGTGGTACAAGATCTTCTTGGTCGAACCGTTATATCGCTCCCATCGTCGATAATACCGATGGTGCATGTGCATTGCGTTGCTAAAACCACGTGATGAAATGACTCGATTGATGCGCGCCGCGGCGCTACGAAACTTTTGCGCGCTGCGACCGTAGAGTCCAACGACTCGACAACGCTTTCGGTGGAAATACTTTGTCTTGACGCGCCTGACAGCCGCGTTTGCCTGGATACTGTTGAACGAAAATCGTAGACTTCCAGCATACCCGGCACGCTCGAAGCGAGGGCGGCGTGTTGGACGCCTATAGCTTCTCCGTGTCGGTCGTCGATAGCCTCTCCGCCTCCCACGACGAGCAACACGTTTACAGGAAATTCCACGGTAACCGCGATAATATCCTTTTGTTCCAGGAGGACAGCAAAAGCTCCTTCCGTTCTTTGCGCGATATGAACGCCATCCACGACGACACCTGGCCCAAGCTGCATCGGCGAGCAGCGTCAGCGATAGGCAGAATGCCAACATCATACATCCTCGGAATATCCACTTTGTCTTTCGGTCCATTTGGTTCACTCCTTGTGCCTCAAACATCGCAAACATCAGCGCCTGCAATGGAACTCATTGAATCGAGAGTCCGTCTTAGCGTAGAGAAGACACGAACCTGGAGCCACCAAAAACCACCTCCAAGAAAAGAAAGGGACCCAATGGCACAAAAATGTTCGGAATTGAGATACGAATGGCTATGTACCCAGGTGAAAACCTCGACCTATATCACAGCAAACATTTCCCCCTTTCACTCTCCCACAAAAATCACTATGATCTACACCGATAACAACTTCATCCATAGAGGAGTCCCATGGCACGTCCCAAGTCACGAAAAGAACTATCACTCTTCCCCAAACCCAAAAATGGTGGGGCTTTCAAGAGCCACCCATCCTCCCCCAAAGGAAAACCACCCTTCACAACCGATCTCCAGTACCTCCAAGAAGAACTCAGCTGGATCGAAGCTCGCGCACGACGGATCGAACTCAAACACAAACTCGCCACCATCGAAAGTGGTGACCACGAAGACGAAAGCTACGACCTACACGAAGATCCCATTCAGATCTTGCAAGAAAAAA
Organism: Deltaproteobacteria bacterium; assembly: GCA_002731275.1. Lineage (GTDB taxonomy): Bacteria > Myxococcota_C > UBA6777 > UBA6777 > UBA6777 > UBA6777. Next base: position 18,141 of record PCBK01000047.1, on the reverse strand, counting down.
TGCTCGGCTTCAAAGAAAAAGAAGAGGACAAACGCGGCTCAATTGATGCCCGACTCGCCGAACAAAGACTCGGACATCCACAACTCGCAATCGACCGCCTCTGTGACCTCTACGATCTCGACGACTTTGAACGCACACTCCTACTCCTTGCTATGGCGCCCTGCTTCTCACGAAAATTCGACAACATCTACGGAAAACTCGAACAAGACGGCTACTACGGCAGTGGATTGAGTGTCGAGTTGGCGTTCAACTTCTGTGAACTCGACTTCTCCGAACGCATCATCCGTCGTAGCCACTTCGCGCCACAAGCCCCCCTGCTCGCTCACGATCTTCTCAGCGTCGAGCTCAATCGCCGCTACTCAACACCACGTGACCTGCTCTCAGCATCCATTCAGATCTCCAACAGGACATTTGGCTTCCTCCTCGGAGACAACACCATCGATGATGACTTTCTGGAGTTCTCCTCCGTCGAAGAACCCAAAGTCTCCATCGAACAAGTCGTCCTCGAACCAGAGAGCAAACGACGTATCCTCTCCGTCGTCGAAAACCATGACCGTTACCTCCAGTGCCGAAAAGAATGGGGCTTTGACGACATTATCCGATACGGTCGTGGTATCCTGATGCTCTTCTACGGAAAACCCGGCACAGGTAAGACGATGATGGCACACTCCATCGCCAATCGCATGAAAAAACGCATCCTCAATGTCGATATCCCCACCTTCCTACAAAACTACGAGGCCGATCGCTATCTACCACGACTCTTTCGAGAAGCTCGACTTCAAGATGCGCTCCTCTTCTTCGACGAGTGTGAAGTCCTCTTTGGTAGCCGTCACAACGGCAACGCCTTGATGACACTCCTCCTGACTGAGCTGGAACGCTTCGAAGGTGTCGCGATCCTCGCGACCAACCTCCCCGAATCCCTCGACCCAGCCCTCGATCGACGTATCCTCGTCAAAGTCGAATTCCCTGAACCCGATAGACAGGCGCGGCACGAGATCTGGAAAAAACACCTGCCAGACAACGCACCTATCCACAAAGATGTCGACCTCAAGAAGCTCGCCGATCGCTTCCAAATGACCGGGGGATATATCAAAAATGCCGTCTTGATGGCTGTCGCCTCTGCCCTTCATGATAACGTCGATGAGCCCTCCATCACGATGGAACATCTCGAAAATGCCGCCCAAGAACAACTCACATCACCTGACAGCTCAGATGACCCCTATCTCGACTTCCCAAAGGTACGACTCACACAAGTTGTTCTCCCTGATAACACACGACAACAACTCGAAGACCTCATCTCCATCATTCGCAACCAACGTATCGCGACCAACCGCTGGAAGATCGGACAACAACTCACATACGGCAGAGGGACATATATCCTCCTGTCAGGCCCCGAAGGCTGCGGAAAAACACTCTGCGCTGAAGCCATCTCATGTGAGCTGAATAGACCCCTCCTGATAGAGGCCATCCCCACAACAGTCTCCGACAAAACAGGCGAGACAGAGCGCCACCTGGAGACGATCTTCCGCAAAGCCAAACAAACCAACGCGATCATTTTGTTTGACGATGTAGACGCGCTCTTCGCGCAAACAGAGACCAAGGCGCGCTCTATCGCGGCCAAGTTACTCGTCCACTGGATGGAACGACACTCCGACATCGTATTGCTTACGACCCGTCACGCCGATCGACTCGATGTGTCCTTGACTGGAAAGGTCCACCACCACATCCAATTACATACGCCGACACATGCGCTGCGACAACAGCTTTGGGAGCTATACATCTCCGACGCAGTCCCAACAGACGAAAGTGTGAAGATAAAAGAACTCTCAGCGTATCCCCTCAATGGTCGCCAGATCAAAGAGGTCACCCTACAAAGCGCATACAAAGCCATCCTTCAACAAGGACACGTGACAGGCGCCCTCCTCAACGAAACCCTCAATCAACTCAACCCAGAACATGCAAAATGAAGCTCCAATACACACGTCGAAAGAAATAGGCCCACCAAGAGCACTCTTCTACATGAAGCGGGGCAGTACGAGTGATTTATAATATGTCATCTCTTCGATCGCGTACTTGATCCCTTCACGTCCGAGCCCACTGTTTTTCACCCCACCAAATGGAAAGTGCTCTGCGCGAAAACCAGGGCCATCGTTGACTGCAATTGAGCCCACTTCTAACTCCTCATATAGACGCATCACGACATCCATTTGATTGGTAAAGACTCCTGACTGAAGCCCAAATTCGGACATATTCACAAGCTCGATCACTTCATCAATCGTGGAAAATTGTAGCAGGGGAATGACTGGCCCAAAGGTCTCATCAGCACAAAGTTCACATTGCATGGTGATGCCTTCGAGGATGGTTGGCCAGATGACGTTGCCCTCTCTCTTTCCACCTGCGAGTAGCTTCGCACCGTCCGCAACAGCCTGCTCAATACGCGCCATCACGACATCTGCAGCGTGGCTACTTACGACAGGACCGATGTAAGAATCTTCACTCATCGGATCGCCTACGACGAGTTTGTTGGTCGCTTCGACGAGTTTATCCCGGAATGCCTCGAAAACGTCCTTGTGTACCATCAATCGTTTGGCCGCTGTACATCGCTGTCCAGCCGTCCCAAAGCGCTGGGCAATCGCCGTCTCGACAGCTTTATCCAGATCTGCGTCGTCCATCACGATCAATGGATCATTGCCACCAAGCTCAAAGAGCAGCTTCTTCCCACGTGCGTTCCGCGCGATCGCGTTCGCCGTAGGGACACCACCTGTAAAGCTGATAACCTGGACATCATCGCCTTCGATCACCTTTGTCAGCTCAGGGATGTCAGGAACACAAAGCTGCAGGGTCTCTTCGGGCATACCAGCTTCGTAGCACAACTCAACGAGGCGCTTACCGGAGAAGTAATTCTGTGGTCCAGGCTTAAAGAAGACTGTATTGCCCGAAGCAAACGCAGGTCCAATTTTGTGCATCGCGAGATTGATCGGGAAGTTAAACGGCGTGATGGCCAAGACCACACCAAGAGGCTGACGACGGACAATCCCGAGACGACCACGACTGGGAGGATACGCGTCGGAGTCGAGCACTTCTCCAGACATGCGCTTGGCCTCATCACCAGACGCCCTCGCCGTCACAGCTGCACGTGCAACTTCTGTGCGACTCTCCTTGAGCGTCTTACCAATCTCACTGACGATCAACTTCGCAAGCTCGTCCTGATGTGTCTCAAGTAGCTCACCAAGCTTGTGAAGAATCTCCGCACGTTGGAACGCAGGAATGCCACGAAGGACTTTTTTTCCGCGCTTAAGTTTGTCCAAAGCATCAGCCACTTCTTCTGCGGATGCGTAGGTATAACTGCCAACTTCTTCATCGTTGTATGGATTTCGGACTTGAAATTGTGTGCTCATCACTGGTAACCTCCTTGATACGAGACAACACCCACAGTGATTGGGTTTGGACGCGACGATATCAAAATTTGCCCACAGAAGAAAGGGGCCACAACCCCTCCACAACACGAAAGGACACAGCCGATGACGACCACCAAGAAACGCGCTCGCTGGCCCTTTATCTTGCTTGCCACATCGGGACTCATTGGGGTCCTCTTTATGGGCGGAATGTACGTCAAAAATGTCATGATGACCAGACACACCTTCTGGGAATGGCAGATCAGACAGTATGAACGTCGAGAACGTCGAAAATTCCCGCCCAAAGGTGGTATCCTGTTTATCGGCAGCTCGTCCATACGCTACTGGAAGACCCTCAAACGCGACATGAAGCCACTACCCGTCATCAACAGAGGCTTTGGTGGCTCACACATCAGACACATCCTTCATTACGATGAACGTATCGTCTTTCCGTACAAACCAAAGATCGTCGTGATCTACTCAGGTGAAAATGACCTCTCCGCAGGTGTCAGTGTCGAGAAGGTCGTCACCCACCTAGAGCTTGTCATCACCAAGATCAGACAAAGACTCCCTGGGACACGCTTCTTCTACATCTCGATCAAACCATCCCTCCTACGCTATCGACGCTGGCCACTGTTTAAAGTCGCTAACGCCTCGATAAAATCGTGGATCGCCACACAAAAAGATGTCGAATACATCGACGTCAGTAAAGCCATGCACACGTCATCCGGTAGACTGCGCCGCGATATCTTCGTCTGGGATAGACTCCACATGAATCGCAAAGGCTACAAGCTCTGGACCCCCATCGTACGGACGCGGGTGATGAAAACCTGGCAACAACTCAACAGCAAAAAGTAAACCCATCCCCTCCTCCCACCCCCTTGACAAAGTCATCAAGATTCGACACTTCAGATGTAGCTCTTGCACTCGCCCCAACACAGAGAAAAAGTATGCCAGTGACCTATCCATTTCATAGTACGATCAAGAAGAGACTCTCTGACACCACAACACCTGTCAGTATTTACTTACGCATCCGCGACCGATACCCCAACAGCATCCTCCTTGAGAGCGCCGATTACCAACCCGGTGAACGCTGCTTCTCCTACATCTGTTGTGATCCGATCAGCGAATTTAAAGTCGCTCACGAACAGATCCACGAACACTACCCCGATGGAACCAAATACACCCACCCCATCACCGAAAGAAAAGATGTCGAGAGAAGATTACAAGCCTTTTGTGACCAATTCTCCAACGAATGTCCACCAGAGTTTGACTTCCTCGCCAACGGCTTCTTTGGTTACATGGCGTACGATTGTATCCGGTACTTCGATGAACTCAACGTACAGGACGATCCAGATGACAGCCGCGATATCCCCGACATCATCTACAATGTCTATCGCTTCATCATCGCCATCGACCACTACAAGAATGAACTCTTTTTGATCGAAAATACCCTCAAAGGGAGTCCCGAAGACAACGCACCGCTCACACAGCTCGAATATCTCATCGACCACAAAGACTTCCCAAGCTATCCATTCAAAGTCGACGGGGAAGAATTCTCGAACTTTGTAGAGGACGAGTACATCGACGCCGTTGAGCAGTGCAAAAAACATATCTTCCGTGGTGATGTCTTCCAGATCGTCCCCTCCAGACGCTTCTCACAACCCTTCCAAGGTGATGAGTTCAACGTCTACAGGGCCCTGCGTTCGATCAACCCCTCCCCCTATCTCTTTTACTTCGACTACGGTAACTTCAAGCTCTTTGGTTCGTCACCAGAAGCCCAACTCGTGATCCAAAACAACAAGGCGTCCCTTCATCCAATCGCTGGGACGTACAAACGCACAGGCGATCAGGACGTCGACATGCAGGCGATCGAAGCCCTTCGACTCGATCCTAAAGAGAACGCTGAGCACGTCATGCTCGTCGACCTCGCGCGAAATGACCTGAGCAAACACTGTCATGACGTCCACGTCGAAGTCTTTAAGCAAGTTCAGCTTTACTCTCACGTCATCCACCTGACCTCAAAAGTCACCGGCACGATGGGAGCACAAGCGCAGGTCGTCTCGTTGCTCAGTGACACCTTCCCAATGGGTACGCTCAGTGGCGCCCCCAAATACAGAGCCCTTGAGCTGCTCGACCGCTACGAGAAAGGTCGTCGCCGCGCTTACGGTGGCGCGATCGGAAATATCGGCTTTGATGGGAGCTGCAACCACGCCATCATCATCCGTTCATTTTTGAGCAAGCAAAACGTCTTGCACTCACAAGCAGGCGGTGGTGTCGTCGCCGACTCCGATCCACACAGTGAGCTACAAGAGGTCAACAACAAACTGCGCGCGCTGAAAACAGCCCTGGCCATGGCAGAGGAGATTTGAGTTGAAACGCATCCTCGTACTCGACAATTACGACTCATTTACATACAACCTCGTCCACTACCTCCAAGACATCGGTGGCGCACAACTCGACGTCATCAGAAACGACAAGCTGACCATCGATGAGGTCGAACAATACGACAAGATCTTGCTCTCACCTGGACCAGGTATCCCCGAAGAAGCCGGGATCATGCCCGCGTTGATCAAACGCTACGCCCCAACGAAGAGCATCCTCGGTGTCTGTCTCGGCCACCAAGGTATCGCTGAGGCGTTTGGCGGCACCCTCCTCAACATGAAGGACGTCGTCCACGGAAAAGGCACACCCATCAACGTCCTCGACAAAGATGAAGAGCTCTTTGCCAATATCCCCGAGACATTCATCGGAGGACGCTATCATTCCTGGCTCGTCCAACGAGAAGGCCTGCCTGCCTGCCTCAAGATCACCGCTGAGGACGAAGAACACAACATCATGGCCCTCTCTCACACACAGTACGATGTCAAAGGCATTCAATTTCATCCCGAAAGTGTCCTGACACCAGAAGGAAAACAAATGCTTCGAAATTGGATGCATTGAGGTCGGACACAAGGCCCGACCCTACGAAAAAACACAACATTGAGGTCGGACACAAGGCCCGACCCTACCGAAAAAACATAACACATGAACTTTGTTGCAGAGACCATTACACCCTGACAGCACTGGATACAAACTCCTCTCCTGTTGGTCATAGAGAAAAGTCCAAAGCCACAAAACGTTCTTGTCGCAGAGAGAACCGCTGTACGGTCTCAAAAAACCCAAAACCATTCGCGCCAAAGGTACCTCATGAGAGCCTTACTCAATCGTCTGTTTGACCACGAATCCCTGTCCCGCGAAGAAGCTCGTGAGACACTCAAGGAGATCGCCGCACAAACATATCCTCCCGCACAGGTCGCCTCTTTCCTCACAGCCTTCCGCATGAGAAGCATCACCGTCTCGGAGCTGCAAGGTTTTCGCAACGCGATGCTCGATCTCTGCACCCCTGTTGACCTCTCAGAGTACGACGCGCTCGATCTATGTGGGACTGGTGGTGATGGCAAAGACACCTTCAACATCTCCACACTCTCGGCCTTTATCGTCGCAGGTAGCGGCGTCAATGTCGCCAAACACGGAAACAATGGCGTCTCCTCTGTCTGTGGCTCATCCAACGTCTTGCTCCATCTCGGCGCGAACTTCACAGCCGATATCGACACCCTCAAACGTTGCCTCGACAAAGCCGGTATCTGTTACCTCCATGCCCCCCTCTTCCACCCAGCGATGAAACATGTCGCGCCGATCAGACGGGAGCTGCGCATCAGGACCTTCTTTAATATGCTCGGCCCACTCGTCAACCCAAGTCGGCCCAAGAGACAATTGATCGGCGTCTTCAACCTCGAACTCGCACGCCTCTACACCTACCTGCTGCAACAAGAAGAGATGGACTTTACAATCGCCCACTCTCTCGATGGTTATGATGAGATCTCGCTGACAGGTCCATGTAAAATCCACTCCGCGTTGGGTGAACAGCTCCTCACACCTCGTGACATGGGCTTCTCACAGCTCGCACAAGAAGACCTCTACGGCGGCGAAGATGTCGCCTCTTCTGCGAAGATCTTTATGAACGTCTTACAAGGCGAAGGCACACAAGCCCAACAAGATGTCGTCGTCGCCAACGCAGGAATGGCCATTCACTGCGCCCGTCCCACCATATCACGCACAGAAGCCTTTGAAACAGCGCGAGAGACCTTGCTCTCCAAGCGCGCCCTTCACGCATTCACCACCTTCGTCGAAGAAAGTCAAAAAGCACCATGAATATCCTCGAAGAAATCGTCGCCCACAAACGCAAAGAAGTCGCCGAACGCAAAGAACTCTACCCCACGAGATTGCTCGAACAGAGTGTCTTCTTTGAGACACCAACGGTCTCCTTCAAGAGTTACCTGCAACGCGATGACCTCACAGGCATCATCGCAGAGATCAAACGACGCTCTCCCTCACAAGGGACCCTGCATCCCTCTGTAGACGTCGAACAGCTCTCCATCGGCTACATGCAAGCAGGCGCCTCCGCCCTCTCCGTCCTGACTGACGAGGCCTACTTTGGCGGGAGCAACAAAGACCTCGAAGTGGCCCGCAAATTCAACTTTTGCCCAATCCTCCGCAAAGACTTTATCATCGACGAGTACCAGATCATCGAAGCCCGCTCGATCGGCGCAGATGTCATCTTGTTGATCGCACGTAGCCTCTCTCCAGAAGAGATCGCACGACTCGCGACATTCGCCAAGAGCATCGGACTCGAAGTCCTGCTCGAAGTCCACGATGAAGATGAACTCAAACGTTCACTCCACGAGAAGGTCGATGTTGTAGGTGTGAATAACCGCAATCTCGACGACTTCTCCGTCTCGATCGAACGCTCCCACACACTCGCTCCTCACATCCCCGATGAGTTCGTCAAGATCTCCGAAAGTGGCCTCTCCTCAGCGGAGTCCATTCATGCGCTCAAACAGTCGGGTTTTCGTGGATTCTTGATCGGTACTTCCTTCATGAAAACGAGCCAGCCACACAGGACCTGTGCGCGACTGATCCAAGACGTCAAACGACTCGCAGAAGAAGCATAAGGAGCCAACTGTGGCAGCGTCACATTCGCCTCTCCTGCGCAAGATCTGTGGGATGAGAGAGACACAGAATATCGCTGAGATTGCGACCCTTGAACCCGACTTTATGGGGTTTATTTTCTACCCTCCCTCCAAACGCTTTGCAGGTGACACACTCGACCCTTCCGCACTCAAACAACTCCCTCCACACACCAAAAAGGTCGGCGTCTTTGTCAACGCCTCCGACGAAGACCTTCAGATGTACGTTGAACGCTACGATCTGGACATACTCCAGCTTCACGGTGATGAATCGGCGACGCGCTGTGTACACATACGCGAGCTGCTCCCATCATTGACGTTGTGGAAAGCCTTTGGTGTGGATGAGGACTTCGACTTTGATGTGCTCACTCCCTACACACAGAGCTGTGCGCGATTTGTGTTCGACACCAAGAGCAAACAATACGGCGGAACAGGGCGGACCTTTCGGTGGGACCTCTTGGAAGCGTATCCACTCACACACCCCTTCTTTTTGTCAGGGGGACTCAACACAGAGCACACCGAAGAGATCAAGAGACGCGCCCAGCTGTGGCCGGCGCTGTGTGGTGTGGACCTCAACAGCCAATTTGAATTGAGACCAGGCTTTAAGTCATTTGAGCGTCTAAAGCAGATGTTCCACGGGCTTGATGCGAAAGAGATATAGGAAAGGCAAACAGATGTCCTACGCTGTGAATAAACGAGGATTTTTTGGGCGATTTGGTGGAGCCTACATCCCCGAGATGTTGCACCCCAATATCGAAGAGCTTCAGCAGAGCTACAACGAGATCTTGCAGGAGGAGAGTTTTGAGGAGACCTTCCAGATGCTCCTTCGCGATTACATCGGGCGCCCAACGCCTCTTTACGAAGCCACCAGACTCTCCGAAAAAATAGGCGCGCGGATCTTCCTCAAACGAGAAGATCTCAACCACACAGGCTCCCACAAGATCAACAACGCCATCGGTCAGATCCTCCTGGCCAAGAAACTCGGCAAGACACGTATCATCGCCGAAACAGGTGCAGGGCAGCACGGCGTCGCGACAGCGACGGCCTGCGCCCTGATGAATATGGAATGCTTCGTGTATATGGGCGAGATCGACATGAATCGACAGGCGCCCAACGTCAAGAGAATGCAGATGCTCGGCACCACAGTCGTGCCCGTCACGTCAGGCAGCAAAGTCCTCAAAGACGCCGCCAACGAAGCCATGAGGGACTGGATCTCCAATCCCAGTGACACGCACTATATCATCGGTTCAGCCGTCGGTCCTCACCCCTTCCCGGACATGGTCGCGCGCTTCCAATCAGTCATCAGCAAAGAGCTCAAAGAACAACTCCAAACACACATCGGACGTCCCTGCCCGGACAAGCTGCTCGCCTGTGTCGGTGGTGGTAGCAACGCGATCGGCGCATTCTACCACTATCTCGACGAAGCAGACGTCGAGCTGTTTGGTATCGAGGCGGCAGGAGAAGGACTCGCGAGTGGCTGCACTGCCGCGACCATCGCGACAGGTTCAGAGGGCGTCCTGCACGGCAGCCGCACACTCGTGATGCAAACAGCAGACGGCCAAATCGAAGAAGCCCACAGCATCTCCGCAGGACTCGATTACCCAGGGATTGGACCACAACACGCACACCTTCACGACACAGGCCGCGTCTCCTACGTCAGCGTGACGGACACAGAGGCCGTCGAAGCCGCGATCGAGTTGAGCCAACTAGAGGGCATCATCCCGGCACTCGAAACAGCCCATGCCCTCGCATACCTGCCCAAGCTGTCATGTAAACCTGAAGATGTCGTGGTCGTCAATCTCTCAGGGCGTGGTGACAAAGACATGCAGACCTACCTCACATACCTCGACAAAAAGGAGTAAATCGTGGCACATCGTATGACCCAGGCCTTCGCCAAAGAGCACAAACTCCTGTCCGTCTTCGTCACCGCAGGATATCCACAGACACAAGACACCATCGCGATCTGTAAGCACCTTCAGGACGCAGGCGCAGACATGATCGAGTTGGGTTTTCCCTTCTCCGATCCACTCGCCGACGGGCCAACCATCCAGCAAAGTAATGAGGTCTCCCTCTCACAAGGGATGACCCTCCCCCTCCTGTTTGAACAGCTCAAAGAGCTCCGACCAGCCGTCGAGATTCCAGTCTTGCTGATGGGCTATCTCAACCCCGTTTTGCAATATGGTGTGGAGCGTTTTGTGAAGGACTGTCAAGAGGTCGGGATAGACGGTCTGATTTTGCCAGACCTTCCTCTCACAGAGTACGAAGAAGAGTACAAAGACTTGTTTGAAGCGCACGATCTAAAGACAGTTTTTTTGGTCACACCACAGACATCTGCGCAGCGCATTCGACAGCTCGACGATTGCACGACGGGCTTTTTGTACATCGTCTCAACAGCCTCCATCACAGGGAATAAGCTCGATGTCGACGAACAACGCACCGCGTATTTCCGACGGATTCAGGAGATGAAGCTGTCCAATCCGCTCATCGTTGGTTTTGGCATCCATGACCAGGAGAGCTACGAGAAGGCCGTCACACATACCCAAGGCGCGATCATCGGCAGCGCATTCATCAAGGCACTGCAACATGGAAAAGACGACCTGAAGACGACGGTCCATACATTCGTCCGCAATATTCGCCCCTCACACACGGTGGAGTCCGACACATGATTATCCAACTCGAACACGACATCCAGGACGCGCTGTTGTCCGACATCCAGAAAGAAGTCGCGGCGCTCGGCTACAAGGCGACAGAGGTGAAGACCCAACATCAACACTACCTCGTGGCGATCGGCAAGAGCGAGTTCGACATCAGAAGAATCGGTCATCTCGATGGTGTCCGCGATGTCCATCGTGTCTCAGATGCCTACAAGCTCGTGTCCAAAAAGTGGAAGGTCGGCACCTCCAAGATCGACGTCGACGGCGTCCCTATCGGCGCGGGACACTTTACGATGATGGCGGGTCCGTGTTCTATTGAGGGTGAGGAACAGATCAAGAGCATCCTCGCCCATCTCAGTGAAAATGGCGTCAAGATCATGAGGGGTGGTGTCTACAAACCACGAACATCCCCCTATTCCTTCCAGGGGATTGGGATGGATGGTCTCAAGACGTGGTACAAATGTGCGAAAGAGTACGGTATCAAAATCATCTCCGAAGTCCTCGCGGTCGAACAAATTGAACCAATGCACGATTATGTCGACATCTATCAGGTTGGTGCACGAAACTCACAAAACTTCGCCTTGCTCCATGAGCTTGGCAAGGTCGATAAGCCTGTCCTGATCAAGAGAGGGATGTCTGGGACGATCGAAGACCTGTTACAATCGGCTGAGTACGTGTTCTCCAGTGGGAATGAGCGCTTGATGTTGTGTGAGCGTGGTATTCGGACCTATGAGAAGGCGTATCGCAACACGCTGGATCTAAACGCCGTGCCCATCCTAAAAGAGAAAACACACCTGCCTGTGATCGTCGATCCATCCCACGGGATTGGGTTGAGGCGATTTGTCTCTGACATGGCACTCGCAGGGGTGATGGCAGGTTGTGATGGGTTGATTATCGAAGTCCACGAGAAGCCAGAAGAGGCATTCTCTGATGGACAACAGACGTTGAGCTTCCCAGAATTCAGCCAGCTGATCAAGGCGTGTATGGAGACCTTTGCATTCCGCCGTCGTCTCCAGAGCTAAGCCCAAAAGACTCACCTCCCAAACACTCAAGGGGAGCAGCGACCAAAACGTACCCAGTGTGATTTCAACCTCTCCCCACCATCCGCACAACTCGTAAAATTTCCTGAACGCCAAAACAACAGAAGATCTTCACCATGTTCATCGAGGACAACATTCATCGGGACAGATCTTGTTGAGAGCAGGAACTCTTTCTTTTCCCCTGTTGTGTCATCAAAAAAGAACAACCTCAAGCCACCCACTCCACCATCGCAAACTCTCTTCATCACCGCAAAAATCAGCGACGAAGGTCCCTTAAACAGACCTTTTGCACGGATAGCCCCATGCTCCAAAGTATGTAGGATGTGTTGGTTCCACTTTTTGTTGACAGTATCAAAGCAAAGAGAACCCAACTTCCAAGTCATCTCAAGAACAACAGAGTTCTTGTCAGAGAAGATGACAGGCACACAGACAAGATTCTCTTTAAGAGATGTCTTCCCCACGGCATCGAAAAACTTCGTGGATGAGTGTGAAAATGAGCTCCACTTCTTTTCTTGTTGCTGATAAATCAACACATTCAACTCTTGTGTCTGCTCATTTTTCTCGGAGCGAGAAGAACTCCGAAGCATCAACACATATTGATTCGACGGCATTTTCTCCATCCCTACGATGGGGATTTGAATTGTCACGTCAATCTTGCGCGTTTTCACTGTGACTTTCGGAAGCGAGCGCAATGTAAATTGATTTGTCTGTGTATCAAGTGAATAGAAGGCCAATTCAGAGGCAATGTCACCGGGATTTCCATTCTTAAGAACATCGCTCTCCAGGCTCATCCAAACAAAGACATCCTCTCGAAAGAAAAAGTCCACATACATCCTATTTGTAGGCAAAGGAGGAACACCAATCCGCACAAAGGTTCGCTCATCTATCGCGATACGATAGAGTGAACACGTATCTTTTTGGAATCCTCTTGTACAATATCCGGCAAGTACAGACGTACCAAAGGCAAAGACCCTGCTGTGAAAATAAGAAGAAGCGTTTAAAAGTGGGCTGTGTGGAGACCTATCACTCTCCAGGACGACAGGTTTCCGCATCACTCCATCAGAAAAAGTCCACAACTCCAGGTTCGTCGTATTGTCTCTTCGCAGCACGACCAGAGCGAATGTCTTTTCTTTGCTTTGGGATGAAGCTAACACCCAGTATACATTGGATACTTCATTTTCGTGACTGTCTTTGCTTTTGTTTCCGAAGGTGGCCGCGTCAGGCTTCCCATCACAATCGAGATCTTGTGATGGAGTACAGGACGGAGAGATGGGGACTTGAAACTCTCCACAAAGAGAAAACCGTCGGCGTTCAGGGAGACAAATGCTTTGTCCCTTTGCACAATACTTGTCTACCCCTTTCGGCAAACACGAGACAGGAGGAATGTCTTCGTCAATCAAGCCATTGCAATTATCATCACGTCCATTGCAACGTTCAACTCTCTTGGAACAGGTATCTTGTTCATCTTTGCCATCCTCCACAATCTTTGTTTCGACTCGTCCCTCAGGAGCAGAAGCATCACCGATTTGTTCTACCAGGGAACTGCTTTGTGTACACGACACCTGCATCAAAAGGAACACAGAGAGGACCATACAACAACGGACGCTCCAAAAGTAACCGGGCGAGCTAGAACGTCTTGAAAAGGAAGTGAAAAGAAGCAAGCTCCTTCAAAATATCAAACCGAAGGAGAAAAAAATATGGCTTACAATCGTTCCGAACACTGGCGACCAATCATCGAACAATTCGAAGTCTCTGGCCTTACGCAAAGTGACTTCGCCGAGCAACACGACATAAATGTCGCCACCCTCCGATATTGGATTTACAAATTCCGAGACCAACAAGTTGCACAAAACGTCGACTTCCTCGAAGTCAAATCGATGAATCCTTCTGAAAGCTCGAATGTCAGTATGTATTTGCCAAATGACATCGTCGTTGAGTTTGTACAATCCCCTGATGCTCGATTCTTCGCAACACTTGCTCATGAACTTTCCAAATTGTCATGATTTCAATTCCCTCCAGCGTTCGTATTTACCTTTCCACCGAGCCCACCGATATGAGAAAAGGAGTCTACACACTTTCTTCACTTGTTAAAAAAGTCGGTCTTGACGTTTACAGCGGCCATCTCTTCGTCTTTTTGTCCAGGAAACGAGACAAGGCAAAAATCCTATTTTGGGACAATGGAGGATTTGTCCTTTACTATAAGTCCCTTGAAAAGGGGACATTCAAAAGACCTCTTCAAAAAGAGAACGAGAAGACCGTGCTTTTGGAGAGTGACCAACTATCCATGCTTTTGGCTGGTGTCGATATATCTCGTATTCACCGTCCAAATCGATGGAGACCAAAAAAGACTTGATTTGTGATTTCATTCGTGCCACGATTTTGGCAAGGATGGAACAATGCAAAACGAACTGCTTCGACAACTCACCGAGACAATCGCCCGCCAAAACGAGCTTATTGAAAAGCTCCAAGAAACCATCCAATCACAAAATGCCGAGCTTGCCGCTCTTCGTAAGCTTATCTTTGAAAGAAAGTCCGAGAAGATCGAGCCTGTAGAAAAGGCCATCCGTAAAACGTCCAAAAAAGACAAAGCACAGAAAAACAAAGAAACACAAGCGAAAAGAGCGAAGAAACGGGAAGAAAAAGCAGAGCTTCCTGAAGTCGAAATCATCCATGAAGTACAAGATGGACAACTGAAATGTCCGTCATGCGGTGGAAGTAACTACTCAGAACTTGGCGAAGGTCAAGTCAGCATCGAGTTTGAATTTATCCCGGCACAACTAGTGAAAAGACGACATGTCCGAAAGAAAAAGGCATGTAAGTGTGGTGGTCATGTTGTAACAGCCCCGAACATCGCAAGAGTCACTGAAGGAACACACTATGGCCCCGGACTTCACGCACACGTCGTTGTTCAAAAATGTGCTGACTCTATTCCACTCTATCGACAAGAGAAAATCCTCAAAAGAGCGGGCGTCCCGCTCAATCGAAGTACACTAAAAGACCTGTTTCATCGATGTGCAGAGCTTTTGAAGCCTATCTACGATAGAATGAAAAACCATGTCGCGTGCTCAGAGTACGTGAATGCCGATGAGACAGCGATCAATATCCAGAAAAAAGGTGGATGTAAAAAAGGTTGGATGTGGACTTTCATCGCGGATTCAACCTTAGTGTTTGTTTTCTCGACGTCACGGAGCCGAGAAACTCCCGAACAAGTTTTGGGAAATACAAAAGGAAAACTTCAGGTCGATGGTTACGGCGGTTACAACTCGGTGTCCGTTCCGGAAGGTCGTGAAAGAGTCGGTTGTATCGCTCACGTAAGAAGAAAATTCTTCGAGGCAGTCCACACAGAACCAAATGATGCTCGTCATGCTCTCGAGCAAATTTTAGAGTTGTACAGAGTTGAGTACAAAGCCGTTGAACTCAGAATTGTCGGAGAAGATGCCCATCTGGAGTTGAGAAAACAATTCAGTGTTCAAATCATGGGAAGATGGGAAGAGTGGTTGCTTGAAAAGAATGGTCTTCACCCTCCGAAAAGCCCGATGGGAAAAGCCATTCAGTATACTCTGAAAAATTGGAAGAGTTTGATTTGCTTTTTAGGCGATGCGAAATTGTCATTGGACAATAATATCTCGGAACGGGCGCTGCGAACGATAGCTTTGGGACGGAAGAATTTTCTATTTGTGGGAAATGAAAAAGCAGGAAGAAATCTTGCGATGTTGCAATCAATCGTCGCAACGTGCGAAGCGAACGGGATAAATCCCCAATCCTACCTGACAGATGTTTTGACTCGAATCAAAACACATCCCTCCGAAGACATCGAAGATTTACTCCCTCAAAACTGGGCTTCTACACAAAAATAAACCTACCATCATATCAACACACAGGATTTTTCAAAGACGTACCCGCTCGTCCGGTTACAAAAAAAGAGAGTAGACACTATGCTCTTGCAGAAGTAGCTTGGCCTAAACGATTCATTCCTCCAGAAAAACACAACAAAGAGGGCTGTGCGATGAAAGTCAAATGTAGCATATAACAAAAACATTCGGTTCTATCGATAAAATCCATTCGCACGATGCACATTTTTGAGATGGTGTTCCTGAAACGTCTTTGTTCTAGCTTGATTTGACATGCTATTGTCGTTGCTCTCAAATCAGAACCTCACAACACCAAAAGGAAGGCGATGAAAACAACAAAACATGAAGAAATCATCAATATTTTGCACGCATACCCAGATAGCGTCCACATGACAAAAGGTGGAATGGCATTTTCTTGGAACACACGACTAGACAAACTCCAACAAGAAGCACCAGAGATTCTCCCCTTGCTTGAAAACATCTTTATCAACGATGCTTCTGAGCTTTTACAAAAAGAACATCCATATTTGGCAAGTAATATATCGGTCCTTTTGCAAGATTTCTTTAAAGAATCAGCCAAATACCAACCTCAAAAGATGTCTTCCGTATTGCTTGCACTTCCAGACATCGTTCAAAATGAAGCCCTCGGGGCCATTTACCGGTTATGGGGACCTCTCAACATCAATGGCTTCGATGAAAACGGCAAAAAAGTCATGGACAAAGAACTTTGGCTTACGTGGTTGCAGCTTGCAGAAAAACAAGAGTCCCTTGAGTGGGGCATTCAATACATGAAAGACGAAATCGAAAAAGGTATTCTTCTCCTTACCCCCTCCTGAACAAATCCTTTCTAATGGGTCTTTTGAAAAGACCCAAGCGCGCTTCGCTTGCCTTCCCAAATAGTTGAGTCGCTACGCTCCTATTTTCTAACGCTTCGCTTTCTCTTCCTTCCACTAAAATCCCTTTTTCCACGCCGAAGGCGTAAAACAGACGATGCGTCAGCATCGTGGGGTTTGGGGTGAAAACCCCAAGCGGGTGTGGATAACAAACCCACATTCACAAAAAGCGAGTTTACTGGCATCATGCACATACCAAAAACCGGGTGCGATTAAAAGCTGTTGATTTTCGCATTTACGATGCGATCTCAAGGAGTTGATCCTTTTCCGCCCAAAAACTATCCCACCATCCGTTCGCTCAGACCACTCTCATCGCCAACATCAGGTTGATGTGCTCCTTCTTCCACCACGCTCCGGGCAATTTCATCCTTTTTTGCGGAATATATCGATGCGCACTCTCCACTTCTCCCGAGCCTATCGGCCATCCCCTTTCTTAAACTCTTTGTAGCTCATCCCTCCTTTATTTCAAGCACTGAGTAACAAATACATTGTCCTTGGCTTTTCAAAAAAACAGAGAGAAAAACACCTACATTTTCAACAGAGGAGGCAGAAGATGAAGGTGTTTGATAATGAGTCCTTGGACAACCATATTTTGGACGACTCCTGGATCAAAATGATGCAAGACCTCCTCGATTTGAACATTCATCCAATGCCTTCATTCCTTTTAATCCGATGACATTCCCCGAAACATTGACATTTGCAAGACTTTTCAATATCGGAGAGTGAGCCAATACAATCGCTCCCTCATTCCTCATGCCACAAGAACTAAGGCCTAGATACGAAAGACTTCTCAGATTTTCAGAATTGGCTAGCATTCTCACTCCCTCATATCCGATATTATTAAAAGAAAGTTCAAGTTCCGTAACATGTATGAGATTTGAATAATCAACGAGCATTCTCACCCCCTCATATCCTATTCCATTGTCTGTTAAGTAAAGTTTCACAAGATTCTTCAGATTCAAAGAATGAACCAAAACTCCGAGCCCCTCATCCCCTATTCCATTTCTACAGACCCCTAACTCTATAATATTTTTCAGACTTGAAGAATTCGCTAATGCTTTCGTCCCCTCTACCCCTATTCCATTTTCGGAAACATCCAAAATCTTTAAAGACATTAGAGTGAAAGACTCCGAAAGCGCTCTCATGCCATCTTTTCCGATATGATTACCATTGAGTTTAAGTTCTTTGAGTTTTTTCAGGCTTGGAGAATTCGCCAATGCTATCGCCCCTTCAACTCCGCACCGATTCCCTCCAAGATCGAGTTCTATAAGGCTATGTAGATTTGCTGAATCTGCAAGT
>PCBK01000046.1 GCA_002731275.1 Deltaproteobacteria bacterium | reverse complement strand
TGTCTGCCGTCGCATCGAGAAAATTCAGGGTTGTGTTGGGGATACGTGCGAGCAGCTCGTCAGGTGGAGACAAAAAGGACATCACCTTCTTATTGTCCTTCCTCTTGGAAAAGTACAGGCTCCCCCCTTTCACCAGTGACGCCGCGATACACCTCATCAACTTCATCGGTAGGGTCGCGTAGTAGGGCTGCTCGCAGATGATCTCCTCCTGAGAGACGACGTGTTTGGAGAGCTCGCGCAATGATGTGAGCGCCTTTGTCTCGTTCTTCCCGTTGAGACCGTATGCTTTGTTCAGCTCCCCACGGCAGAAAAAGAGCGCCAACTTGTCCGCCCATTTTTTGGCGAGCTGGTGCTCAGGATCATCCTTCATGATCCCTGGATGCATCCTCCACTCCTCGATATCTTCGGCTGTGATCTCCTTCACGTTGGCCAACAGCTCTGGGAACTCTGGGGTGTCATCGATATTCAGGTGAGGGTATTGTCTGCCCATCAAGTCGAGATTTGGGTGCTCTGGGAGCATGTCGATGATATCTGGGTTGCTCACAAAGGTCTGCTTTACACACAGCAAAAAGGGTCTGCTCTCTTCGCGAGATTGCAAACGATGTCGCCAATACGGGCACTTCCGTTGCTCCTCTTCGCCTTCCTGTTTCTTCGCGTGTTGAGGTTTGAGGGGGCAGCCTTCACAGGGAGAATGACCCTTTGCAGACCGCTGTCTCATCTCACTAAAGTACGGACAACCGGCGATTTGATAACGCTCTTTGTGTTTGTATTCTTTCGAGTTTTCTGTGTAGGGAGACGTCCGACCCAGCAGAACGCCCACATTCTCTTCACCGTGCCTTTCGATCAACTCCTCTTGCAACTCGTAAAGAGGTTTGTAACCGTTGCAGACAAAGAGCGTCCCTCTTCTCGCCTGAAAGGCCGTTGAATAGGTCTTTCCTGAGCCTGTCGTGTTCTCGATCAGGTTAAACGATCCGGGACCTCTTCTTACGGCCTCTCCGATCATACGGAAGGTCTCATCGCGCAACTCTTTCAAGGTTTGTTTTCGGCCAGACAGTGGTTGCCACGTCGGCTGCCTGGACTTCTTGATCTTCATGAAGTTCCGCGTCTTACGTGCCCATCTCTTGATCCCATCCCTCGGCATCTCAACAAAATGTTCGACAGTGATCCCCCTCTTGAGAGCGTCATCGATCCCCTTTCCCCATGCCTTGTCCCAGCAAAGTGTCGCCACCTGAAGACCTTCATCCTCTACGGCATCAAGGAGCTTTGCGAGGGAGGACATGACATTTGAATTACTCAAGCAATCACTGTCGTAGGCGATCATCGCGCCTTTGACATTGGGCAGAGCTTTGAGCTGTTCGATGGCGGACGAGATATTGCCGACACCAGCGATTGAAATGACAGCCTTTGCGTAGCCATGAAGGAGGAGAGAGACCGCCTTAAAGCTACCCTCAGTGATCCAGACATGATCACATTTGGGATCACCAAAGAAGGAGGCAGGCGCGCCACTGCCTGGACCGCCTTCTCTGGCCGAGCTCATCCACAGATACTTGCCCTGTGCGCCCTTCATACTCCTGACCTGTATGGCCTGGATCATTCCGTTTACATCGCGTGTTGGGAGCATGATCCCTTCAGCCCCTTTAAAGGACAGGTAACCTCTTTTGTTGATGAAGAAGCCGGGCACCTGGAGGATATCTTCGAGATCCAGACCACAGCGTTCCATGACTTTTTGGGCAATTTTTGGGCGTTTTGCAGGTGGTGGCATCGAACCGCAGGAGAGGAGATGCTTGATCTTTTTGTGGGAAAGTCGGCGTCCCCGTAAGTGGGCTTTGTGTTCGGAGGTTAATGTACACAGCTCGAAGAGTGTCTGGTAGACGAGATCTCGTGTCTTGATCTTCGCGAGAGGTCGGCATTCAGGAGCCTTTTCGGACTCGTGCTTTTCCAGGAAGTCAACGTGTTTTTTGTCCTCTGGTCCGCCTTGTTCACGTCTTGTGAACATCTGCGCGCCATTCGAACTCTCACCAACGAACGTCCACTCGGAGGCGTAAGACTCGACGTTCCCGTAGACAATCACGAAGGTCGGGTTGTGTGAGGGGCCTTTGTAGGACCAGTTTTGTTTTTTTCCTGTTACTGGGCAAATGCCGTGACCTGAGTGAACTTCTTGTGTGTACATTGGGGCCTGTCTCCTTGCGGAGTCCCCGTCTGAAATGAACGTAACATCGGCTGAATAACTGTCATGAGAAGGGTATCTGCTGTGTGAAGTGTGATGAGTGGAAGGGCGCCAAAGTTCCTCTGCTCTGTACTTCTCATGTGTGGATGTTCAGTAAATGGAAGGAAAGGACTGAAAAAACAGTGACATTTTCGTTCACAAATGACAGCAATCAGTCGAGATGAAAATACGCGAAGTCGCTTTACTTTCATACTGTTGACTGATGTGGTCTGTGATTGAATGGTCATGCTCTTTGCTTGACTTCCGGCCAAAAATGGCTATAAAAGGAAGTGTCCTTTCCCTGTGTCGTTTCAGCGGGGAAGACTGGAAGAACTGAGGATTCAAGTCCTTTTGGACTTTCTCCACCGAAACAAAATCGCCCTGCTTCATCGTTTTGTGAAAAACAACGAAGTTTTGGGATGGGAAAGGAAGCAGCTAGTTTGGCGACAGTGTGCTTCCTTTATTCATTTTAGGGGATTCTATTTCGTTTTAAGCTCTTTCAAATCATCCGCGTTTCGATCCTTTTCAACTTTGCTTTTGTGTTCGGTATGTCACGCGATCAGCTCCGATCGGGTGACACACTCCCTTGTGTTTATTCCGTAAATCAGATTGTGTATGCACGAGGGAAGGTGGATGATAGCATCTTTGCCTTGTTATGCAAAGGATAGATTCTTTGGAGGGGTTTCTTGTGGTGATATCTCTTGGGATGTTTGGGGTGTTTCCTCAGATTAAAACTTATGTCAACCTATCAAGGATGAATTTGTTTATTTCATGAATTATTTCAATGGTTTTGAGGGAGATTAAAGGCTTTTTGTATTTGGTGTTTGTGTTTCGATATCCTGTTCTTGATGGATTGTGGGGTCTCTTTACCCAAATTGTGTTTTGGGTTGGGTAAATATGATTTACTCATATGGAAAGATTGATGATTCTACGATTGAAAAGATGCTTTTCTGACTGAATAAGCAGCGTGGCTTTGGAATCCATCAAGAGGGGGCCGTATGAGTAAAAAACATATTTATGAAATAACATATATCATTTCACAATCTACTTTTCATCAAGCCAATGTTGTAGTGCATCTCGGACAATCCGGCTGATTGAGTATGGTTCTTTGTTCAAGCGTCGTTGTAAAGAGATGGATTGGATTTGAGCGAACATCTCAGGGGAGATTGTCACAGAGATTGGGACGTAGTCGGACAGTGGCGTTTCGGTTTCTTTTGCTTTGGTCTCTTTTGTAAGGGGTTCTTTGTTCTTCTTGTCTTCCTTTGTTGTTTCCTTGGGCGGCTTTTTCTCGGTAATTGCTTCCTCTTGCTTGTCTTCTTCAATGAGTTGAGAAAGTGAGGGACGTTTCCTGGCCATATTTCCTCCTAGATTTTCAACAAGCCCAAGACTTCTTTGGCAAGTGATTTCATTTCTTTGTGCGCTTGACTGTTTTTTGCATAGGTTCCGACACCTTCTCCAGCAGTCGCTGCATCAGAGTAATGAACACGTAAACCTATTGTCGCTTTTGAGACTGTACCCCATTTTTTCAAAAGGCTTCTCAACTCTTTTCCAGCAGTCGTTCCAGCTCTCACCTTCGAAGGGATCAACAACATGCTTTTGGTGTCATCAAGCTCCATAGCTTCTTCGCAGACATCAATAGCGCCTCTGGCTGCTTCGATATCCAGCGCGCTTGCTCCAATTGGGACGAGCATTACATCGGCATACAAAGCAGCTCGTAGGGAAAGTGATTCGATTGCTGGAGGGAGATCAATGAGGATGATGTCTGCGTCAATTGCATTGAGTTCTTTCTTGAGCTTTTTCCCTTCTCCGTCAGCTCCGACAGCTTTGATACCAACACCATCAATATCGTTTTTACGACCACGTTCGATCCATTTGTATGAGCTTTGTTGGGGATCCGCGTCAGCGATGACGACCTTCAACTTTTTTTTCATCCGCTTGAGTTCATGTGCCAGATGAACGGTCAAAGTCGTTTTGCCGACACCACCCTTTTGTTGAATGACAGATACGATTTTGGACATAAACACTCCTTTTGTGTGAGCATCCAATTCACAAATACAAAATGCTTTATATCATATGATTTTTAACAAATACAAATTGTTATTTCATAAATAACAAAAGCAATGCAAGTCTGTTGGTGGGGAAATCAACCTGAGCCATCGTCCCAGTGGTGGAGCCTGGAAGAGCATCGAAGAAACTTCACAGGGTGCTCTTAACTACCTACTTCACCTTGAGTTTAAGTATCATATCGGCGAACGGATTGGAATGTATGATTGGGAGAACAACCTTTAAAAAGTTCCCATCTCAAGAACTACCTCCTCAAAAGAATCTCTTCTACAAGGGATGCAAAGCATCCCACTGGGGGGTTTGGGGTGGCCGTCCACCCCAAGTCATTTTAAATTTGAGACTGTTCCCCTTTTTACTTCCAAAGTACTTGGGATAAAATCATCCCCTACTACAAGATTGTGAATGTTTTTGAGGGATTGGGTTGATGAGAGTGCATTGGGTCATTTGCGAAGGGAGACAGATGAGCTGAGAGTGCAGACTATGCAGATTTCCACATCATTTTTGTCCCCTGGAGAGTTGTCGAGCATTATGTTGCAGGATCAATCTTCTGAGCCCTTCTTTGTCGGCATACGGGGAACCAAGATCGATGACCCTGATGTCATAGCCTCCTATGATGAAGATTTTGTACCCATCTGGATACGCTTCAAGCCGTTCAAATTTTTCGATATATTCGAGAAAAAATTGAAAGAGATAGGCTCTGACTTTTCTGGGATTTTGGGTGATGTAGATGTTTGGGGCGGGGGATCGATGTTCCAGATTCTCCATCGTGTCTCTGAGATAGCTTAGTGAGAGCTCAGCTTGCGATAGTTCGTCAAAAAGGATATTTGGTGGATTGTCAAGAGCATCCTCCAAAATGGAGCCGTGATACTCGGCCCAATCTTCAAGACTTCCAGTTCCTTTGTTGGGTCTTTTTCTGAGCGGTGACTTTGGTTTTTTCGAGGGAGCTGGAGCAGGTCTGCTCTGTTTTTGTCCCTCTTTCTTTTTTTTGCCTTTCTTCGTTTTCTTGTTTTTCTTCTTTTTTTTCAAACCATTCCTCCGTTTTCCAAAGAGTGTAGCATACCTGATGCCAGGTGGTCTTTGTTTGAGTGGGTTCAGCCCAATGCTTTCATGACTTTGTGTGAATAGTCGGGTTCCTTCGTGCCCAGATCCACCCTTCGTATAATGCTCGTTCAAGTTGTTCCTCTGTAGGAGCGATGACTTCTCCATCCAAGAAGTCCGCAGCAGCCAAAAGACAAATCACAGCGTCAAGAGGGTGGTCTACCTCCACTAAAGCTGCGTGAAGCTCTTCAGGTATGAGAATTTCAGTTGAAAGAGCTTGGATGAGTTCCTGACGTCTTTGGGTCGCATCCTTGGCTTTGTATCCGGATGCCGAATGGCCTCGGGAGATAAGTGTCGCTGCGGGATACACTTCGATAGCCGATGTTTCCGAGAGGGTTCCTGGTATCCATGCCAGAGGGATTGTCAATTGTGTTACTTCACGAAGCCCATCCAAGAATGCAAGAGCCGAGTGTGCTGTTCGCGCAATGCGATCGGCTCCAACGTCGAGAGGACGCTTTTTGGTGTACTGCCAGATGACACGATCCGTTGTGCGTTGGAAGAGCTCATCGCCTTTGGAGTGTCTTTCTCCGAGGGCCAAGCCAGCTTGATGATGTTGTAGAACTGTTGTGAGAGGAACAGGCCAGCCCAAAGGCGCGTCAAGTGCGATGAGGACAGGTGCATTATCAGGAATCCACTTTGAGACGTGTTTTGCGAGCTCCATCCCTTTTTTACCTGTGTAGGCTTGTGAGACGGTAAGCTCGCCTTCTTTGTATTGCCCAAGTGCAAGTCCTGTCTTTTGTGGTTGGGTTGCGCAGTCAATGCCAATGAGTGTGATGGGGTTTTTTGTCGTCATGCTGTGCCTTGTGGGTGGGAGATTTGTTTGCTTGCTCGACATCCGTAAAACAAAGCTTCGCCACATGGCCTCTTTTTTGACAAGATCTTGTGGGCCTGTCCTTGTTTGGCATTCTGGTGGCTTGAAAATCTGGAAGTGTACAGAGATAGTGGCAACAGATACAAACGGCAGCGTAGGGCGATGAGTTTTTATTTTGATGATCAATCATCGGATACCATTGTTGCGATCGTGAGTTGGTTGAAAAAGTCATCTGGGAAGGCGAACCTTTGCGAATCAGTACCAGTCCTTGAGAGGGAGTTTACCAGACGGTGCGTGGAGTCTTTGTGGAAGGTGAGTCCGTTTATCCGGGTGCTGCCATCCATTCCAAAACCCACATACAGATCGCTGTTCGCGATCCGGCTTGCATCATGGGTTACTTCTTGCCTCACATGGCGCATGAAGATAGTAATGTTGGAGGAGATTGATGAATCGTTTTCGTCGCACAAAGAATGGGTTGGAGTTAATTCCTTGGGAAGAGACTGAGGAGTACAAAGTCCACCAACGGGCAATGTCCCAATTCGACGCCATGACTGGAAAAGAGCAGTTTCAGACTTTTATCGATGCGGGTATCTACACCAAAGATGGCGAGTTGACCCAACGTTACGGTGGTACAGCCCCCAACACAGAAGAGTGAGGTGTTGCCTTCGCCAACCAAACCAATCCCTCCAGACCTATGTTTTCGGCCCTTTGTTTCACAACTCCCTTCCAGCTTGGAAAGTCCTTCAAGCGAGTTCGCTACAATTTTCATCTGAATTTTTTTCATCTTCTCGATGAATCCGACAAAGCTGACATTCTTTGGAATGAGATTGCTGACATTTTCGGCGAGATCTGGGATTTGTGTATTCGACATGCTCCGCCCGAAGACCTGGAAGAACACCTACCGACGGTGGATGGTTACTCACCTGAGGTTCTTGTGGATTGGTGGAGGGCTTGGGAACCTCGACAGAGAGGGGCATTTTTGACGAGTTTGGTTGAGACCTTGGAGTTTGAGGCTGATGGGGATCATGCAAGAGGAAGACGTATCCTCGCGAAAAAACTCCGTAAGGTTTCGGCATTGCTACAAAAGACAAGAGAAAATATCAAAATATGACTATCGACAGACGGTGATACAGCTACCTCGGAGGAAGTGGTCTGGCTCTTGGCGGCACGCTTCGATCCTGAAAATAATCGATTTGTACGTACACATTGTGACAAGATGTTGCCCCAACCTTGGTGTCAAACGTTTAGGATCTGTTTAGAAAAGTGTGAGCAAAGTGTTCTCAGCCGCTGAATGCTCATCTATTCAGACTCAGTCTGCCTCAGGTTCCTCAATGTGGTTCGGATATGCGCCAGCCTTGTTTTTCATTGCAGACACGAGTTCTTGTCTCAATTGCTCATCGAACAGAGCTTGATACAGGTCGCGTGTATCAACGACAAGAACACCAACATCCTTCACCATCGAGATAACCTCTTGATTGTTTGAGAAAAGAGATCCTCTATGGCTTGGGGCTTTGCTGAACTCGCCATTGACAAAAAGAATAGCCTGTTGAGTGCCGCGAGCGTCTCTACGCACCCCCAACTTTGTAGCTTCGTTGCCTTTTGCACCAGAGCGAGCCTTTCCCTTGACCTCAACACTGGCTTCCCACTCTGGCCATTCATCTCGTGTGACAAGTAAGTCTTCTTTTTTGTGTTTTGTTGCTTCGTCATCAGGAGGTTTTGAGACAAAGCCCAAATCTCCGAGTGCCGCTTCGACAGCTTCTACAAGCTCATCACCCTGGGTTGTGAGAAGACGACGCTCGGCTTGATCCGCTCTGGTTTTGGCTCTTTCAAAGGACGTTCTCAAATCAGCTTCCTGTTGGGCAAACTCTGCAAGCGCAGCCTCACGATTTAGGTGTAACTCATTTAGCTCCTTTGCGATTCGCCTTTCATCTGTTGTTTGCCATTGCAAATCATCTTCCCAAGTTATGACATCAGGAAAGCTGTCTGGTGCCTTCTCATGCCAAAGGCGTAGCACGGCCGCAAGCCACTTTAGCTCGGTGACAGAACGGCACAAAGGCTCCTGAAGAACGAGCATACCCCTACGTTTTTCTTGCTCATCAAACCAGTGAAATGCAGGAGCCCCACCTTCGTCTGTCTGAACAAACCACTCTTCAATATCGATGGGCTTGGGGATACTGGCGGAATGAGGACCGGTAGGTTGTATGTCATCCGTCCAGAAAACGAATTCTCTACCGTCTTTACAAGCCTTGATCGCTGTCCGAGCGAGATCTTGCAGTTCGCCAGGTTGGCCAGTGACAAGTAATTCTCTGTGTCTGCATTTTTCTTGGCTCAAGGTTCCACCACTAATCCGGGGGGTCTTAGGTAAAACTATCGAACCACCAAAGTGAACGAGAAAAATATCGCAAGTCCACCGAAGCCATTGTTTCCGCAGTTTGTTTACATAGTGTACGTATGCTTTGGTTCGACTCCGTCGAGGGGCCATTTCATTGTTGCTTTCTTCTCGTCTGACAAGACCCGCGTTGCGAGCTATCACCAAGTCAACTTCTTCTAGAACCACATCTTTGTGTGCTTCCTCAAACGAATAAAAGTGATACACCTCTCCTACCAACCCACCCAGCTCTCCTAGTTCTTCTTGATTCCAATCGCCGAGAAAGACGGATCTAGGTCTTTTAAGTAAGCATTTACGTTGTGGTTTTGATTTTTCTGTCACTGTTCCTCCAGCTATTTTCTAAACGAAGACTTGGTACGTTGGGAGTATCTGTGTTGATCAATGACTGCAAAACCTCCTCAAAGAGATTATCCTAAGGAAGACGTAAGACACAGAATGACATTCCACCCCGAAGTGAAAACGCGTACAACTTGTCACACAGCACTCTCGCTATCTTTTCCGGACTGGTTGAGGTTGGTGTTTCGTATGAGTTGGACGCACAACATTTTGTTGATTCAGAAGCTCAGAGAGTTCGATCTACGGTGTTTGATGAGGGTCACGGTGCCATCTTGTCCCAACCATTCGATAGATGCGCTTATCGTGTAGTCCTCGGCGATGGCTTCGTCGATTCGCGAACTACGATCCCATCTATCTTGTTTGATGGGGGGTCGGGAACTGCCTCAGTGAAGGTTCAGAAGAGGAAGACACCCTTCATTGCGAACAATCATGACAAGTTGCGGGTAGACCAACACTTCTTGCAATCTCTAGAACGCTGTTCTGCGCCTGATCAATCCTGCTAATGGGATATCTCCAACGCCCTATCACTCCCTCTATCTCACGCACAAGGGGGGAGCCATCAGGTTCTCGCGCCCAAAGAACATCGATTCGATGTGCGCATTCGTACCATTCGCCTCTTGGGATGTCATGAAAGTAATAGTAGGCAGATAAACAGGGTTGAGTTGTCAGGATTTGTCGCCTGTCCTGTGGGTCTCGTAGAACGACACTCCCCAGATGCACCCGACCCTTTTCTTCACCTGCGGGGATGAGAATATGATCTCCCGTTCTTATCCCGGAAAAGTCTTGGTGGTAGTTCTCAAACCCCGGTTCATAAGAAAACTCCTCTTGGGCAAGAGCGCCAGCCCCAGGATTTCTGAGATCTCCAGTATTCGGCCACCCTATACGCACAAAACCTTCCCTTAGACATTTCGTCCTGTAGTTGAAGTGATTTCCATCCGTTTCAAACACAGGAAGTTCTCCTGCAACAAACCCTGGAGTTCCCGGTTCGTTGTGCGCTGTGTTACCGTTGGTTCTCACGAAGTAAACTGCCATTGTCTTTGGTCTCCTCATAAAGTTCTGTCCAGAACCCCTATTCGCTGCACAAATCCCGATACGGGACATCCACAACCAGGGCGCGGAACCTATCTTGAGGATCTTTGACCATCTTGATTGGGAACAAATCATCTTTCCAAATGCCCTTTCCATCGGCGAGTCTCTGTCCATCGTAATAGACACGCAGAGAAGTTGTCCACCAACTTTTCGTGTTGTTGGTTGTGTAGAACATGAATCGTTTGTCCCTACTAAGGTACTCGAATCTGCGTTCCAACTTTCCCCAATTCCCCATGACTGAGTGCGCTCCGTTGAGGACAACCCTGACATCATCGAAGATATCTTCGCCTGAATGGTGCCGAACGGAGACACGGTTTCCATCAGACTGTTTGTTGTAAAGAATGTTGTTCTCTCCACAGATCAAAAGCCCCAGGTCCACACCACCAACGGTAAGGGTTCGCGAGCCGTCCTTCTGGCAAGCATTGAAGAAGTCCTGGATGAGTTCTCGGTTCTTTGCGTCCTCTGCTTCACCTGAACTGGCGAAGGTTTGGCGACATCTTTCTTGAAGCAAGCCTTTCTCTTTGTCATACGCGAAATAGAAACTCCCTTCTGGAGAGGGTGCCTCAAACAGCACGGAAAAACCATGCTTTCGAGCTTGTTCGGTGACAACATCTGTACCAGTGGGCCATACCCAATTATCTCCCCAAGACTCACCAGGATGGAGAAGGATGCGATGTTCGTGGGGTTCACGACATAACGTCTCACAGGCAACCTCATAGGTGTCGGGAGGGAGGGGAGCTTGCCCCCACTGGAAGCTGAGCAAGACGAATTGGACTTGTGTGTCCAATGGGAGCTTTGGCATCACGGAGCGGGGGGGACCAGGAAGTCCGACTTGCGCTTTTGTTTGTGAGAGGAGCTTTTTCTTTTTTTTGGCGACGATGCCTTCTCCCGGAAGGGTTTGCTCTTTGGGGAGTTTCGTTTTCTTCATCTGCCTCTCCTCATTGATTCATTTGGATCGTATGTCTCACTTCGAAGAACCAATCATTCTCAAAAGATGGAAATCCGAGTGGACAAGGGTTGCTTGAAACCGCTTGGTGTCAGAGGGGATCTTGCAAACGAGATAATCCCGTTGTTTCAGATATCAAAACAACCCCAACAGCCTTCTCCGTCGTTAAGTCCCTGGCCCATGAGCGTTTCCGCAAGATGCTTTCTACTTGCATTTATCTTGCCTCCTCAACATCGCAACAAGCGACTCGATCATGCGAAGCGCATCAGAAGCGGGGAGCATGTCGCGTTTGGCGCACTCGCAAACCAACTCACGCAATCCCCAGAGCGGGACTTCCGACGATGATATGGGGTCAAAGCCCCCGTCATCACGATCCCATCTGAGCCTGACAGAGCTTTCTTCATCATCCCACGAACCCTGTCCGAACTCGATTTTTCCGCCATGTTTCGTTCCAATGGATTTATGAACTTGCATGTTTCGCTCCATGTTGTTTTGATTGACAAATCCACCATAGCCCTTCCTTACGCCCAACTCAAGTCCGAAGTCGGCACATACACCAAAAGACAGACTTCCCCACTTGTCTCCGTCTTTCTTTTCCCTTCCTGGATCAAGGTCGTGGGTGAAACTCTCACCACCTCTCCATTGACCCACACGCCCGATTCCTGTAGAAAAACGACACAATAACAGAACTTGAACGTCCTCACTCTGTCGATACGAGATGCCCATGCACAATTTCTCCGAAAAGGTCAATTTCATCTGGTCCGTCGCCGATCTTCTTCGTGGTGACTACAAGCAGTCCGAATATGGTCGCGTCATCCTTCCCTTCACAGTCCTCCGTCGCCTCGATCTTGTCCTTGAAGGCACGAGAAAAGATGTTTGGGCCTCCGTCGAGAAGTACAAAGACAAACCAGACGCCCTTCGTCACCAGATGGCTCTCAAGGCTTCGGGACAGTCCTTCTACAACACAAGCAAGTTGACCTTTGAGACCCTTGCTCATGACCAGATTGCCTCGGATCTTGGGAGTTACGTCAAGGGTTTCTCACAGAACGTCCAAGACATCCTCGAATATTTTCGTTTTGAGACTCAAATCGAACGCCTGAACAAAGCCAATCTTCTCTACATCGTTGTCCAGGAGTTTTGCGATAAAAAGAAAGTAGATCTTAGCCCTACAAGCGTGTCCAATCTGGAGATGGGGTACATCTTTGAAGAGTTGATCCGAAAATTCTCGGAGCAGTCAAATGAGACCGCCGGGGAACACTTCACACCTCGCGAAGTCATTCGGCTGATGGTCAACCTCCTTTTCTCTGAGGACACCACAGGACTTCGAACCAAAGGAACAGTCCGTACAATTTTTGACCCTGCTTGTGGGACAGGAGGGATGCTTTCGGTTGCAGAGGAATACCTCACCAAAGAGTTGAACCCAGAAGCTCGCCTCGTTTCGTTCGGCCAAGAGTTGAACCCTGAGTCTTATGCGATCTGTGAGTCCGACTTGCTTCTCAAGGGGCAAGATCCTGAGAACATCCAGTTTGGCAACAGCCTTGTCCCGTCAAAAATAGTGAACAACGAGAGGGTCGAAGGTGACGGTCATGCAGGTAAGACCTTCGACTATTGTCTCTCCAATCCCCCCTTCGGTGTCTCTTGGAAGAAGATCAAAAAAGCCGTTGAGAAGGAACACGAGGAAAGAGGTTATGACGGTCGCTATGGCGCAGGGCTTCCCCGTATCAACGACGGTTCTCTGCTCTTCCTACAACACATGATCTCCAAGATGAAACCTGTTGACCAAGGCGGAACCCGTATTGCCATCGTCTTCAACGGTTCGCCTCTCTTCACTGGTGCAGCTGGATCAGGAGAGAGCAACATCCGTAAGTGGATCATCGAAAACGATTGGCTCGAAGCCATCATCGCTTTGCCCGATCAGATGTTTTACAACACAGGCATCAACACCTACATTTGGGTCGTGACCAACCGCAAAACTCCCCTCCGCAAGGGCAAGGTTCAACTGATCAACGCTGTGGACTTCTTCCAGAAGATGCGAAAGTCTTTGGGTGATAAACGTAAAGAACTCTCCGAGAAGCACATCGAAGACATCACCGAGCTTTACGGCGACTTTGAAGAGGGCGAGTTCTCCAAGATCTTCGACAACGAGGATTTCGGCTTCTCTCGTATCACCGTTGAGCGTCCTCTCCGACTCAACTTCCAGGCATCTGAGGAACGCATCGCCCGGTTGTTGGAGGAAAAAGCCTACCAAAACCTCGCGAAGTCGAAGAAGAAGAAAGACGAGAAGGCGATACAGGCGGAGATCGCGTTGGGAAGAAGCCAACAGGAGGCGATCTTGGGAGTCGTCCAATCCCTCGACCCTGACACCGTCTACAAAGACCGTGAGGTGTTCTTGAAGGACCTCAAAGCCAAAGCCAAGGGTGCAGGGGTCAAGTTTCCGGCATCGCTCCAGAAGTCGATTCTGAACGCCCTTTCGGAGCGAGACGAAACCGCTGAGGTCTGTCTGGACAAGAAAAACCAACCCGAACCCGACACGACTCTTCGCGATTACGAGAACGTCCCACTCAAGGAAGACATCGACGCTTACATGGAACGAGAGGTACTTCCTCATGTCCCAGATGCTTGGGTGGATTACGAAAAGACCAAGGTGGGGTATGAGATCCCCTTTACTCGTCATTTCTACCTGTACACACCACCCCGCCCTCTCGAAGACATTGATGCGGAAATCCGACAACTCGAATCCGAGCTTCAAGGTATGCTCGCGGAGGTGTTGGGATGAAGGTGAAGACCTACCCGGATATGAAGGACTCTGGAGTGCCATGGATTGGAGAGATCCCGGAGTGTTGGGAGACAATTCGCCTCAAGTTTCTGCTTGAAGGTGGCTTACGCAATGGTCTTTTCAAGAAGAAAGACCAATTCGGAAGAGGAACGAAACTTGTAAACGTTTCCGACCTTTACTCCGGTGACTTTTACATCAACGATGACACCCTCGAAAGAGTAGAGACAACGCCCAAAGAAGTCGAGATGTTTGGGGTGCATGGTGGAGATCTCTTTTTCGTTCGTTCGTCTCTAAAGTTAGAAGGTATTGCGATTGCTGCTTGTGCAAAAGAGAGTGAAGAGACAAGGGTTTTCGAGTGTCATCTTGTTGGAGGAAGACCTCATAAAAATCGCGTCAATAGTAGGTTCGTAACCTATTATCTTCATTCACGAACTATACGGGACAGACTCATTTCCCTAGCCCAAACAACAACCATGACAACCATCTCACAGGACAAGATCGGGGGACTTCCTGTTCTTGTTCCCAAGTTGGAAGAACAACACGCCATCGCCTCCTACCTGGACCGTAAGACCGCCGCCATCGACTCCATCATCGAGAAGAAGCAAAGGTTGCTTACCTTGCTGGAGGAGAAACGAGCCGCACTCATCAACCACGCCGTCACTAAGGGCCTGAACCCCGACGTCCCCATGAAGGACTCAGGAGTGCCTTGGATTGGTGAGATTCCAGAGCATTGGAGAGTTATGAAGCTAGGTTATCTCGGTCAACTGCAAAATGGACTAAACATCGGCGGCGATTCTTTTGGTTCGGGAGATCCATTCATCAGCTACGGTGATGTGTACAACAATGCTATTTTGCCGAGCAACCCAGTTGGTCTTGTCCGCAGTTCTGTAAATGACCAAATGAAATACAGCTTGAGGGTTGGTGACGTTCTCTTTACCCGCACATCCGAAACAATCGATGACATTGGAATTGCATCAACTTGCCTCCAAGAAATATCAAAAGTAACTTTTGCGGGGTTTCTGATTCGATTTAGACCTCTCCCTGGAAACCTTGCTCCTAGCTTTTCATCTTTTCTATTCCGGAATCAAAACATTCAGGGGTATTTTGCAAGGAACGTAAATTTGGTAACTCGTGCTTCTCTCAGCCAAGACATCTTGAAGACACTACCAATTTGCCTACCTCCTTTGAACGAACAAATCCAGATAGCAGCTCACCTAAGCAAAATGGCTCTTGCTTTCGAGCAACTTGACCGCTTTTTGGTCAGGCAAGTCGAACTCCTCAAAGAACGTCGTCAAGCCCTCATCACCGCAGCAGTCACTGGTAAGATCGATGTGCGTGGAGAAGAAGCATGAGTGACATCAAACTCTTTCGCATCTCTGACGGGCAAGTGGTTGAAGAGTTGGCAGGAGCTTCGGCCCCACTCGAACGGTCGCTTCAACGTCTTATAGAGGGCAACCTGACCGCATTCCTGGGGGTACGCTTCCTTGCCTCCGAATACTCGACCGGACATCGCCACGGGGGGCGTATGGACACCATCGGCCTAGACGAGAACGGTTGTCCCGTCATCATCGAGTACAAACGCACGATGAACGAGAATGTGATCAACCAAGGACTCTTCTACCTAGATTGGCTTCTCGACCACCGCGCACAGTTCCAACTCCTCGTGATGAAGAAGTTGGGAAGTGAAGTCGCCGAATGTATCGAGTGGAGCAGCCCTCGCCTCTTGTGCATCGCGGGTGACTTCACCAAATACGATGTCCATGCAGTCCAACAGATCAACCGCAACATCGAATTGATCCGCTATCGCCTCTACGGAGACGAGTTTATCCTCTTCGAGTTAGTCAACGCCACAAGCGCTGCCCCAAGCCTACAAACAACAACCTCCGCTCCTAGGGCGGACACTTCCACAACCCAAACGAAGTCAAATCAAAGCAAGGACCGGACCTTTCAGAAAGCATTAGAGAAGGCCGATCAGGAGCTGACGGATCTTTACAACTCCGTGTGCGATTTCCTGCTTTCGCTTGGAGACGACGTACAACAAAAGATGTTGCAATCCTATGGGGCATTCACGCGGATCAAAAACTTTGCCTGTATCTACACCCAAAGCCGGAAGCTGCTTGTGTTCGTCAAGGTGGACCCCGACACCATCACCTTAGAAGAAGGGTTCACCAGAGATGTTCGCAACATTGGACACTACGGAACGGGTGATCTTGAAATCACCATCGCATCCCTAGACGATCTTGAGAAAGCTAAACCACTCCTCCTCGCGAGTTACGAGACAAGCTGATGACCAAACCACACACCGAGAAAGCCTTTGAAGATGCAGTCGAAGAACATCTCGTCGAACATGGCGGATATCAACGAGGGAGCAGTGACAACTACGATCGTGAACGCGCCCTCCTTTCCGATGATGTCATCGCCTTCGTCGAGGAGACCCAACCGGATCTTTGGGCAAAGTTCGAAGGGTACTACAAGGACAACCTCCGCGAGAGCTTCCTCAAGGCCCTCGATAGTGCCTTACGTTCCCAGGGAAGCCTGAACGTCATTCGACATGGGTTCAAGTTCAGCGCGAAACTCGTTCGGCTCGCGTACTTTGCACCAGCCCATGGATTGAACCCAGAACAAGAAGAGAAGTATTCAGCAAACCGCCTGACCGTGGTCCGACAACTTCACTTCGATCCAGAGTCAGAGAAGAGTCTCGATCTTGTGCTATTCCTCAACGGCATCCCCGTGGTCACAGCGGAGTTGAAGAACCACATGACCGGGCAAACGGTCAATCATGCCAAGCACCAGTACCGTGAAGATCGTGACCCCAAAGCTCCGATTTTTAGGTTCAAGGAGAGGACACTCGTCCATTTCGCGGTCGATCCAGATGAAGTCTTTATGACGACCCGGCTCGCCAAGAAAAAGACCTTCTTCCTCCCATTCAACCAAGGACATGGAACTGCAAAGGGAAATCCACCCAATCCCAACGGACATCGTACCGCGTATCTCTGGGAGCGAGTCTGGCAAAGAGACAATCTTCTTGATCTTGTGGGTCGCTTCATCCACCTCCAGGTCGAAAAGATTGAAACTTCTACGGGAAAGGAGATCAAAAAAGAGACGATGATCTTCCCGCGATTCCACCAGTGGGATGCGGTACGGAAGCTCCTTCGTGCAGCCAAAGCCAATGGTGCGGGGACCAACTATTTGGTTCAACACTCTGCTGGCTCGGGTAAGTCAAATACCATCGCATGGCTGGCCCATCGACTTTCGTCCCTCCACGATGTTGAGAATCAGAGGGTCTACAACAGCATCATCGTGATCACAGACCGGACAGTGCTTGATCGACAACTTCAAGATACGATCTACCAATTCGACCACGTTCAGGGAGTGGTGCAGGTTATCGACAAGGACTCCAACCAACTCGCAGACGCCATCGCCAAGGGAGTCCCGATCATCATCACAACCCTCCAAAAGTTTCCTTTCATCACCAACAAGGTTGGGGAACTTCCTGACCGGCGATACGCCATAATCGTTGATGAAGCGCACTCTTCTCAAAGTGGGGAGATGTCGCTCAAGGTCAAAGAGATCTTGTCTGACAGTACTGTGGACGGGAAGCTCGAAGAGGAGGCCGACGATCTATCAGCTCCAGACCAACTCGCGCTCAGGGCTGCGTTGTTTCGTGGACCCCAACCGAATATGAGCTTTTTTGCGTTTACTGCGACTCCTAAGTACAAAACCCTTGAGATGTTCGGTCATAAGGACTCAAATGGCAAACCGGCACCCTTCCACCTCTATTCGATGCGCCAGGCCATTGAAGAAGGGTTTATCCTCGATGTTCTCAAGAATTACACGACCTACAAGACGTATTACCGGCTTGCAAAAGAAATCGAAGACGATCCCAAACTCGACAAAAAGAAAGCCGCTCGCGCTCTTGCAAGGTTCGCATCTCTGCACCCCCACAACATTGCTCAGAAGACCGAGGTGATGATTGAACACTTTCGACAGTTCATAAGGCACAAGATTGGTGGGAGAGCGAAGGCGATGGTGGTCACAGGGTCTCGTCTTCACGCGGTCAAATACAAGCTGGAATTTGATCGCTACATCAAAGAAAAAGGTTATGGGGACAACATCAAGTGCCTTGTCGCCTTCTCTGGAACAGTTGAGGATGATGTAAACCCGGAGGTTAAGTACACAGAGGTTGAGATGAATGAGGGGATCAAGGAAAAAGAGCTTCCTGGTAAGTTCGATGTTGATGAGTTCAAGATCCTTCTTGTTGCGAACAAGTACCAGACAGGTTTCGATCAACCCCTACTCCACACGATGTATGTGGACAAGAGGCTCTCAGGTATCCAGGCTGTACAGACCCTTTCTCGTTTGAATCGGACCCACAAAGGGAAAGAGGACACGTTTATTCTTGACTTTCGGAATGAGCGAGAGGAGATCCTTGCGTCCTTTCAACCTTTCTATGAGCAGACCACCATTGCTGAATTGGTCGATCCACAGAGGTTGTATGAACTTCAAAGTAACTTGAACGCGACCCAGATCTATCACATGGTTGAAGTTGATAATTTCGGTAAAGTCTTCTTCAATCCTAAGTCCAAGCAAGCTGCCGCCGAGAACAAACAGCTGAACGCCTACCTTGATCCTGCGGTGGATCGGTTTAAGGGGCGCGAAGAGGAAGAGCAAGAGATGTTTCGCTCCCTCTCCACAGCCTTTGTTCGTTTATATGCCTTCCTTGGACAGCTTATTCCCTTTGCGGATTACGATCTTGAGAAGTTGTATGCCTTCTTACGGATGTTGAGTTCCAAACTCCCCAAACGTGGCGAACGTACGTCGCCTGTGAATATCAGCGATGATGTGTCTTTAGAGTATTACCGGCTGGACAAGATCGCGGAAGGACAACTTGAGCTGATAGCAGGAGAGGTTTCGCCGATTTATGGACCATCAGAGGTTGGTACAGGCAAAGGGGAGGAAGAGAAGGTCGAGTTATCGAAGTTGCTCGATGTTTTGAATGATAGGTTCGGCACGGATTTTTCGGAAGCGGATCAACTCTTTATTGACCAGATCAAATTGGAGGCAATGGACAATGAGGAGTTGAAACAAGCGGCAAGAGTGAACAAAGAAGACGGTTTTGGACTTGTTTTCAAGGAGGTTTTCGTCAAGTACATGCTCGATAGATACGAGGCCAACGGACAATTTGTGGATCATGTCCTGACCGACGATGAGTTCCGGAAAATGTTGGAAAAGTTACTGACCAAGGAGATGTACGAGACCTTGCGCGTGGAGGGGTGAAATATTTCAAGGTTGTGAGGCTTGCAAAATGGGTTCGATGTGTTCTGCGAGTTCAGGAAAGTCTTCGATAACCCTCTCTTCGAGATAATGAATGGAAGTCCACATCAACTCCTTCTTGAGGTCGCTTTTGGATATTCTTTCTGTCATCATAATTCCCCCAAAATCCGCGGAGCCATCAAAAAAGCGACATCTGCGGTGACTCTTGTTGGACCGGAGGCCAAAACACACCCAAGATCAAAAATGATGTTGGGTGCGCCCCCATGTTCCCGACAAAGAAGTGAGTATCTTTGTCAGGGCCACATAAATCGCCAAACCACTTCTGCCTGACCTTGGCAAGAGCTTCCTCGATTGTACTGCACTCTTGCTGCATGCGTCGAAACAACATACCCAACTCCCAATCTACGATCTTCATGTAGTGTGGCTCTTTGTTTCGACATCCTTCGCAGCGAAAGCGGTATCGGAAAGTGTAGGGTATTTTTTCTAGGATATTCTCTGGACTTGGGAGAAACATGTCTTCTTGGCGAAGACGGTCCAGTTCTGCTGGCGTCCAGTGTGGAGGTTTCTCTGGCTCCCAATCAAAGTCCAAAATCTCAGCGGGCCGGAATAGTCCGATAGAAGTGCGATCTGTCTTTTGAGCATCCTGAATGTCACATAGTGAGTTGGAACACAAAGGCATGATAACATCTCGACGAGGCTTCCAATTACGGTGTGTAGATAGTGGTTTACCAAGTACTTTCATTGTGTTCAATTGTGGCCGAAATGATTCAGGTCTCCTGTCTGTTCGCGGGGTTTCCACCTGGAGCTTTATCCATTGATATTTTCTGAATCGCTCCTGAAACTCAAGCTGTCGGAAGGGAATCGGGTACAGCCGAATAAACTGCCCGTCACGAGAAATGCCCACAACACATGACGCTTCAATAAGGGAGCGACTTGGGTTTGGATACGCCTTGACAACAATAAGAACTTCCTTTTCCATCTGAACCTCCTTACAAATGGATGCTCTCTGAGCGAGTCTCGTCTACCAGTACTTGATAGCAATTCCCGTCATAGGGTTCTGGCCTTTGGGAGATCACCCAATATTCATTATTTATCCAAGCCAACTTCGTGAAGTTTGCCCTTATTTTATATGTTGTTTATTTATGCGCAAGGTGCTGAAATGACAAAACTTTTATTTTTGGCAATTTCTCTAGGGCTGAGTTTAAAGCGATGTTTGAGCATCATGGAATCCAGAACGTCAATGTTCAAAACCATAACCCCAAAAAAAGGATAGGCAAACCATGTCGAAGTCAAAAAACAAACCAGCCCTGAAGCCAAATGATCAACGCGCCCGTGACAAGAACCCGAACAACCCGAACTACAACAAGGCCCAAGGGAATCGCGGCAAACAACTCAACCCCAACCAGAAAGGTTCCGGTAGATAGTCCTGGAATCTGGTGATGCAGAGAGGAGTCTGGGGTGAAACCTTACCCCAGAACTCCTCTCTATCCCTTTATATTGGAGACAACGACAATGGCAAAGAAGAATCAGAAAAAGCCGAAGAAAACGAAAAATACAAAACCAAAAAAAAAGCAAGAAGGATCTGTTCGATGGGAGTCAGAACCCTTCCGACCTCCTCTGAGCGGACAGGTGTTGGGAGCCATTGTCAAAACGTTGGACTTGAGAAATATCTCTCAAGCAGGAGGAGGACTCAAAGGGAACACTGCCGTCCGATATTTCAAGGGCGAAAGGATCAAAGACGAGAGCCGAATTGAAGTCCTCAAGCACTTCACCCAAGCTCTCTTGGACGCGGAACTTTTTGAAGCGTTCGAGGTTGAGTCTACGGTTACTGAGTTGGGGAGTTTCACGGAGCGTCTTGCCCTGTGGTTTGACTTTCTGACGGTGCAGTGGGACCAAATTGCCGCATCGATGAGGTCGTTTTCTTGCCCCATCAACATCCACAAAATTGCGCCTCTTCCGTACTTGCGGCTCTGTGTCCTTGATCTTGCCATTCGGTGCGCAGCCGCTCTGCTCATAAAAGGAAACACACCCGACGAAGAACCCCCGCTGTGGGCCTCAAAGCAAGGGCGCGGTGCGCTGCTCAAAGAGTTACAGAAACGAAGTGGGAAGACACGCGACGACTTGATCGTATTTTTGGAGATGAACGAAAATAGCATCGATGGTTGGCTGGACGGTCAACATCGCCCAGCAGACGATAACTTGCAGTGGATCTCGTCGAGGTTTGGGGAGCTTCTTGGGGAAGACCCTGACCGACTTTTGAGAGAACTACGGCGACACTACGCCCTCAACGATCTCATGCGGTTGCTGGCAGGGCATATGCGGGAAAAAGATCTAAGGCACCTCGCCACTGCCTATATCCGGTTTACGAAGGCTTTTCACAACGAATTGAAGTCCGACCTCGACTCATTCCTCATCTTGAGGTACGAGGAAGCTGACCTACCTGAAATTTTCTTCTTGGGTGGTCAGGCCCCCAAAGCGGGAACGCTTGTGGAGGAGGTCTGGAAACGAGAGACAGACTCGATCTGGGCCAAGGATCTTACCTTCGTTTGCGGGGATTGGTTGTTGAGGTTGCAAGAAGTCGCGCAGCGAATGACTTTGCATCCAAGGGAACTCGAACAAATCAAGAAGAAGTTCAACGTTCCAAAAGAACAACTGATGGACTTTGTTGCTGATATCGCTCTGAACATTGATGCCTCCAATGCCCCTTGGACTCCGGCAATGGTCGAAGAGTCGAAAGATATGAAGTGGTTCCGCGTTTCAGGGAGCAACGAAACCAAAGCCCTCAATCGCTACAACCAGGCGCGAGAACGAGAGGCTCACGGGGACTTTGAGGCTGCAGCAGATCACATGAGACGTGCGGTGGAATTGGTTCCTGATAACGCGACCCATCGTTACCTATACGGCTCGTACTTAGGAGAGTTATGCAAAAGAAGAAGAGGTGAAGAACAAGAGGAACTTTTGCGACAAGCCATCCATGAGTGCGAGATTGCAGCGCAACTCCCAGAAGGGACCGGAGTTGTACCAGATAAGCCATGGGTGGAACCTGGTATCATCTTGTGCAATATCGGTCGCAAGCGTGAAGCGAGGGAGTACCTTGAGAACGCTGAGAAACGCATCGGGATGACTCCGTGGCTCGCCCTCAAGTTGGGGGCAGTACGTTACCTCTTGTGTGATTTCGTGGGAGCATGGGAGTGTTTTCAAGTTGCGCTCGAAGAATTCACAGAGGACGCCAAAACCCTTGAAAGAGCGGGACACTCCTGCTTCGAGTTGGGACTGACACGAGAGGGAGCAGAGCTTCTCAAACGAGCGCACCACCTCGGAGAGTCCGACATCTACCACCATTGGAAAAAGGGCAGGTTCAAGAAGAAGTAGATGAGAAAGGTGAGGTGGCTTACATACCATGTATCCTGTGATATCCGCCGTCTGTGATTTCCTGAAGTGCTTTCAACATATGTGTTCGGATAATATCATGTTCTGCTGGAAGCCATGCTTTGTTGATAAGCACACGAATGATCTGCATTTGGATTTGTGTAAAGTTCTCTGGGTATTCGGCAAAGCTTTCATCCCCGCTGTAGGACTCGTAAAGATCTGTGGGTTCCGCAGAGAGTGCCGCGATCAGGGCTGTTCTGATGTTATCGCTTCCAATATCCAATCGCGCTACAGCTTCGACGATGGTCATCCAAATTTGCCACTGGGCAGGATCACACAATAATTGTGCGTAGCACTCGATGACTTCTGGAGTGTCTACCTGGAGTTTTCCGAGATGGCGAGCTGCAGCCTCGCGGTTTTGGGAGGGTTGGTTTTCATCACAGAGGAGCTCCACAAGGAAATCAACGACTTCCTCATCTTCTTTTGTGGAAATGGCTCCCAAAGCATCAATGATCCAGCCTAGTTCTTCTTCTGAGAACTCGCGCTTACCAAAGATGTCATCTTCTGTAATGCAATTTTCAACAAGGGTGGGTAAGGCAGATCGCCCTGCTTGCCCAAGGCATGATAGTGACCACAACGCCGCAAAAAAGTCCCGTTGTTGGATAATAGGCATAGGTATCGCCGGGCGTGGTCCACGGTAGATTTCGATGATCCATTGGATCTCTTTAAGAAGTTTATGGGTAGGTTGGTCCACTACAAAAATTCCTTTTTGCTATCATGTATTTGGGGTGAAAAAAATACACATTCTCGTTATGCCACTCCTGGTATTGTCAAGGCAAGAAGGGGCTTTGTCCAACTTTTTCATGTTTAATTCGTTCGCCACAAGCTACGAAACACCAACAACAAAAAACTGCAATGTGTTTGAGAGTCCATATTCCCGAGAACCCTTTAACAGTACTCATATTTTTCTCTTTTGCGAAAAGACCTACCAAGATGATCGATGAAGATATCAACAGAGATCATCAGATTCCCTTCATACCAAAGCAGGACAACGCATAAACCTCCGTAAAGTACCATAGATAAATATGTTTCAGGAATGAAACAGCTGAATAGGAGGTTTTTCTATTTGTCTGTATGATGGAATATGTCCAACTGCGGACCCTGAGTTATGGATGGCTCCAGGACCACATGGAGGAAGATGCGATGGCTTCATTTTACAAAGAGACAGGCCAAAAGGCCAAAACAGAAAGGAACAGTATCGACCTGACCCAGAGGGGTTTCGGGAAAGTGATAGGTGTTTCTGCTTCCCAACTCGCAAGAGTGGAAACAGGACAGGTTGGTGTATCAACAGATTCTTACCAAAAGATTCTCGACAATCTGCCAACGATCACATCCCACTACAGAACGGCGCTCCTTGTGTTGATGAAAACCTACAACAGCCTGAAGGGAAAGGATACAGCTTTTTCTGTATCGATGCAGGATGTCCCTCGAACGATCCCCGAAAAAATCAAGCTCGCTCGTGAGATGTTTCGCGAAGATAAAGACGAAGCGGCTCAAGCCCTCTTTATCGACATCTTGGATTCAGATGACTTTTGTATCCCACAGGAAGCGTACGAAATGTACACCCAAGCTGAGGAGAACACATGGTTCCCTGAGCTCTTGTTTGTTGGTTCGTTGTTGCTCTCTAGCTACGGAGATGACCGGACAGCTCTCGAAGGATACATATGCATCACAAATTGGCCTGACCTCGAAGAAGTCGACGCTGATTTGTACGACCTTGCGATGACAAACGTCGCTTCCTGTCGCAATTACCTCTTTGAGCCAAAGAGGGCTCTTTTTGTCGTGCGGGAGATTCTGGCAGATGAAGCCATTGGCTTGTCAGAAAACAATCGACTGTTTGCTCTTTACCAGTGGGGGATCGCAGTAGCAATGATGATGGAAGATCCCCGCTTTCGTCAAAGACTGACAGCATCTGATGTACGCGACGCTATCCATCACCTGAATGAAGTGATTGAGAAGTCATCATCCACGAAGCCACTGTGGACAACTGTCGCGCTCTCAACAAAAGCTGTCATTCGTGCTTACCAAAGCACCGATACCAAGCACCAAAAGAGAGACGACACATACGGAAAGTCAGACCAAATGCCAGCCTTTTTACTGCGCAAGGCCAACAAACTCCTTGCACATCAGGAAAGAGGTATGGCTCAAGAAAACCACAAATTTCTGGTTGATATCGATGAGATTCGAGTCGACATCGCAGAATTGGAACAACTTTGCAGGGAACTGCAAGGACTCAAGAAGCAAACACAGGTGAAATCAAACCCGGAATTATCCGATAAAATGGAGGAATTTGAAATGGAACTCAAAACCACCAAAGAGAGAGTTTTGGCAATTCGCGAAAGAAACACCAGCCTTGATAGCAAAACAGGGCGAAAATTTTCTGATGTATCTCGCTCTTGTTCGCGTTTGTTGGGCATGTTGCAGAAGATGGGAGCATCTGTGGGGGCTTTGTGCGCTGTGCTCTTTTTTCTCAATGGCGGCTTCGTGAAACAACAACCTCCAACATCGACAACTTGCTACAAGTCTGCCTCCAAAGCTCTCTCAATCCAAGGACACTCGAAGAACTGTGGTGAGCCAGCCTAGACTCAAATATCCTCTCTTCTTCTCACATATCCCCACCCCGACCTCAATGCAAAATAAATTACAAATCAACAACTTGTGTGTTTCGTTTCCGAAACGGCGCAGTCAGATTGCCCCAAATTGTTTTTTCGATAGCATGGTGAGTGTAGGATAGCCGTCCAACAAAGATTTTTTGGATGGTATGTGTGTCTTCCAAACACAAGAGCCCTTGCCTTTCTTGGCGGTCGGGCATGGGCTCTTGGTCGCAATTATTCTTGCGGTGTATACAAGATGATTGTGAGTTGTTTGGAGGCGAATGTCAACTCACACAGAGAGGATGAGAGACATGAAACAATTCATGACGCTTGTTACTTTGTTCGCCTACGCAACCACTATGTTCCTTGGTTGCGGTGTCATCGAAAACCCCATTCCATCGTATGAGATGGTT
The DNA here is from genome assembly GCA_002731275.1 of Deltaproteobacteria bacterium. Lineage (GTDB taxonomy): Bacteria > Myxococcota_C > UBA6777 > UBA6777 > UBA6777 > UBA6777. Next base: position 11,108 of record PCBK01000046.1, on the reverse strand, counting down.
CCAGTGGCAGCAAGCCCCGATAACCTGAAAGAAGGTTGCGTTGTTGCGACGAAAAGGGACTGGACAGGAGCGATTACTCGCGTCGATGTTGTGCTTTGCGTCAACGCCTTGCCTTCGAAAGAGTCAAAAGGCTCTGATTTTGGCTTGCGCGGCTCCGAGTCGATCAACATTGACCTCCAGTCCAAGGTCGAAAAAAAGCTTCAGGCCAAGTTGTCGATGTTCAACGTCGATACTGTGTCCTTAACCTTTACCGACGTTGTTCTCAAAAGCATCTGGGATATCGACTGGTTCTACGTGATCAACGAGTTGATGCCAACACACATAGACATCATCAAGGAGAGAAAGAAACAAGGCTACAGCATCGAGTTTGTCACAGACGTGTTCTTGGCGAAAGGCAAACTCTCCTGGAGCTACAAGGACAAGAACAGTGCTTCGGTAAACGTCGAACTGGACAAGAAGATCACTGCTGCGCTTGGTATCGAGTACACAGCCGAGCAAAGCGGTGAGGTTAGTGGTGAAGGCCTTGTATGGGCAATCAAAACAGTTCCCTTGAAGCTTTAATCTCCTCCCCGACGATCTCCCGTGACCGCTCTCCCCCTTAGCACACCAAATATCCCGACTCTCCACCATCTACCTAGAAGAAGATGATACTTGCTGGCGGGTTCGCAAATTTGTAGGCATTCAAGTTGCCGAGAAGCGAGCATCAGGAGAGGTCACGGTACGGAACATCCACAACCAAGGCGCGGAACCTATCTTGAGGATCTTCGACCATCTTGATCGGGTACAAATCATCTTTCCAAACTCCCTTTCCATCGGCGAGTCTCTGTCCATCGTAATAGACACGCAGAGAGGTCGTCCACCAACTTTTCGTGTTGTTGGTTGTGTAGAACATGAATCGTTTGTCCCGACTCAGGTACTCGAACCTGCGTTCCAGCTTTCCCCAATTCCCCATGACCGTGTGCGATCCGTTAAGGACAACCCTTACATCATCGAAGATATCCGAGCCTGGATGGTGTCGAACGGAGACACGGTTTCCATCAGACTGTTTGTTGTAAAGAATGTTGTTCTCTCCACAAATCAAAAGCCCCAACTTCACACCGCCAACCGTCAGGATACGAGAACCATCCTTTTGGCAAGCATTAAAGAGGTCCTGCACAAGATGTTGGTTCTTTTTTGCGTTGGCTTCTTGGGAGCCTGCAAAGACTTGAGGATAGCTATCTGGTTGGATGCCTCCATGCCTATCATAAACATGGTAGCGAATACCATCGCTCAATTGGGTTTCGAACAGTGCGGAGAATCCATACTCTCTCGCTTGCTTCGTGATGACTTCTGTCCCAACAGGCCAAAACCACGTAAATGTTTGGTTCTCAGCTACCCCTGGCTGCAAAAGAATACGATGCTTGTGCGTTTCGCCACACAGCATTTCACAAGCCGCCCTGTAAGTATCGTCACAAAGGTTGTCTTGGTCCAACCGAAAGCTCATCAAAACGAATTGGACTTCTTCGTCTGGCAAGACCTCTCGCGCCGCAACACTAGGAGCATCCTCTTTGATGAAGTCTCGGAGCTTTGTTTGGGAGCCAAGCCTTTTCTTTTTATTGTTGATGTTCCCAACCAGGTCCATTTGTTTCTGTGGGTGGTTTGACTTCTTCATATCTTCGCCTTGGTGGATAGTTCAACAGGGTTGTCACAAGAAGAACCAGAAAGCTCAACTACGTGACGAATCTGTACTATCTTGCTCTGTTGGTTTTTGAAGTTTTTTCAGTTCATCTGTGAAGGCTCCTGCGACCATCCCTGCAGGTAAAGCAATGAGGGCAACACCTCCAAGCATCACGATGGTGGCAACGACCCGACCAAAGAACGTCACTGGATACAAATCACCATATCCAACCGTTGTGAGTGTCACAATCGACCACCACAAACACTTGCCCATGTCCGAAAAATGTGGATTGGGTTTGCCTCCATCGAGGAGAAGAACATACTCAGCATAGTAGATGCCTGTTGCTGCGATGAGCGCGACAATGGAGGCGAGGATCAAGCAGGTGGCGACTTCCTTCCAGATGTTCCGAACAACACCGATCAAAACATCAAGTGCGCTGCTGTGTCTCCCTACTCTGAGAATACGTGAGACGACACGAAGAAGCCTCAAGATTCGGACGATCCTCGTGTCGAAGAGGAATGGAAGCAAGAATTCGAGATAGAAAGGGAGTATCGCAAAGAGATCGATGAGCGCATAGGGATCCCTCGTTGCCCACCTGAACCTATCCTTCTGTGCGAACAACCGCAAAAGATACTCAACTGTGAATATCGTGATAAACAGGTATTCGGAGATTTGAAAGAAGTTCTTGTAGCCCGCAAACTCTGGAAGTGTCTCCAACACAAAGAACAGCGCACTCAAGAGAATCATCGTGGTGACAAGCCATTGGATGACTTTCCCCCAAAATCCTTCCTGCTCTTCAAGTAAACGATACAACTCCTGACGAAATGTTGGTGTGTCGTTTTCAGTGTTCAATGTTCTTGCCTTGCTTGGGTCAACAAATCCAGAACGTGGTATCCGTGATACATCCTTTCAACCTTCTTCGTCTGGGACTTCATCAAGAACAACAGTCATATCCTCTCTCAGTGGTTTTCCTCGAAGCTCATCCCAACGTCGCTCTCGACACTCCCTGCACTTGTGACGTTCGAAATTATCCACCCTTTTCATCCTCCATCCAGGCGGAATCGTAGCATTTTTTGCAACATCTTCACTCTCTTTGAGACAGAAGTCGCAAAATACAAACTCTTTTAATCTTCTTTTTTCAAGTGCCCACATCATCTGCTCCTTTTTACCAAAAGATCTTTGTACTTTTCGAGAGAACAAGAAAAGACGTAAATCGTCAAGCCTGGGACTTTGTGTGAAACAATTCATGAAGAAACACGTTCTTGAGCGAGAGTATACCAAGACCTCGTGCCATCACTTCCTCATACGCTCCGTTGTCGCTTCTTCGTCATTCTGAGCACTACGCTCTTGGGCCCGTTCCGGGCAGAATTTTTGTTCCGTGCCCCTGAATTTGTGGGGGGCACGGTGAGATGGGTTTATTGCTTTCTGTCAATAACGAAAGCACATGTGGGCTGGCTGCCCACACCCGCTTGGGGTCACAGACCCCAAACCCACAATGCTCACGCATTGTTTATGTTGCGCCTACGGCGCTGGAAACTGTGGGAGCTGTGATCAAGCTTTTCATTGCAAATGCTTGAACGAATAGGGAGAGAGATTATGTCGATACCATCGCGGTTTTTGAAGAAAAAAAGACAAAAAAAGGGTGGCGAAATTACGGAAATGACGGTATAATGGAGGGTATGAAAAGATAGTGTAAAAGAGAAGAAAACCCGGTGTTGCAGCACCGGGTCGAAGACTCAAAACACCAAACCTACGAAAGAAAGGATTTTAAAGTCATGACCAACTTGGTACAGTCGAAGTCCATCGTCAAGGCCCCTCAGCATTTATCTTCCAAACAATCTACTCAAAATGTCGATGCCATCGAGTGGGACGACCATCGATATCCCCATCAGTTAAAGAGCGTCGCAACAGCTCCACAGACTCTTTTTACAAAAGGCACATTCGAGCATCACACCAACCGCATCGCTGTCATTGGAACCAGAAAACCCACTTCTTCTTCTCTCGCATTGACGTCGGCTTTGGTTGGGCGTCTTGCAGAGGAAGGTTTTTCAATTGTGAGTGGTCTTGCCTTGGGGATCGATGCAAAAGCTCATCAAGGCACTCTCCAGGCTGGAGGACATACCATCGCTGTTCTCCCTTGTGGAATTGAGGATGTCTATCCATCGAGACACAAACAACTCGCAGAGCAGATCCTGGATTCAGGCGGTGCGCTTATCAGCCAAAACACAGGGAGACGTAAGCCCAAAAAGTGGAGCTTTCTTTCCAGAAACCACGTGATCGCTGGGATGAGTGATGCGGTGTTTTTTGTTGAGGGTGCTCTCAAAAGCGGTTCGATGCACACAGCCCGATATACGCTTCTTTTGGGACGACCTCTGTATGTTCCTGTCTGGTCTCGTGATGATGTCGGGGATTTGAGCGAGGGAGCCAGGGCTCTTGTCGAGTTGAAGGGGCTGGAGCTTGCACGTCGCCTTGATGCAAAGGGTATCTTCAAGGAGTTGCTCACATATCAGTTTGAAGAGCGAGCCGTTGCGGAGCTGCTCCCTTTTGATGAGCTCTCTTTGTTGGAGCGTAAGCAAAGCAAAGAGTAGGCAGGGCTTGATTTGATTTGGAGAGGCCGGTGTCTTCCGGCCTCTCTCCTTTCTCGTTTTTTGATGACTAAATAAAGAGGGCGTGGGGTGCGTCGAGGGAGTGGTGTATGCTCTGTGGGGAGTATGCGATGGGGTTGGTGCTTGTTTCGTCTATGATCGAGCACCTGGAGCTTAAACATGTTGTATCAGAACAAGATTTTGTGGAGAGCATTCTTGGACTTTCCAGGAATAGGAGGAGATGTTTCAGGCGCCGAGTTGTTCGCGAAAGGATCTACCACAGGCACAAGGGGAGGTGTTTTTATTGCGATCATGCCGTTGCATACCAGGATATGGAGGTTGATCACCTCTTACCCTGGAGTCTTGGTGGGAGGACTGTCGAGTCGAATGGTGTGTGCTCTTGTCGTCCCTGCAATCGCAGGAAAGGCAAACGTATCTGGTGAGCCGTTGTTTCTGTGGTAGTTGGCCTGAAAAAGAAAAACAGAAGGGGAGGAAAGCTCCTCAAGCTCGTCATCAATCACCGTCGCCTCTCACAAACAGTGGAGGCGCGGTTTGATGAAAGAGCTACAAGAGGAGCACTATCTCCTTAAGCTCAGAGTCTGGAGCTTGAGTCCTCTCTTCTGGTATGATTTGTAACTCGCAAAGACTGGCAAAGAGCAAACTTCCCAATTGGCAATGGAAATCACTGGATAAAAAAAGAGTCGAACGATGAAAAAGATAGTCTTTACAATCTTCTTTCTGCTTTGTACTTCGTGTTCATATCAATCGGAAGGAGAAACAGAGGTCAACAAGAACCTCGACAAGTTGGTCAGCGCTACAAACTCATCACAAACCCTACAAAAAAACCTGGAAAGCATCTGTGGAAATGACTATGAGTGTCGCCAAAAATACCTAAAGATGTACTGTCATGCAAAAAACGGAACGTGGACATTTTATATTGATGGATATCATGACCCATGTAGATATCCAGGTGTCCCCTACGGATACCATTTGAATAGAGGCTATGGTTGTGATTGTGGTTCTGGCTACTGCTGGGATGGATGGTCTTGTACTCCCGATCCTCAATGAGCCGAAACATCAGCCATCGAAGTGTCAACACTCCTCTTCCAAGAGCATTCAGCGTCTGGATAGAAAGCCTAGGGTGTGACCCAAAAATGCCAGGTACTTGTCGAAGCTCCTCACTCAAATGTGCTCGAAGTAAACCACCATTTTGCTGCTGCGATTTGTCTTTTGGGTAGGGAGGATTTTTGCAAAAATGAATGATCTTGATTTTTAATCTCTTTTTTGTATCAAGAACTTAACCCAAAATACGATACATGTCGTATTTTGGATCACATTGAAGAGTTGGGGGAGTCGCTCAGGCTCTCTTTCACAACAGCTTTCACCAGTTTTTGGAGCTTGGGGGCAGAAAGATACGCGATGAGTTTTTTGGTTGATTCGGAGTCTTCCAATTCTTCGCAAGCTTTGGAGAACTTCTCTATAGCTTTTGAGAGTCCCTTGAAGGTCTTTTGTACTTCTTGGACTTGTCGGACTTCACTTTCCTTTTCTTGTGCTTTGAGAAGCATCCTCTCAACAGTCCTGATGCTTTTTCCAATGACCAACGCGATCGCTGGTTTTGCAGCCCTCTCACCCTCTTTTGGTTTTCCTCTTTTGTTTGTGTAGCCAGCGCTGATGAGCTTCTCATAGAGTGCAAAGACTTCTTTCGCGGTGTAGTCTTTGCGCTGAGTGTTTTCTGCGGCTTCAATGGCAAGAGCAAGATCGACGTCGTCATTGGCATCAAAATCCATGATTCTGACAGGTATGAGTCGAAGCTCTTCCTTTGAACCTGGCCAATGGAGAGCATCAACTCTCTCGCTGAGCTCTTCAGGTAAAGTTCGAGAAGAATCGCCCTTGAGTTCTTCCAGAATCTTCTTTCTTTTTTTGGGGGTCGCTTCGAGTAAACGACAAGCGGCGAGGCGATGACCCCCTGCGAGGAGATAGCCACTTTTGTCGATGACGATCGGTTCAAGAAGACCCAAGGCCGAAATGGATTCGGCCAACGAGACAACATGCTCAAGATGAAGCGAGCGAGTATCACCACCAGGTCTGGCTTTGAGATCGTTGAGAGGAAAGGTCACTGATTGCTGTTGGATGTTGTCCTCTTTTTCTTCGTGCTCTCTGTCTTTTTCGCTCATACCTTTGACTGCTTTGCTCGTTCGCTTTCTCATCGCTTTAAAATCAATCTTCTTCACCAACACACCACTCCTTTATTTTTCGAAGGTCTCTCGCTGCATTGCAGTGAGGAGCAAACTCTGAAAGTTCATATCCTTGTGCTGAAGCCATCGAGATCTTTGTATCTTGTCGGACCTTGAACTTGGGAACGTCTTCAACGTCTTCAAACATGTCCTCGATGTTTTTATCCAGGCTTCTTCGAGCGTCGATCATGTTCATGACAATCGCCCAGGAACTTGGCCCTTTACGTTTCTTTTGATATCGAGCTTCGAGATCACTGAGAACCCGCTCTGCTCCCAGGATCGCCATGGGGTGAGCGTTCGTGACAACGAGCGCCTTGTCCGCTGCAACAATCGCCAGTCGTTCGAGATGTTGGTTGCCTGGAGGGTTATCAAACAAAATGAAGTCGTAGTCAAAGTCCTCCAGGGCATCAGCGAGGTCTTCGGGATCCAATCTCGCGATGTCCTGTCGTGCCAGATCAGCACCCCCAGGAAGGACATACAATCTCTCATTGACTTCAATCGGCTCGGGGTTCTCTCCATCGAGCAAAGCAGCTGTACCTGGTGCAGTGGGATCGACGCCCAACATGAAGGCAAGATTGCTTTGTGGATCAAGATCGATGGCGAGCACATCATATCCATCAGAAGCCAGGAGGCTGGCGATGGATGCTGTGATGGATGATTTACCAACCCCGCCTTTGCGGGATGCGATAGCAATTCTCATGCGGATTCTCTCCTTTTTCAACATGCTGGTCGAGAATATACTTGCTCGCGATCGAGAACGCCAGCACAAAGGATACCTCTTCAAAGGTGCAAAAAGCGGACATGTGCATGGATATTTGAACGCTTTCATTTTTTGCGATTAAAAATCGAGCACTTAAAAACCACCCCACGTGTCCCGCTTTTTGATGTCCGTGTATCTCCGTTTTGATTGTGGTATGTGTATTCTTGATGACAAAACCTCCAACAAGAACGAGAAGCATGACGAGCAGACCATCAAAAGAAGAAGAGAAGAAGATCCTTGAAAAAGAGGGGATCACAGAGTTCGACGAGGATATCAGGCGTTTTGGCTTGGAGAGGCTGAAAAAAGAGTTTGGCGCCGCGAGCTCTGGGCGAGTGATCATCGCGAGGGTCATCAAGAATCTGATCTGGCAGGCTGTAAGGCAGGTGAGATCTGGTCAGATGGAAGGACTTGATGGCAATCTTCGCAGCTTCTTTTATACACACATCAAGCCTGTCATCGCGAGAATCCCAGGCGCACTTGATGGCGCGCGTGATCCATACGATACGATGTTGGGTGCCTTTGTTGAGCTGGTGGAGGATTACCGCTTGGTCAGCTACATCGAGTTGGATTTGGATGACGAGAACTACTTTCACAGACTCGTTGGCGAGACTCATCCACACCTGATCGTCTTTGCTGAAAAGGCCGGCTTTTTTCGATTCCTCAAAAAGCTCCACCAAGAGCTCGGTGTGACTGTTGCATCATTGGGAGGAACGCCCTCTGTCTTGAGTACAGAGTATCTTGTGCATGAGCTTTCCAAAAAGGTAGAGCTCTCGAAGACGTTCGTCGCGTTGTCCATTACAGATTGGGATCCATCAGGACATCAAATCGCCCAGGCACAGGTTCGTCAATTTGGGAGCTTTGGTTTAAAGGAAGTCGTTCACAAACCAATGATTCACCCAGAACACTACACACAAGATGAGATAGAGATCTTCCGATATCCGCTGCCTGGTCGGCAGAAGACCAAGAACCAAAATTGGCTGGAAGAGACTGGTGGGATTGGTGGAGAGCTGCTTGGTCTGGAGTCGGACTCGCTTCCACGTAAACGCCTACGACAGCTGATCGAGAAGGCATTGTCTGAGTATATGTGAGGGGGATGTGAACCTTCAAAGACATGTGGGCGCGTTGACCAAGACACCCTCCATGAATGCATGCATGTCGAGAAATCTGTTGGATAAAATCGACCTTCCTCTTCCAAAACACACTCTCATGAAAACCGTTGCCAGGTGGGGTACGGTGTAAAAAAGTAGTGGACTACTTTTTTCTTCTGCTTTGGGCTTTTGGACCAAGATAAACCCCTGACAACTAAAAAAATAGGTTCAAGAAAATTCGAACCTCACCAACATTGTTTTTGTACAAATAGGAGGTCTCTCATGATGAATTTTTCATCCACAACAAACTCAAAATATTGATATATACAACATTCATTCCCCTATCTCCGCACATAATCGATATAACAAACGGATTTAATTTCCTTTTAAAAGCATTCGACTTTTCGGAACAGAAAATGCTTAAGGGGAAGACAAGAACATCAGAACTACGTTTTGAACGGTATTTTGAAAGTTCCGTTTTATGAAAAGAGGAAAACAGTTCAAATGAAAAAATCTACTCATTTGTTCACAGAATCGACTCTTTGAACTTTTGGAGGAAAAGCCATGTAGAAATCATTTGTTTGCTTCTCGTTCGCTCTACCTGACAAAACAAGCACAGGTTCATCCAGGAACTTAAGGTCTGTGCGTTCATATTCATTTGCTGTCCCGTCTCGTTAGGAGATTTCATTTCCAAACAGTCTTTCAAAAGACCAAACGGTGAAAATCATGACTTTATCAGGAAAGTTACTTGTCGCGTTGATTTCGAGTGCAGTTTGTTTTATGGGTAACGCTCAAGCAAACAGCCCAACACTCACGAAACAATGCAAAATCTACGCTAAGAATGCTATTGAAGCACATGTTTTCAACAAGAAATTCGAATGTGGATTCAAGAAAACCTGGGTATGGCACAACAATACCCAAGCCCATTTCGCATGGTGTACTCGTGTATCGAGACAGACATCGTTGGCAGAAACAATTCAGCGGCTCAAAATGGTGGCCAAATGCCAAAAAAAGCGAATCCATCATACGTATTGTTTGTTGTATGCAAAACACGCAGTGAAGGCCCAAAACCAAAACCAACAACAATACTGTGGCCACAAACCAAATGGTCGGTGGTCTACCAATTTCAAACGGCACTTCAATTGGTGTTTAAAGGCACCTTACTCTCAATCAACCTCAGAAATGCAAGCTCGTGCAATTGCAATACAAAATTGCAGCAAAAGAGGCTACCCAGAAGTACACCGTAGAGTTGCAGTCGCAGTGAACCACCTAAGCGCCATAAATGAGTTGAAAAGGGAGAAAACAAAGGCTGCCAAATGGCTTATTTACGTGCTCCGGCACATACATGGCAACTTCCCGACCCCCAAAGGGTACAAAGAAGTCCATCGGAGGTTTGGAAAGGCAATTAATCAACTCTCTGCAGTCAGTGAGTTAAAAAGGGAAAGGACAAAAGCGGCCAAATGGCTTTTGTACCTCATCAAACACCTCCACAGAAACTTCCCTATTCCCAAAGGGTACAAAGAGTGGCACCGAAGAATTCAACTTGCAGAAAAAAAACACCATGCAGGTAGGCAACTCCAGAAAGAAAGGACAAAAGTGGCCAAATGGCTTTTGTACCTCATCAACCACATCCACAACAACGAACCCGTATTGAGACCAAAGGACCGACCTGTCGTACTAAAAATCAGAGTGAGAATCTCAGGACCAAACACAAAAACCCCTCTTTTGGAGCGCCTAGCAAAACTCAAAGGACCCATTTATTTTCGGAGTCAAGCACAAAGACAACTGACAAGAAGCCCTGCATGGAGCCGTACAATGACAGTCCACCTGGATCCAAAAGCAAAAAAACCAAAGAGCTGCGGCTACAACGGCCCAATAATCACAATTTCGAAACCAACCAGAATTCCCCGAAGAAAAAGACTTTGGAACCCTTCAGAACGAAAAAAAATGAAACAAATTCAGGACAAGCTCAGCAAGGCGGTATTTATCATGAACGTCCTGACACAATCGCCAATAGCAGTAGCAAAAGCCCTGCTCTGGCCAGTGACAGGACGTATTGTGACTGCAGAAGAAGAAATGAATGAGTTGGAAAAACACAGACTACGAAAAAAATCAGAAAGAGAGAGAAGAGAGAGACGAAAAAACAAGCTGTTAGAAGAGCTTATCAAACGTGGGATGGATGAACAGTTTAAAGATCCAGAGAACAAGAGCCGAATGATTGACGAAGCATTCAAATGGGAACAATGGGAAAGAATGCGCAAAACAGGAAAACGAAGATCTTAACCAACACAATGCCGACTCCCTGCAGTTAATCCAAACAGACAATTGAAGGAGCAACATCCCAACTCAACCAAAAAATTTCGCATGCTCCTCCCCCGAATGACACAAACCCACCAATCTCTCTGATAACCTCTACTGTACCATAAAACACGAGGCTTCCTCCCAAATGAATCCAACACTTCACATCCCATCCAACTCCGTCTGTGTTTGTTTTTTGCCATCCTATCAACGAGGTTACCGTTGGACATCTAGTATACCGGAACAGAAATTCCTTGAATAATTAAGGGGATGTCCCCATCGTAACTCCAAACTAAAACAAAGGAGAACACGATGAGAATAGGACGTCCCCGCAAGCCCATCATTTTAGCGGATGAAGAAAGAAAGTACATGGAATCTTTGTTGCGAAAAGGCTCAATTCCCCAGAAGATCGCTCGCAGGGGGAAGATTATTTTGATGAGCGCTGATGATATTCCAAACATTGAAATCGGAAAACGGCTTGGAATC
>PCBK01000045.1:102679-147937 GCA_002731275.1 Deltaproteobacteria bacterium | reverse complement strand
CTGTCAAGATGGACTCGATAACGACTGTGACGGCAAAACCGACCTCGGAGATCCTGAATGCAAAGACATCTGCAATCCCGGGAAAGTCGAGCCCTGCTTCGGAAACGAAGACAAAACACTCCAAGGCATCGGTATCTGCAAACAAGGTCTTCGATACTGTCGAGAGGACGCGACGTGGGGCGCTTGCGAAGGACAACAACTCCCACAACAAGAAGTCTGTGATGGACAAGACAACGACTGCAACGGAAAAGTCGATGAATTAGATGAGTGCAAGTGCTGGCCTCCTCTCAAAAAAGAGACCTGTTACAGCGGTGATAGTGCAACAAAAGGCAAAGGAGAGTGTCAAGCAGGTGAGCGGACTTGCCAATCAAACGGCAGTTGGGGCGCGTGTATTGGCGAAAACCCCCCACAACCAGAGCTATGCAACGGAAAAGATGACGATTGCAACGGACAAGTAGATGATGACAGCAAATGCCAATGCTGGCCCCCTCTCAAAAAAGAGACTTGCTACAGCGGCGACAGCGCGACAAAAGGCGAAGGAGTCTGTCAGGCTGGTGAGAGAACCTGTGGAGGTGACGGTATTTGGGGCGCTTGTGTTGGTGAAGTCACCCCACAAAAAGAGGACTGCAACGGCAAAGACGACGACTGCAACGGAAAAATCGATGATGACAGTAAGTGTCAGTGCTGGCCTCCCCTCACAAAGGAGACTTGTTACGGTGGTCCCAAAGAGACCCAATCAAAAGGACAATGTCGCGTTGGACAACGAACATGTCTTTCTGACGGCACGTGGGGCAGTTGTGAAGGCGAGATCATCCCACAACAAGAAGTCTGTGATGGGCAAGATAACGACTGCAACGGCAAAGTCGATGAGCTGACGGAGTGTGAATGCTGGCCCCCTGCCCGCACAGAGAGCTGCTACACAGGTCCGACCTCTACCCAGAATATCGGCATATGCGCCCCAGGAACACGAGCCTGTCAGGCCAATGGAAAGTGGGGCATCTGCCTCGGTCAACAAACCCCACAAGCCGAAGAATGCAACCTCAAAGATGACGACTGTGACGGACAGATCGACAACAAGGCAGGCAGCTCTCTCAACAGCCTCACACGGAGCTGTTACTCCGGCCAGAGCGGATGTACACTGAAAAATGGAACATACACATGTCAGGGGGACTGCAAAGCCGGGACACAACAGTGTACCAACGGCAACTGGGGGACCTGTATCAACGAACATATCGCACAAGCCGAAGAGTGCAATGGAAAAGATGACGATTGCGACGGCGTGATCGATGAAGACGCCGACCTTATCAACGCCCCCCTCTGCCTCAAACAACGAGGCGATTGCAAAGGCGCGAAAACCCCCACACGTCTTTGTCAAAATGGTCGCTGGCTCCCCTGTGATGGCAACGCCTACAAAGCCCACTTCTCCGCATACAATACCAAAGACGAAAGCTGTGACCAAAAAGACAACGATTGCAACGGACAAGTCGATGAGTACGCCGTTAACTGTATCGCTGCATATGCAGGAGCACTCGCCGGCGCGGTCGATGGAAAAGGCATCGACGCACAATTGCGAGGTGTGCGAGGTATTCGTCTCGATGGTTGGGGGAACCTGTACGTCGCAGATGGTGAGAACCAGATGATTCGCAAAGTCGATAGATGTGGAAATGTCCAAACAATCGCAGGAACAGGAGTCGCAGGGCAACAAGATGGATACGCAACAAAGATGCGCTTCCTCTCTCCACACGATGTAAGCCTAGATAACAATGGAGCACTATACGTTGCGGACCTCGCAGCAGACGGCACAACAACACTACGAACACTCGACACAAGAGGTCTTGGTACGACAATCATCCCAAACACTGCGGCGTTCAGATTGCTGTCTGCTGCGACGGGTACTTACCTGCTCTCACGCTACAAAGGCAGCCCAAACGTCGCGAGCTTTCAATCGTTCTTTGGAGGGTTACTGACGCGGCTTGCAGAGCTCCCACTCCCCTCACAACACCTCGTCACTGGCCTCGCGAGCACAACAAATGGTGTCCGCTATGTCAGCGCAGACAACCACCAGATCTACCAGATCACCTCCTCCAATGTCGTCAACCTCTTCGCAGGGACAGGTGTTGTAGGGGCAAAAGACGGTGCGAAAAGTCAGGCAACATTCTCTACACCCAACGGCATGGCGACGGACACACAAGGGAACCTGTATGTTGCAGACAGTGGAAACCACCGCATCCGCATGATCGATCGTTCAGGAAATGTCACGACGCTAACAGGTGCAGCGAAAGGCACACAGACAGGGACGCTGGCGCAAGCTCGTTTTGACACGCCTCATTCGGTACAGGTCGATACAGACGGAAATATCTACGTCTCAACAGGCGACGTTATCCGCAAAATCCTCCGCAAAAAGCCAACTATCATGCCCCGTGAATGCATTGTGACGTGGGTCGGCTCACAATTCAAAGACGCTCCCAAAGGCAACACGGATGGAAGTCAGTACGAAGCCAGCCTTGTACGTCCAGGTGGTATGGCGATCGACACACTCGGGCAGATCTACATCGCAGACACAGGCAGCCACAGGATCAGAAAATTGGATCGAGCAGGTCGTGTCACAACCCTCGCCGGGCAACGACTGGGCTATCGCGACGCGATGGGGACGGCTGCACAGTTTTATGCCCCCGAAGGACTCACGATCGGACCTGGAGGTGATCTGTACGTGGCTGACACAGCGAATCACTTCATCAGACGTGTGACCCCCTCAGGGCAGGTCACGACATACGCGGGAGGTGGAACCGCTGCCCCCAGCACCACACCCTCGACGCAAAACGCCATGTTGAAGTCGCCGAAGGAGCTGCTCTTCCTGCCTGACGGAACACTGCTCTTTTCAGATATGGGACATCACATGCTCCGTCGTGTCCTCCAGAGTGGAAAAATCGAAGTCTACGCAGGAGGCGGTCCTACAAACAAAACAACAGGGGCACGTACACAAATTCATCTGGCCTCACCGACATGGATGGCCAGACACCAGGACGGCTCTCTCGCGGTCGTGTCTGCAAAACACAGCATTTACCTGATCGCTCCGAGCGGACAGGTGACATTACTTGCAGGTGGGACACAGGCAGGAAGTACGGATGGTGTAGGTGCAGCCGCGCGTTTCTCATCGATCGCGGGGGTGGCGTGGCGTGGGGATATATTGTGGGTCTCTGACGCCGGGAATCACTCATTGCGACAAGTCGACAAACAAGGCAATGTCACGACTGTCGCCGGTGGCACAAAGGGCTATGTCGATGGATATGTCGTCCCCAGGATGGGGAGTCCAGTGCGCTTTTCAGCGCCGGGAACACTGCGCTTTGATCAGCACGGTCAACTATTCATCATTGACACAGACAATGCACGTCTCCGCAAGTGGGTGATGCACTAGTCATGTCGGAGTTTAGAGCAAATGCAATGAAAAAAGAGGGGATGAGGGGAATGCCTACCAACGCTCGTGGTGGATGGAGTCCTCTTCAACACCGTAGTCCTTCAGGAGCTCTTTGACAGCGGCGAGCATCTGTGATTGACCGCAGATATAGAAGTCCGTGTGTTGCCAATCAAAAGCGTCAGGGTGTTCACGCAAATAATCAGTGACCCAACCGACCTTCTCCTGCCATGCCTGTGAAGGATGATCCAGCATATAGATCGTCTCAAAACCAGAGGCCGCCCACTCATCAGCGTAAAGGATCTCCTCTTCGCTCCAAAAGCCGAACAGCAGACATACACGAGACAATGACGCCTTAGAGAACGCCGAAGACTGGAGCATCGAGCGCAGTGGCGTGATCCCCGTCCCCGTCGCGATCATCACGACCTCTTTATGTGGAGAAGGTGCGCGAAAACGGAACGCTCCGCCAGGCCCCTCCACGACAAACGCATCCCCTTCTTGAAGCGCCGTCAACCACTCATCAAATGGACCATCACCTGTTTTGATACAGAGCTGGTAAGGGCGCTTTTCATCACCAGAGGCGATCGAAAAATACTTCCTCATGGGGGGCGCATCATCTTTCGCCATAGGTCCCATTCTCACAAAAGAACCAGGCAAAAACGTAAGCTCTGGCTCGCAAAGAAAGCTCAGTTCATATACAGTGGGGGTGAGTTGACGAAGGGATTGGACGGTGGCCTTGTACTCTTGCATTGATTGTGTCACGATTCTAAAGGATCCTTATGTAATGACTTGGTGAACGAGATCAAAAAGGCAGGATAGCAGAAAGTGGAGAGAAAATCGATGAGAGTGGTGTCACTGGCGTGTTCCAACACAGAGATCGTATGTGCACTCGGCTGCGGCGATCTTTTGGTCGGCGTTGATGATCACTCGGACTACCCCCAAGAGATCATCTCAACACTTCCACGTGTGGGGCCTGATCTCGAGATCGATGTCGACACTGTCGCAGCACTCAAGCCAGACCTCGTCCTCGCCTCTTTGACCGTCCCTGGACATGAGAAAAACATCGAAAAGCTCGAACAAAAAGGGCTCCCCTACATCGCCCCTGAGCCGGTCTCACTAGAAGACACATATCGAGATATACGCGAGATCGCACACGCCCTTCACGTCGAAGACCGGGGCGAAGCGCTGATCCAAGAGATGCAAGCGGTGATCCCGGCAGCCCCTGCCACTCCAAAAGAAGCTCCAACACTGCTCGTACAGTGGTGGCCCAAACCCGTGATTGCGCCAGGAAATAAGAGTTGGATTCACGATCTCATCGAACGTGCAGGAGGACACAACCCCCTTGGTCATGAGGACGTAAAGAGCCGCCCCCTCACAGACGAAGAGATCGCAAAGATCAACCCAGACGCCGTGATCATCTCCTGGTGTGGTGTCCCATTTGAAAAATACCGACCTGACGTGATCTACCGCAACGAAGCATGGCAAGACCTCCCATTCGTCCAAGAGAAGCGGGTCTTTTGCATCTCCGAAGCCTACATGGGACGCCCATCACCTCGACTTGTCGATGGATTCCTCGCCATCAAACAGATCGTCGAGCAGCTCCAAACAGACCACACATCATCCTGATCAGCAGTCCAACGAAAAAGAGTACACCGATGACAGAAGTATTGCCCACCTCCCTACAGAGCCAACTCGCGCTCCTCTCTGATGCGCCTGACAGACGACAAAAACTGCTCACACTGATCCAACAAGCCGACACACTGCCACCCATCCCCCCATCCTTTGAGACCTCAGCCGAGCTTGTCCCTGGCTGCACCGTAAAGGTCCGCCTCGACGCCTACATTGAAGACGGAAAGATCTACTACGTCGGCGACGCAGACGCCAAGCTGATTCGCGGCGTGCTCGCCTTGTTGATCAAAGGCATGAGTGGACTCACCCCCGAAGAGATCGCATCCATCCCACCGGATTTCATCTCCACACTCGGTGTCCAACAGAGTGTGATGCCTGGACGAACGAATAGCCTCTTCAACATCTTTCGCCGTATGCAAGCGCTCGCCACTCAGCACACAACCTGAACGTTAACGAGCTTACTCTGCCCGTTTCAGGATACGCTCTTCAAATGCACGGACAGCCTGGAAAATTTTCATATGGGAGGGGGTCTTTGCGACCTGTTCGGCGAGAACAACGGATTCTTCGAGGGTAAATAGACGAAGCCGCTGACGAATCACAGGTAGAAAGCGCGAGGCGACACTCAGTTCGCGAAACCCAAGCCCTATCAACAGCGGCAAAAACAACGGATCACTCGCCATCTCTCCACATACGGAGATCGGCTTTTGACAGCGCGTAGCCACCTCACAGAGCTGCCCAAGCAGACGCAACAACGCGGGTTGCAGTGGATTTACGAGATGTCCAACTTGTCGATTGTTTCGATCCGCCCCCATCAACAACTGCAACAGATCATTCGTCCCAACGGAGAAGAAATCGACCGCGTCTGCCAAAAAGTCCAGCATCAACGCGGCAGAAGGCGTCTCGACCATCAACCCCAAAGGGAGCGTACCAACAGGCAGCCCCCGGCGCAGCACACTCCGACGAGCTTCTTCAACGATGCGCAAAAACGCCTCCACCTCCTCATACGTGCTCAACACAGGCACCATCACACGCACATTCCCATGTGCGCTCGCACGCCACAAGGCACAAAGCTGTGGGAGCAAAAGCTCATCATGTGCCAACGAGACCCTGATCCCACGCCAGCCAAGCTGCGGATTCTCCTCCTCTGGCAACGGAAAATACGAGAGTTGCTTGTCACCCCCAATGTCCAAGATCCGGAACGTCACAGGTGCGGGCGCCATCTTCTCGGCGACCTCGCGATACAGCGCGTACTGTTCATCCTCAGCCGGTAACGTCTCTCGCCCCATAAACAAAAACTCGGTGCGAAACAACCCAATCCCTTCACCACCAACGAGCGCCACGTGCTCCACAGAGTGAAGGAAGTTGACGTTGGCCCGCAAAGAGATCGCCTCACCACACCTCGTACGTCCAGGCAACATGGCCGTCTCAAGCTCGACATCTTTACTCTGTTGCCACAACGCCTGTTTGGCCTGGTACTTTGCCTCAAACGCAAAGTCTGGCTCGACATACAGGAGCCCTTTCTCCCCGTCCAATGCGAGCATCTGCCCGGACTCAACGTGCTCACACAGGCGATCGACATCGATGAGATAGGGGACCCCCAAAGAATGTGCCATCACTGCGATATGACTAAGCTCTCCCCCCTCTTCTGTCACGATCCCCTTGAGTTGCTCGAAGGGCATCTTCGCGAGGGTCGAAGGATACAACTCCCTCGCCACCAAAATAAAGTCTCCACGCTCTCTTTGGATCGCGTCCCCTGCGTGTCCCCGTAAGGCCGCGATCACCTGGAACCACACGTCCTGCAGATCGATCACGCGTTGTCGCAGGTAATCATCTTCCATCATCAAGAACGACTGTTTGCATCTCTCAAGAGAGCGCATCAGAGCCTCTTCTGCGAGACTTCCAGGCTGTTGGAGTTCTTCATCGAAGAGCGCGAGCAGCTCCTCGTCTTGTAAAAATAACAGATGCGCCTCAAAGATCTCTGCCGCCTCTTCACTGAGCTGAGAGGAGACCTTCTGGCTCGAAGATTCGATCTCAGCCTCCACCTTCGCACACGCCAAGGCAAATCTCTGCCGTTCACTCTCCACACGCTCTTGTTCAGAAGAGAACGTCCGGCTCTGTCCCTCTATCCATATAGAATGCTCAGCGGAGTCAGTGTGTATACAGGCGGGAGCGAGCGCGACTCCGGGGCTGACAACTTTGCCAGTGAGTTGCTTCATATCTCCGTCCCCTCCGCTTCACCCAGCGCCTCCTCAATCACCTCGACAAGGTCGCGCCGGGCCTCCTCACCAGGCCAACTCAGCTGCGTCACCAATGAGAGCATCTGGTTGAGCCGTTCAATATCGAAGGCGTCATCTTTTTCGGGTGTGACGTCGGTAAAATTAAGAGGACACCAGGAGAGCTTCTCTTCTTCGCGCCAAAAGATCGCGTAACCATGTGTCCGGCAAATAGAAGGTCGCGCCTCATACACCATGCAACCACCCTCATGAAGCATAGGACACATCTCCCGTGCGTTTGTCTTGTAAGCCTCAAGCTGCTGTTTCACCAACACACGCGCATCCTCGTGAAGTCCCCTCAATCCCTTTTGTAGCGCCTCCACTTCGATCAAGAACAACGAGTCAGGTGGTCGACAACAACTGTCACATCCCTTTTGACAACGAATCTCCTCACCAAATGTCTCGTGTTGTCGGCTCGATAGATCGTCAATCTTCCCGAGCAGGGTTGTATAATGTTGTGTACGTTGCGCTTCTGCCATGCCTGTCTTGTTCAAGGGAAACCTCCATTTGGTGTGATGTCCTGTCGCTCAGACGTCATATCTACACCACCACGCGAGAATCTACAAGCCGAACAAGACGACCTCATAAAATCCCGCGGCACAAGGTCAACACGTCAACGGCCTGCGCTCCAACGTCACACAACGCTCTCGCGCAGGCCTGTGCTGTCGCGCCTGTCGTAAAGAGATCGTCCACCAGTAAAATCGTAGCGCCCTCCAAAGAACCGACAAAGTCAGAACACACCTCGATCGCACCCAAAATATTCTCAAAACGCTCTTGCGCTGACAACAAAGCCTGAGACGGCGTATCCTCTCTCCGCCTCAACAACGCTGGTTCGCGTTGATGAAAGCACAACGTAGGGATACTCTCAACAAGCGCCCAAGATTGGTTGAATCCCCTCATCCGCAGGCGTTTGTTGGAGACAGGGATAGGTGCCACGTATGTATATTGCCCCCAATCTCGCTCTAAGTGCATACAACCCTCTGCAAAGAACGTCTGAAGCGCAACGCCGGCAGGCAAATGAAGCTGATATTTATAACGATGGACCAACTCTCGCAACCCCCCAGCGTAGGCATAAAGACTTCTCGCATGTCGAAAATAGACGGGCTGCTTTTCACAACGCCAACACAGCAGCTCATCAGCAGCACGAGAGACTTGCGCCACAAGCGCCTCATCCAATTCGTACAGAGGGCGGCCACAAGACACACACAGAGGTGACTCCAATCGAAACACACCCTGTCTACAATCTGGACACAACCCTCCTAACCCACCGCCATCCCACAGAGGCACCCGACACATCACACATCGGACCGGAAAGAGTAGCGTTCGAAGTGCTCCCCAATACTCACTTTGTATCACCATTTATCACTCCTGTTCTCTCTTGGTTGTCAAAAACAGGCTGAACAGCAAGAGATATACCAGGGATGTCCAAACGCTCTGATGTGTGGTGATAGGATTCGACTAGCGGTGATAGGGTTCGACTAGCGGTGGTAGGGTTCGTTGTTGTGGATGGTCCAGCCCCGGTAGAGTTGTTCGAGGAGGAGGAGGTGTGCGATCTGGTGCGGGAATGTAAGTCTGGAGAGAGAGACGAGGACGTCAGCACGTTTTTTTACGCTCTCATCGAGGCCGGGACCACTCCCAATCACGAAGATAATGCGTCCACGTGCTCGCTGTAACCAGTCCTGCATCTGCTCGGACCACTCGCGGCTATCGTAGAGCTTCCCCTCTTCACTCATCGCCACAAGAATGTCATCAGGTTTGACATGCGAGAGGATGCGAGCGCCCTCAGTGGCTCTCGCGGTCAGCTCCATTTGGGGGTTGTTTTTCTTTTCTTCTTTCAGCCGAACGATCTCGATGGAACAGTACCTTTTGAGTCGCTTGAGATAATGCTGCATGCCTTCCTCAAGGTACTTATCTTTGAGTCGCCCAACAACCAAAACGGACCACTTCATCGAGCTGCCTTTCTACGTTGTGATGTGTTGGAGGGAGCGGGAGTTTGGAATCTTATGACAGACGAACGCTTTTAGTATTCGTCATCATCGTCATCGTCGTCGTCATCTTCTTCCAGGACAGGCGCAGAGGCGTCGTATTTGGAAGCGTCTTGGGTCGAGACACGATGGTCACTCCAGAGCCGATCGAGCTCGTAGTATTCGCGGACAGGCTCGTAAAAGAGGTGAACGACGAGATCGCCAAAATCGAGCAGGACCCAGTGTCCCTGGTTTGCGCCTTCAGTTCCGATCAACGTCCGTCCAAATTTCTTGGCGCTGACCTTTATATCATCGGCCATCGCGGAAATGTGTCGATCAGATGTACCACTACAGATCACGATATAGTCAGCGTAAGAGCACGCTTCAGCGACACTGTAAAGACGAAGGTTTCGACCTTTTTTATCATGAACCCACTCACAAATTTTGAGCGCCAGCTCACGTGAGTCGATGGAAGTTGTTGTCGTTTCTTGGGTGGCAAGTGTGTTATCCAAAAGGAATTCTCCTCACTTCTTCTTTTTTCTGGAAGGTGGTGGTTGAAAATAAAATGGTTTTTTTCGTGCGAATGGGTCTTTCGGTTGGGGGGTGACCCCAACCTGAACGATCTTTTGTGGTGGGCTGATCACTCCGCCACCGGTCTTTGTAAAGCCAGCGTCCAAACGCACAGAGGTCACGACGCCCTGGCCTTTTCCGAGACGATACGTCCCGCGAAAATTGACCTTCAGGACCAGACCACTTTGGCGATCGACCCACAAACGCCCAGAAGCAGACATGGGGACACGTGGCTGACCAGCCGCGCTTCCGCGTGTCTTGTCAGGCACCTTTCCGGCCCATGCAGTTCCCGCTTCGAAGGTCTTTTCCTTGTGGGGAGTCGCCCGAAAAGTGACCCGGTATTTACGACAGATCCGATTTAATTGCTGACAAGCGCCCTCTTCTTGTAGATCAAGATGAGGACCAAAGATGCCGAGCAGTGCGCGCCAGCGTCCATAACCACGAAGTTGCCAACGATGCGCAATCTTGAGGTTCTTGGAGGTCATACGGTACGGACGAAAACGCCCTCGCCAGTATAATTTTCCATTCACCCAGATCACGTCGTGTCCCTTCTTGTGGTTGTTGCGGACAACAGCATGGAAGTCGCCGTTGGGACGCTGGGTGATCGTAAATTTGTGTTTGAGCAGGAGCGCTCGCCCACCGCGCTTGGCTTGGTATGTCGACGCTGCCTTGTACACAAAACCACCGAGGATCGCGTTGGCCTGCGCCAGATCGATCGTCGCAGATTGATACATGTAGCGTCTGTTGGAAGCCAACAGGTGCCCTTCTACCTTGGGACGCTCGGTTTGGTAAAGGGGGTTGGGTTGTTTTGTCTCTTCCAGCTTGGTACCCGAACGTTTACACCCGCTAAGGCCGACAACCACTGCACCGAACAAAAACAACATCCAGATCTTCTTGGGTGTACGTAACATGAATTTCATACGTGCTCACTTTTAAGAATGCCGCACGCGGACGAAGCTCGCCCATACAGTGCGAAAAAAGAAACCAACTGAAAAACGGGAAATGGTGAAGAAATGTTCATTGGAGGGGGGAAAAAAGAGGAGACATGGTGGTCGAGAGATACGAAGGTTGTGTGAAAGAGAGCGAGGAGACGTCCTCTGTAGCGCCACAACCTTCGAGACCACCACATCATGTCTAGAATCCAGCCTCCTTACAGAGAACACCTGAGAAGTCACCACAAACCGTTTGTGGCATGGGGATACAGATCAGATCGTTAGGATCGTCCTGGTTGAGGTTACGACAGACCTTTCCGGCCCCACAAGATGTACAGTATCCATCAGGTCCACACTTATTTTGCGTCGCATCGGTACAGTCAGAGTCTTGCTGGCAAAGTGTGGTGCTGGACTTACACTTGGGACCAGATGCGGACTGTGGCAACAGCTCGCTACAGATCAGACGTGAAGGACACTCGGTACCATCACCACGTGGATCACATCCTGTAAAGCAACGTGCGCCAGACTGAAGATTGACACATTGGTTGTGGCAGTTCTCAGCACAGAAACCGTTTTCGCACTTCTCGTTAAGCGCGGCGGGACAGTCAGCATCGGAGCGACAAGCCTTTTTGGTACTACAACGGTCGTTGTAACATTTGGTCGCACCACCCGGCATATCCGCACAGTCCGTATCTGCTTTACACTCGCGTTTTTCACAGATGTATTTGCAATCATCACCGTCTTTACACGCACACTCTTTGTTGCCGGAGCATGATTTACACACGGGCCCAATGGGCTTACGACAAGGTGCGTTGGGATCGGTCTGATCTTTGGGACAGAATTTCACAGGTGTACAGTCGAGGTGTGGGTTGCGACAAGAGCAATCTTCTTCGCACTTGTTGGACACACACTTGAAGCGACAGCGGTTCTTTTTGGGATCGGGAAGTCCACAGTCCTGTGCGGTTTGACATCCAGGTGTACAAAGACCGGTGGTTTGGTCACAGTACTCTTTGTCTTGACAGTCGCGGCTAGTGGTACACTCGCCTTCAACCGCACAACAACCGTCTGTACATGATTCGTTTTGCTCGCACTCGCTGTCACTACTACAAGGGACACCACATCGTCCACGACAACAGGAGAGTTGGACGACACAGCTTCCACCAGTACATTTTGCGTTGGGGTTTTTACAGTTTTGGTCTGTTGTACAAGCTTCTTGTGTACGAACAGGGCAGTTGGCGTCCCCTTCACAACCAGCGACACAGCGCTTGCTTCCGGGATCGCAGATCTTACCTGCACCGACACAGTCCGCGTTGGTCTCACACTCACCGGGCTTATCACAGTCACCGGAGACAGGGACACATTGTTTGGGGGTCTTCAGGTCGGGGAAGTCTTTACATTTGAAGCCAGGTGCACAGAAGATACCTTGCTGACATTCGCGACCACAGAATTTACGTCCACTTTGTGGGTTGAGTTGATCGGGGAGGCAGTGGTCTGTTGTGTCACCACACTGGTCATCTTTGACACAAGGTGAGCAGAGTTTTTGTCGTGGGCGACACTCTTTGATGCACTTATCACACCATTCGAGCTCGATCCCACCAGGGCAGTTAAAGTCTTCGTTACAACGTCCTGTTCCCAAGGAGACAGTACAGGTTCCACGACACGTGTTACAGGTCCATCCATTAGGACACTCTGCGGAGTCTTTGCAAGCCTTCGCGGGCTCACATTTCCCCGTGGTCGTGTTGCATGCGTGTGCATCGGGACATTGATCATCAAATTTACAGACGATGTCTTTGCACTTTTTGTCAGCAGGATCGCAGTAACGGATGTCACCACAGTCCTCTGTTTTCTCGCATGAATCAGGAAGTTTTGTACATTTTTTGTCTTTACAAAACTCGTCGCTTTCACAGTTCAAATCACTTGTACAAGGTGTCGCCTGAGGTTTCTCAGTCACGCCTTCTCCGCCACCACCGTCGGTGCCGGACTTACTGACACACTTTCCTTCTGCGCTACAGACCTGCCCGTCGGGACATTTGTTGTTCTCGTCACATGCCTGCCCTGCCGGAGAACAGTTCATAACGAAGAAAAACAGGCTACCAAGCAACAGAACAAACATGACACGTGCCACATATTTCATTGCACACTCCAACCAAAAAATTGAATGAAATCCTAACCTTCATCAAAGAAATCAAAGATTCTATATGACGTTACCCCATGGAGGGGTGTTGATGAGCCAATGGAAGCCTCCACAAAAGTGGACGCTGCTCGCTGTTGGATCAAACACCACAAGTTCAGGATGGTTTCACGAAGACCAGAGAGTGGCTTGTGGTGGAAAGTGGGATGTTACCAGGAATATGAAGAGCAACAACCACAAAATCAAGACAGCGTATCATGAGGTAGGGTCGGATACAATCCCGCATCTCGCAACATCTTGCATTTTTTACACGATTTCATCACAAAAGACAAGGTTGTGCGCAAGTGTTTCCTTCAGGCAGCTCGCACGCTCTCCCCTCACTTCCACTTCATTGAATGAAGTGCGAAAGATGAACCCACCTCTTGCGACCTCACCAACCATACAGCCTCCCCCTCGTTCATCCTCCAACAATTGTCATTGAGACCGGACAGATACAACGAAGACTCTGCTGAGGTATTGCACAACGTGATATGGTTGCATACCATTGCCCACTTTTGAGACTTCATTGAGGAGCCCAACAACGTGCCCATCATCGAACATTACCTTACAGAATCTGCACAATTGCAACTTCGAGAGAGCTTGCAACGTGTAGAAGGTCATGAGCTTTTCTTCCTCGGACGTAGCACTCAGAAAGACGGTCGTATCGACGCCATCCGGCAGATATGCCGTGCGAGCCCTCGGGCGCTGATGATGCTCTACTCGCTCCCCCAAACAGGCGACGTGATCCTGCACAATCTGCCAACGGGGCAATTGATCC
Organism: Deltaproteobacteria bacterium; assembly: GCA_002731275.1. Classification (GTDB taxonomy): domain Bacteria; phylum Myxococcota_C; class UBA6777; order UBA6777; family UBA6777; genus UBA6777. The sequence goes on along the minus strand of PCBK01000045.1, from coordinate 134,209 downwards.
CGACACAAGTCGATGAGAAGCTCTCCCACCGCTTTAACGGCAAAGGTGTCGGGGTCTTCCTGATCAACAATGAAGTCTCCGAGCTGTATCCCTTGTTGGAGCCACAGCGAGAAGAGACAGAAGCCGTTGAACTCGATGAAGAAGCGATGGCTGCGCTCCTTGGAGAAGAAGGTCCTCTCGCAGAAAGTCTCCCCAATTACGAAAAGCGTCAGGAACAAATCGAGTTGCTCTCACAAGTCGTTCGTGCCTTTAACAGAGATCAGGTCTTGATGGCCGAAGCCGGGACGGGGACGGGAAAATCTCTCGCCTATCTTATCCCCGCGATTTACTGGGCGCGAAAAAATAGAGAGCGAGTGCTTATCTCTACCAACACGATCAACCTCCAAGAGCAGATCTACCTGAAGGACATCCCCTTTCTCAAACGAGTCCTCGGCGAAGCTTTCGAAGCGGTCTTGGTGAAAGGACGTAGCAACTATCTCTGCCTGCGCAAGCTCCACCAGAACGGGGCAGACCCAGACAACCTCGATGAATACGAAGATCGGTTCCAGCTCCAGAGGCTCGTCAAGTGGGCGAAACGCACAGCCTCAGGCGATCGTTCATCACTAAAAGAGGTTCCCAAACAACAGGTCTGGTCGCTCGTCTCAGCAGACGCAGACACCTGCCAACGCTCGCGTTGTGAGTACTACAACAGCTGCTTCTACTATATTGCACGACGCCGACAGATGAAGGCCGACTTACTGATCACCAACCACCACGTCCTGTTCGCCGATCTTGCGCTACGAGAAGCCTCAGACAATTACCACGCGGCGGCGTTGTTACCACCCTACAAAAGGATCGTCCTCGACGAATCCCACAACATCGAAGACGCAGGAAGTTCGTTCTTGGGATTTCAGGTCACGAGAGGTGGGATTACGCGCGCCCTCGCGATGCTGCTCAAGTTCAATCGCCGGCGCGAAGAGATCGGTTTACTCGTCACGCTCGCCCAATTGCTGCTCAACAACCATCGCTTTATCAAGGACTCGGAGCAGCTTCGACGGCAGGTGCTCGAACACTTGCTCCCAGAAGTCCGCAATCAACGTCAACAGGCGCTCCGTCGCAGCGAGAAGATCCACAATTTGTTGATCTCGCCAGACGAAGAGCAGTTCGACAACACGATGAAGATCCGCGTCACACAATCATTCGTCGAGCGCGGTCCCTGGTCAGGATTGCAAGAGTTGGGGATGCATTGGGCGCGAGATCTTCACACGTTATGTGAGGCGTTGATGCGCTTCGCATCTCACATGGAAGAGGCCACACAACAAGTCGAAAAACAATTTGTCGGTCCTCTCATGGATCTCGCCGGTGCCATCAACAGAATCGGGAACGCAGCGTCGACATTGGAGATGTTCTTTACCCTACCAACAGAGGAATCATCGCACGCAGACAAAACGCTCGTCGACGCAGCCATCGACGCTGTCGTCCAACCCGATCCAGAAGAAGAAGAGGAGCTCGTGCGTTGGATCGAGCTACGCACAAAGGACAGCCATCTGATCAAATTCCAGGCAGCGCCATTGGAGATCGGTGCGTCTTTGGAGCGGATGATTTACGATCGTTTTGGGAGCGTCGTCTTTACATCTGCCACACTCGCCACAGAGAAGAAAGACTTTAGCTACATCGGCCACCGATTGGGGCTCAACCTGATCCCCGAGAGTCGCTTTGACACGGCATGTTACCCCTCGCCTTTTGATTACCCCAAGCAAGCGCTGATCGGCATCCCAACCGATGTGTTGAGTCCAAAAGATCCGGCCTTTGACGTGAACATCATCGACTTTATCTTTGAATCACTGCGATTATCAGACGGACGCGCGTTCGTGCTCTCCACGTCATTCAAACAACTGCACTTTTTGTACGAAAAGCTCGCGCCAAGGCTTAAAGCCGAGCTTGGGATCGAGTCTCTTTGTCAGGGGAAAGCACAACGACATGTGCTGCTCAAAAAGAAAATCGATGATGAGCGCAGTGTGCTCTTTGGCACAGACTCCTTTTGGGAGGGTGTCGATGTAAGAGGACGTGCTCTACAACATGTGATCTTGATGCGGCTCCCCTTTCGGGTTCCTTCGGAGCCACTGATCGAAGCGAGGATGGAATCGATCGAGACGAAAGGTGGTAACTCCTTTTTGGAGTACACAGTCCCCGCCGCGACGATCAAATTTAAACAAGGATTTGGTCGATTGATTCGAAGTCAGGGAGATCACGGGACTGTGCTCATCCTGGACAAGCGCGTCGTCGAAAAACGCTATGGGCAGCGCTTCTTACAGGCCCTCCCCGAGGGGATCCCCCGAGTGATCGGGCCAAAACAACAAGTTCTTCATGCGCTCGCGGACTTTCACCACAGATTGTCCTCTGTACACGCAGAAGAAGATCAAACCAAGTCTCGATAGGTTGGATGCTTTATCTCCCTTGGAGCTTGACTTTCAGCGTGGGGATGGTAGTAGTGTGAAAGTTTGTACACAGCTTTTTCTTGACACATTCTTATGTCAGCACTATCTTTCAGAACATCGTAATAGATGGTGTTAAGGGATGTTCATTTACACAAAAAAGAGTCCTTAACACACATCGAAGATATCTTGCGTCCACCATACGCCTGCCTCATATGCACCCCCAACACGATGGCGTCCGGCACTGCATCCCCATAGATTAAAAAATGACATGAATGGGTCGTTTGATCGAATATGTTGTTGAACAAAAGTGAAACAGACGACAAGAATCTGAGACCAAATCTGTTCGGCTCCTGTTTCCATGATATGCACCATATAAGATGGTCGCGTTACCCTGTTTTTTGAGAAGGAGTGTTTTGAATGTCGATAGAAAATCAGCAGTCGCTGCCCCTACTTCCCTTACGTAATGGGGTCTTTTTCCCAGGCGGCGTTATCACATTAAATGTTGGACGCCCTAAGTCCATCGCGTTGATCAAAGCTGCAGACCCGACAGAGACCCTTCTGGCTATCATCACACAACGTGATCCAGAAATTGAAGATCCAAAAGAAGAAGATCTCTACCGGGTGGGAACCCTTGCACGCATTCTCAAGATCCAGAAAACAGGTCGCAACACCTACAGTTTGATGGTCCAAGGGATCCAACGCATCGTCCTCGACCGTATCATCTCCGATGATCCCTACTGGCTCTCCGAAGTCACACCCGTCGACGAAGAGACTGACGAAGAGGATCTCGAAGTCCACGCGCTTGACCAAACGTTGCGCAAAGTCGCACGGGAAGTCATCAAGCTCACTCCTGAGCTACCACGTGGCGCAGAGAAGATGCTCTCCGAAATCCAGGAGCCCGGTCAACTTGCAGATATGATCGCCTCCACACTCGATCTCTCACTCGAAGACAAAATGAAGGTCCTCAGCACCTTCTCACTCAAAGAACGCCTTGAGACGACACTTGAGCTGCTCAGTCGCATCAAGCAAGTCCTCTCCGTTCGTAAAGAGATCGAAAACCACCTCCGCGACGATGTCGCCAAAAGCCAACGTGAGACCATTCTCCGACAACAGCTCAAAGCGATCCAAAAAGAGCTCGGTGAAGATGATTACAAAACGGCAGACATCGAAACCCTCGAAAAGAAAATCAAAAACGCAGACCTCCCAGAGGATGCGCAAGAGATGGCCGACCGCGAGCTTAATCGCTTGCGCGCAATGAACCCTGCACAAGCAGAGTACATGGTCGCAAAAACCTATCTCGAATGGCTCTCCAGCCTCCCCTGGACCAAAGCCTCCGATGACACCTTCGACCTCGAAACTGTCATCGATGTACTCAACAACGATCACTACGGCCTCAACAAGGTCAAAGACCGTATCGTCGAGTACCTCGCAGTCCGTAAGCTGAACCCAGAAAAGCGCGGCCCCATCCTCTGTTTTGTCGGACCTCCAGGGGTTGGTAAAACATCTCTCGGACGCTCCATCGCCAAAGCACTCGGACGCGAATTCGTTCGCCTCTCCCTCGGTGGTGTACGCGACGAAGCTGAAATCCGCGGTCACCGACGAACCTACGTTGGTGCCCTCCCCGGTCGTATCATCCAGGGCATGAGAAAAGCGGGAACAGTCAATCCCGTCTTTATCCTCGATGAGATCGATAAACTCGGCATGAGCTACCGCGGCGATCCATCTTCCGCGCTGCTCGAAGTCCTCGATCCAGAGCAGAATGAGACCTTCTCCGATCACTACCTGGAGATCCCTTACGATCTCTCCAACGTGTTCTTCATCTGTACAGCCAACCAACTCGACCCCATCCAGCCCGCTCTCCGCGACAGGATGGAGATTATCGAGATCAGCGGCTACACATGGCAAGAGAAACTCAACATTGCCCTGCAACACTTGATCCCCAAGCAAGTCAAAGATCACGGACTCAAAGAAGACCACATCGACATCTCAGAAGAAGCGATCAAAGCCGCTATTGAGAGCTTCACACGTGAAGCCGGTGTCCGCCAACTTGAACGCGAGATCCGCACACTCTGTCGTAAAGTCGCTGTCGACGTCGCCAAAGGTGACGACTCTTCACACACAATCTCTGAAACCAACATCACTGACTACCTCGGACAGGTCAAACACTTCCCCGAAGCTGCTGAACGTACACAGCTGCCCGGTGTTGCCACTGGCCTCGCGTGGACACCAAGTGGTGGTGACCTCCTCTTCATCGAAGCCACCAGAATGCACGGGAATGGCAAACTCACCATGACCGGTAAACTCGGTGACGTGATGAAAGAATCGGCCGAGATTGCGCTCGCATATATCCGTGCCAATGCCGAAACAATGGGTGTTCCCGATGATTTCCAAAAAAATTGGGATATCCACATTCACGTCCCTGCAGGTGCCGTCCCCAAAGAAGGTCCCTCCGCAGGTGTCGCGCTTATTTCAGCGATCACATCGCTCCTTCGTGGACAATGTGTACGTGGTGATGTCGCCATGACTGGTGAGATTACACTGCGCGGAAAAGTCCTTCCTGTCGGTGGTGTGAAAGAGAAAGTCCTCGCTGCACACCGCGCAGGTATCAAAAAAGTCATCCTGCCCGCCAAAAACCAAAAAGACCTCGAAGAGCTCCCCGAAGAAGCACGCAACGACCTCGAATTTGCGTTCCTCGACGAGATGCAAGACATCCTCTACGAAGTCCTTGAGCCCGTCACCCCTGCTGCATCCGGCAATGACGAAGCCAAAACCAACGAAGCACAGCCCGCCTAACCCCTCCCCAAAACCTCACTCCTCTCCAATCCTCCCCAAAAATCGTTTGTTCCAACCAATGCACACAAGAGCTTCTTGAAGGCTGCTCCGGCGGACGTTGCACCAGCGCAGCGCGCTGGACCGCAATTGAACCCCTGCGGGTTTGGGGCTCTACCGTTTACAGAGCCCTTCTTGCAGAGGCTTTTCTTCCTGGTTGATTTGCTCCGTACGCTTTGCAACATACGCCTCAACAAACTCTCCACCCCAACCCTTCTCCAGCCTTGGGAGAAGGGGGTCTCATTCAACCGATATATAGAGGATTTAGCCAGAGTTCTGATCCGTTCGGGATGTTCTCCGCTCATCCGAAACCGGTGGAGGCTCGATTGCTTCGACTTCGGGCATAGCAGGCAATGCCCTTGCCTTCGATGTTTTTGAGCATTTGACTTGTTTGTCCCTCGATGGATTCGAATGACCGGCTAATCCCTCCCTCAACAAACTCTCCTCCCTGTCACTTCGCTCCTTCCCTCCTCTCAAGCCTTTCGAGAGGAGGGACCATTCAAACGGTATATACGGATTTTTCGTTTATATCGCGATATATCGTTTGATATGCATCTCTCCCCTTGCCAACGAAGTTGAGTAGGGGAAGCTGGACGAGCGTTCGCTCGGACTGATGGGGTTTTTCATCGCCACCCTTGCCGACAGAAGCAGAGAGAAAGTCGCGTAGGGAGAGCTGGACGAGCGTTCGCTCGGACTGATGGGGTTATTCTTTCTTCGTGGCTGATTTGCTTCGTGCGCTTTGCAACATATGCCTCAACAAACTCTCCACCCTGTCGCTTTGCTCCTTCCCTCCTCTCAAGCCTTTCGAGAGGAGGGACCATTCAAACGGTATATACGGATTTTTCGTTTATATCGCGATATGTCGTTTGATTGTTCCCCCTTCCTTCTCCGAAGGTCGGAGAGGAAGGGGGAAGGCCGGAGGCCAGGGGGATGGAGAGGTTTGTAGAAGGGGTCGTTGCAAAGTGTCTTCGCCAATGACAACCGCATATATTAACCGAGCAGTCGAGCGTTTGGAGGATGTCGCTTGCGACATACGTATTGCCATGAGGGATTGTAGCGTACATTCGGGTGCACTTTGCGAAGATACAACTGCAACTGCCCCTGGATCAAATTAAGGTTTGTAGAAGGGGTCGTTGCAAAGTGGCCTCGCCAATGACAACCGCATATATTAACCGAGCAACCGAGCGTTTGGAGGATGTCGCTTGCGACATACGTATTGCCATGAGGGATTGCACCGTATATTCGGGTGCGCTTTGCGAAGACACAACTGCAACTGCCCCTGGATCAAATTGAGGTTTGCAGAAGCGGGCCTTGTGTTCAACCAATGATGTTGTATGTTCGGGTGCACTTTGTAAAGACACAACAGCAACTGCCCCTGGAGCAAAATCAATCTTCTTGTAGGACTGGGATTTTTTCGAGCTCGGCTTGTTTGACGGTCTCTTTATTTTGTTGTGTCTCGACGGCATTCATCCTGGCTTTGAGGGCAGCGAGGGCTTCGTCTTGTTCGGCGGGTTGTTCATCTTCGAGTTGACGGAAACGTTCTTCGAGAGTTTGCTCTTTGATCTCGGCGCTGACTTCGTTGTAGGCTTCGGCTTCAGCCTCCATGCCATCGACTCTTTTAGACATACGCTCTAAGGTTTCGAAGGCCGAATTATCACTCATACCAACCATTGTGTCCTGGATCATCTTTTGGGCTTCAGCGCGTTTTTTGCGGGCGATCAAGATCTCTTTTTGACGTGCGGCTTCTTCGATCTTTTGGTTGAGCTCGTGAAGAGAGGTCTTGAGATGTTCAACAGCGGCCTTTTGTAGTCCCCATTGCTTGCGGTATTCTGAGGCAAGTTCGTCGTATTGTGCTTTGCGTTTAAGTGCTTCACGGGCAAGATCGTCATTATCGAGTTGGACAGCCCTCATCGCCTTCTTTTCCCAGGACGCAGACTGCTTTTCGGCCTCCATCATCTGTTTTTGCAGGCGCTTTTCGTCAGCAATCGCGGAAGCAACACGTTGCTGTGCATCGCGCAATTGTTGCCTCATGTCGATAACGACTTGTTCAAGAATTTTTTCGGGGTCCTCGGCCTTGGAGATCCACGCGTTGAGATAGGACTTGAAAAGTCTGGAAATTCGTTTGAATACACTCACGTTTCTCGACCTCATGTTGAAAGCATCGCTGGAAACACCATTTAAGTCAGTGAACGAAAAATGGCTTGCAAAGCACCGCAGAAACCCGCATACATAAAGGATGTCTTTCGAGCCTGCGAACACGTCTTTGACCATCTCAATTTGACTCGTTCGCACAATACATGCAAGTCTAGCATGAGCGGCTCAAGAACAAAACGGGCTGTTCAGCATCCCAATCACATGCGCCCCAAGAGGCCCAGACTGACACATGAAGAACTCCGATGCCCTCGTCTATCAAACTGCTTTTTATAGAAGATAATTCCCGACTGCGGGAAAAACTCTTCGAGACAATTCATCCTCTCGTCGATGAGATCATCGTCGCAGCAGACGGCATCGAAGGTGTACTCCTTTACAATCACTACCTCCCACAAATCATCCTGATCGAACAATTTCTTCCCCTACTCTCTGGCGAAGAGTTGATCCAACGCTGGCGACAACAACACTCTCCAGCAGAACTTCCGATCATCATGATGGGCTCCTCGCGCTTTGGCCGCCCCTCCCCCGAGATGAACCAGCTCGCCAATCACATCCTAGTCAAACCGATCCACCCACAACACATACAAGAAGCCCTCGCGCAATGTGTCCACCAAGCCCGCCACACAGGTCGCCCCGTCCCAATGCAAGGATACACCACACCTGATGCCTTCTTCAGTATGCGTGGCGATCTCATGCAACAGTCCCTCACAGAGGTCCTTTTACAGCTTCGTAAACAACAAGCAACAGGAGTTCTCAGCCTCACACTCCCAGAAGGCGAGCGACGACTCTCTATCTGGCGAGGCGATATCGTCTACTCCGAATCCCTGATCCCACACGAACAATTTCGTGCGCTGTTACACAAACATTTTGGCGGACTGATCCATCCCAACGATATGGATCGACTGTTGATCGGTTCAGGAGGACGAGCCCACCTCCAAAAAGAAGCGCTCATGCCCATCTCAGAGATCCCACAGCGTGAGCTTGAAGACCTGTACCAATACTATACCCGGGAGATCATCACTCGCAGCCTGTTTGTCTCGCAAGGTCCATTCCAATTTGCCAATGATCTTGCCTATGTCCAACGAACAGCCAATACCCCATTTGATTTCTCGAAAATCGTACTCAATGCCGTCAAACGCTACTATAGCCACGCTGACCTTCACCAAGAATTAAACGATTTTCACAACTACTCCATCAAGATCAATCCCAACTATTCACAGCTGACACAGGGTCTCTTGCAACAATTTCCGGACATATCCTTCTCCCCTAACCGATTGGAAGGACGCAGTGTCCAATTCTTGATGAATCAATTTTGCCCCAACCCCGAGCTCTCCGCTCGATTGATCAAGACGCTGCTGCTCGTCGACGCAATCATCCCCGTTCCTCCAGCCCAAGCGCCACAAGCCCAACACCACCCGCGAGGCCCCATCCAGCCACAAGACACCTACTCATTTCGTCCTTACCAACAACCTGCGCCACCCGCCAATCCTCCCGGAGAACATCAACATCCCTGGCAACAATCGGGATTCAGCCTCCCACCACGCCCCTCCTTTCGCCCGGCGGTCCCAGCAAACCATACCGCAAGAATCACACAAGAGCGCCCACATGTAGGCAGCAACTACGTCGTCTCAGCACCTCCGACTTCACAGGAGAAACCCCTTCTCGCGTCGAACTTTCCGGATCAAACAGGTCCAATCCCCACACTCACAGGTCGTCGCGAACACCCAACGAGACACACACAAGAAGCCCCACGTATTTCTTCACATCGTCCCCCAAGACCCATGCACAGTTCACCACTCTCCGCGCAAACATCACGTGAGAAAGCCCAAGAGGAATTCCTCTACGGACGCGAGCTACTCAAACAAGAGAAATACGTCGACGCGCTCATACACATCCAAAAAGCATACACACTCAACCCCAATGAACTCCTACACCAACTCTATTTGGGGTGGGCAATCTATTGGAACGCACACGAAGACCCACAACGCCTCGAACAAGCAGCCATCCACATTGAACAAGTTCTCCAAAAACGACCCGATCTTGGACGCGCCTGCTTCTATCTCGGCATTGTACGCAAACAACAAGGCCAACTCGAAAAAGCCAAAAGCATCTTCCGTAGACTCCTCGCGATCGAACCAAACAACCAAAACGCAGAACAACACCTCAAAGATATCATCCGCATGCAAAAACACTCCGTAAAATAAGAGCATCACACAAAAAATACAATGGTATATTTACCACACTACGTAAAAGCAGCGGATATAACGTGTGTACAGGCCTCATAAGGGGATAAAAGACGAGAGTGGGGGGAGCACGGGTGGGAGTGGTCGTAACAGACAGAGTTGAGCTGTCGAGGGAGGAGCCACGAGTGTAGAAAACTACTGCTCTTCCCAGTACTCTGTCAGCTGTTTACGAAGAGAGAGTCTTGCCCGGTGCAGTCGGCTCTTGACTGCAGCGACCGTGACACCCAATACATCCGCAATTTCTTTGTTGGAGAGACCATCAATCTCGCGCAAGATCAAGATCGTACGATATCGCTCAGGGATCACTTCGAACTCTCGTTCGAGAAGCTCCATAATCTCACGTCGTTCGAAGATACGATCCGCGCGAGTGGACCACTCAGTTGTAGAGGACAACAACAACGAAGTGGGTTCTTGGTTGGAGGACATCCCGTCCCATGGCTCGTATGCGTCTCGTTTTCTCGAACGCAAGAGCATCAACGCGCCGTTCGCCGCGACGCGGTACAACCAGCTCGAAAAAGCAGCGGTCCCTTTGAAGGAGTCGAGCTTGGAGAAAGCGTTCAAGAAGACCTCTTGGACGACTTCTTGCGCATCGATTTCGTTTTTGGTGATCTTCAGCGCGAGGCTGTTGACCTTGTTGCGATAACGACGTACAAGCTCTCCAAAAGCTTCGTTCTCTCCGCTACGAGCGCATTCGACTAACTCATTATCAGAGAGCGCGCGGTACTGTGTACCCTGTCTTACACGCTCTGCGCCTTGTAGCTTTTTACCGCGCTTCGAGGAACGATGGACCTTCTTGGGTACCTCGTATAGCTGCGGTGTGTGACTTTCTTTCGTATGATAAGCGACATTCATGGTGTGACTCCTTCCTACATATCTCCACCCTTTCCTTCAAGCAAAAACCACACCAAACAAAAACAAATAAACAAAAATCTTTTCTTTACAAAAACATACAAACAAAACACCTTTTTTCCTACTTGAACCCCTTACTCCAGAAAGGGTAAAAACACCACACTTTCTGCCAAAGAGCCAAAGAAGAAACACCCCACCACACACACTCCCCACAAAAACTCTTTTTATTCAAACAATTAAACAATGGCAAAAACACCACACTTCTTCAAAAGGTGAACACATGACGAGGGCTAAAGTCACCAAAAAGAAACCATTTTGGCACAAAATGAATTCATTTGTGTGGCTTGGGCATCTCAACAATTGCAAGATTGCGGAGAACCCGAAATGGAGAGCGGGGCAAAGAACATGGTAAAAAAACCACACATCAACGATAAAGGTTTGGAATTCAAATGCGTTTACTATTACAAAGGGTGAGTGAGGCTCGTGTTGAAGTGGATGGAGAGATCACGGGCCAGGTAGAGAAAGGCTTACTCCTCCTAGCTGGCTTTGCGAAGGGAGACACACAGGCAGACATAGACACTCTTGTGAAGAAAACGATCCACATGCGCATCTTTGAAAATGAGCAGGGGAAATTTGATCGTTCGGTCTTGGACATTGGGGGAGGTATGTTGGTGGTGAGTCAATTCACGCTGTATGCTGACACGCGAAAAGGTCGGCGTCCATCGTTCCACCTCGCCATGCCACCTGCTGAGGCAGAGGAGATGTATGAACGTCTCCTCGAAGCATTCCGGGTTGCAGGTGTCGCACGTGTTGAGGGGGGTCGTTTTGGAGCAAACATGCAGGTTTTTTTGTGCAACGATGGCCCGGTGACTATTCTTTTGGAGTCGCCCACCGAAGCCACCTGACCTCAGACCACAACGAGGACTTTTGAACGATGAAATTAAACACCGATGAGCTACGTGAGATCGTCACTTATTTTCGCTACACCTTCCAAAAAGGGAACCGCAAGCAAGAGAATGATTTTTACGATCGCGTGACAGAAGATGTTCCAGCGGTGTTGTTATTGCACGGTTTTCTGGGGACAAGAGGCGCGATGTTTCCACTGGAGTTGCGGCTCAAGAGGGATGGCTTTGTGGTCTTTTCGATCGATTTGGGTGTGTTAAACATCGGAGACATAAGAAAGTCAGCGCTGATGATCCACGAAAAGATCCAGGCGATCTTGCGCGTCGTCGATCTGGAAAAGATCGATATCATAGGTCACAGTATGGGTGGGTTGATTGGTCTTTACTATCTGAAGAAGTTTGGTGGGCATCAATATGTAAGGAAGTTCATCACACTCGGAACACCTCATGATGGGACGTGGGTTGCGCTGCTCGGTATCGCAACACTTGGAATCATCTCACCTTCCACGTGGCAACTCGTCCCCAACAACTTCTTTTTGCAGGAGCTGCGCGCCGATCCATTGCCTCCAGATGTCGAATACCACACCATCGCAGGGTCACAAGACATCATCTGCCCACCCGAGCGCTGCAAACTTGAAGGCTCCAACCACATCGAAATTCCCTGTGGACACGCTGGATTGGCAACCTCAACAAGGGTTTACCGTATTTTACGTGACATCCTTCTTGACAATCCATCGCAAAACGACGAAAACAGATAGATAATTTGAAATCGCGCTTTGTGAGATTGCAGCAGAGGGTCGCGATCTCGCACAACACAAAGCATTGTTTTATAAAGTATTTCTTCTATTTCGATGAAATATCCTCCCTCGCTTCTTGATGATGGAGTTCTGCTATGAGCCAAACTTTCCAGTTACGACTGATGGCTGTCCTGGGTCTAGCCGTATTGGTCCTAACAACTGGGTGTGCCCGCACCCAATCTCTCACCAAAGCCCCTGTCACCAAACTTCACACAGGTGGCTCTCTCAACGAACGCAAGCAAGTCTATACACTGCGCCGCCTGAAGTGGAAACACAAAGGTGACAATGGTCGCATCCTCGGTGCCAGATACTTCACAGACGCCAAGTTCCCCATCAGTGGCTCCCGCGCCAAAGATACGATCTTTATCGGATCGGGTATGTACAAAGGAACCCACCTTGTCGACAAAGTCATTCGTATCCGCACAAAGCGCAAACGTCAGGTTATCTTGCGTCTCGCAGAGCCCTTCAAGAAAGTTGAATGGGCGACTGTACAAAAAGGTAGCAATGGTCTGTCCACCACACGTAAGCGTGGCGAAAACACGATCCAGTTGTTCACGGACAACAAGATCTTCCTGAAGGACGTCTCACTCGGCTCACGTCTCCTGGTAAACGGGATCACATACACCATCATGCGTACCACAACTGTTCGGGTAAAAGGTGCCAAGTTGCAACGTGTCGCATACCAGGTCGAGCCTCCGATCCCCGCAGGTCTGCAAAGCGTCTCCTACGAAATCCAATCTCCAGCGATGAAAACGGGAAGCAAACTCAAATACGCTATCAATTGGCGTGGTTCCGCCTTGACAGGTTATAACTGCACAATCGGTATCAACCGTCGTCGCTACAAACAAAAAGAGCTTGATGACCTGCTCAAAAGCGAAGCCAAGAGCAAAAAGATCCTCCAAGGGGTCCCCGCCAAGCAAGGTATCTCCATGGCTGTTCTTGCCGTCGGTTCCCTCGCAACAGGGATTGGTGGCTTCCTCGCTCTCGTTCGTCGTGATGACTTCCCCGGCGCACAGATCGCTATCCCCTTCGGGATCGCAGGTGGCGGACTCGCGTTGATCTTTGGCATCTCACTGCCCATCAACATGAGCGTTAACAACGACTACCTCGCCGCTGCAAAAGCTTACAACGAGAGTATTTTCACACGGTTGAAGTTGCCAGAGAGCATGAAGAAAGCACAAAAAACCGACACCAAACGCCCCATGCTCGCAACTCCCACACAATCCTCCCCCCTCCACACTGTCGGCCAACGATAATCCAATTCCCCTCCATACCTTCCAACACTCCTCCACAACACAACCCCCAAAGACATTTGCTCATCTCCATCACAAAGAATGCACAGATGCATCATGTCCGATCTGTACACGGACGTAACATATTTTTGTCTATAACAAACAAGAATTTAAAGATAAAAAGGGCTTTATGGAAAGTCGGAGAGAAAGACATCGTGGAGGAAACGAGAGGGGAGTGGTTTACCTTTTGAGTCCTGGACCGATCACCTTTTTGACGCAGCGTACAACATCTTCGAGCTCCTGACCACGGGTAAAGTGTCCTTTATACCAGGTCCGATAAAGTTCTTCTTGACCCTCACGTAATCCGTTGAGGACACACTCGATCTCGTGTTGTTGCAACAACGGCAAGACCTGCTTACAGAAGAAAGGTGTTTGTTGCCCAACAGCCTGTCCTTGTACGATGACGAGTTTGGGTGGTCGCTCTGCCTCTCTCAGCGCCTGTGGGAGATCCTGGAGTAAGCCAAATGCCTCGACATCATAGCCCTCTTCATCAAGCTGTCCCTCCAACACAATTTGATTGACCGGCTCAAGCTGAACAAGCCATACAGCCATCCTGTCAGGTGTAAGAGAGATCACACGCCCATCTTTCGAGCGCATCACCTTTTTCGTTTGGATGCGTGCGAGCTCTCCTTTCGCGGGTGTGTCTGGAGCGTGTCGTTTGGAAGCTGGTACAGGGGTGTCTCTTTTGAGCACTTCACTGCGAACGAGATCCATTCCACGACGTTTTGATTTCTTCATCGAACATCCCATAAGTTGCCAAGTAACGAAAGTTGTCCTCATCGAGAGTATCGAGAGTCATACTGAAAAGCGCGTGTTATGCGAACAATATGACACACACAGGGCGCTCTCTATGTCTCTTTTTAACGTATCGGCAAGTATACCAAAATGTTCCCTTGCTCGACAAGCATTCCACATAGAAATAAGCGCCCTGAGAGGCTCTCTCTACTTGACAGAAGAGCGTATATGGAGAAAATTTTTTGATGTGTTTTCAGCGTTCCTCGACAATCATGTCAAATGGACGTGGAGATACACGATCCCCGTCAGTGACAAGCAGCCAACCTGGTACATTGGGAGACAAATCACTGTGAATAAGCTGGATAGATACCTCAAGCCCTTATCCGAGAAACGCGCCGAAGAGCTTCACCTTTATGCGGACGTCCCACCAACCTACCTCCTCGATCAAAAGCCGATTCGGGAACTCGATCAGACATTTAGCAATGACGAGATCCTCGAATATCTGTCGGAGATTTTGGGCGCAAATGAGATGGCCGAGCTCGAAGAGAAGAGGCGTCTCAACTACCAGTACACCTCACAGTTTGGTGTCTTTCGGTGTCAATTGCGTTGGACGGATGGCGATCTCAAGACACGCTTCACAGTGCTCCACGGGAACGCCCCTGTCACCGCAGCCCCCGCGACAGCACCTCCTCCAACAGCACCTCCACTCACAGCAACTCCTTCCTTCACACCTCCCCCCGGCTCTGTTCTCCCTCCTGGCAGCTCTCCCAGCCACCCTCCCATGCCCGTTGCCCCTGTCCAGCACGCAGTCTCCGCGGCTGTGGCCAGCGAGCATAACCTCCGCTCCACACAAGAACGCGCGATCATCTCATCACTGATGAACAGCCAGCTCCCCAAGGAAATCGACCGCCTCTTCCGTGTCTTGCTCCAAGAACGAGGCTCCGACCTCCACCTCTCCAGTGAGGAAAAACCGATCATTCGCGTCGATGGTGCACTCCGACGCCTCGAACACCTCCCGATCCTCACCCCCGAACAGATCGCACAGCTGCTCGCGCCGATCATTCCCGAACGAAACCGCATCGAGTTTATCGAAAAGTGGGACACTGACTTTGCATACGAAGTTCCAGAGGTTGGTCGCTTTCGCGCCAACATCTTCATGGATCGTAAAGGCGTTGGGGCTGTCTTTCGCCTGATCCCCTCCAAGGTCGTCACATCTGAACAACTCGCGCTGCCAAAATCCCTCACGGATTTGTGCTTCTTGTCCAAAGGGCTCGTCCTCGTCACAGGTCCAACAGGTTCAGGTAAATCGACGACACTTTGCGCTCTGATCGACCTGATCAACCGCACCCGTGATGATCATATTATCACCATCGAAGACCCCATCGAATTTGTCCACGAAAACAAACGCTGCCTCGTCAACCAACGCGAAATCAATGTCCACACCAACTCCTTTAAGGCCGCATTGCGTGCATCTCTTCGTGAAGATCCCGACATCATCCTCGTCGGCGAGCTTCGTGACCTTGAGACGGTCGCGATCGCGATCGAGACTGCTGAAACCGGTCACCTTGTCTTTGGTACACTCCACACGACAAGCGCGATGTCGACTGTCGATAGGGTCATTGACCAGTTCCCTGGCGATCGACAAGAACAGATCCGGATGATGCTCTCCAACTCACTCAAGGCCGTCGTCTCCCAAACCCTGCTCAAAAAGAAAACAGGGGGTCGTATCGCAGCGATGGAGATCCTTCTCGTCACACACGGGGTCGCCAACCTGATCCGTGAACGCAAAATTCACCAGATCCAGACCATCATGCAAACCTCCCGTGCGATGGGAATGCAAGTCCTTAACGATGTCCTCTTTGACTACGTTAAACGCGATCTCGTCGACGTGAAAGACGCTTACACTAAATCCATCGACAAGCTCAACTTCCTCGAAATGCTCGAAGCCGCCCACATCAATACAGATTCCCTCTCCATCAAAACGGGTACGGGTGATCAACTGATCTGATCGTCCATATGCTCGGATACAAGGACCGAACCTACAAAGGCCAGAGTCCCCGTCCGTCCAAAAACCCCCGTTCTCTCCAATACAACCCTCCCCCGCCCAAAGACCATCCCGCTCAGAGACAAGCTCATCCATTCGAACCTGAGATACAAACTACGTGTCTTTTCCTGATGTGCGTTCCAGCAACAGCTCATAACGTCCCAGAATCCTCCCCACCTCATCATGCTCCTCTTCTGGATGGTTCGAGTCAGTCGAGGCTCCAAGATGTTGTGTAACATAACGAATCCCCTCGGCCCTCCCCTCTTCGATGGGCCAAAAGTCCAAAGCACACCGCAGCGCATGATAGTCCTGCTCGCTGGGTCTCTGTGAAAGAATCCCTCGTAAGTTGGACATGCGTGTGTGGAGCTCCTGTCTCTCCAACCTCCCTCTGATACGTTGTATATACGCACTCTCAACGACTGTCTCGGGATCATCGAACGCCATGGCTTCTAAAGAAGGGGTGTAAGGAGGCTCATTGGTTTTCGTTTTTTCGACTGAAATCGCCAGGTCCTCACTGTCCCCATCCTCAGTAACGTCCCACTCGATCACCTCTAATTGAACGACCTGACTTTCTTCACTCCCCTCTCCTGAAAACTGCTCCCCTCCAGGGGACTGTCCCACTCCTCTTCGAGCAGAGGACTCTCCCAACCAAAGAAACCCGTGATACAGGTTCCAACACAAGAACCCAACAGAACCCAACGCCAACAAAACAAGAAGAACATCTCCATCCATACCCATCATGACGACTTGCTCTGCGCGGCTTGGCGCTTTACAGACTCTTCATAGAGCGCCCGAAAGGGAGCCAGCGCAAACGACTCCCCCAGCACATCGAGAAAACACAACAACTCATACTGCAACTCTGCAAGTCCTCTGTGTCTGTGCTCGGGTTGTTTGGACAACGCTCGTTGCAAGATGCGCGAGAACGCAGGAGGGATGTCCCGCCGGATAGTGTGCAGAGCAGGCAAATCTTTTCGCAAAATGGCTTCGAGCGTCCGCAGATCACTATCCCCCATGAATGGGTTGCGAAAGATCGCATGTTCATACAACAACTCTCCCACAATAAACACAAAGACACGCTCATCCTTCTCTGTATCCATAATCAACTCAGGTGTCAGATACGTGAATGAATGCATGATTATCCCTCCATGCTCCCTTCCAATCCAAGGAGGCAGACGAAAAAACCCACCCCACGCAACCATACCATCTGGTCGAAGTAACCAATCACGTGGACGAACATCCGGCGCATAGACACCACGAGGCAGCCCCCCCTTCTCTCGAAAGTGCGAGAACATCGAAAGAAATGCCTCGCACATCTGCACTCCTAACATAGCAATCAACGTTGGACGAAGCCATACATTCGCAAACATCGCATCTCGCATCAAGCGCCGAAGGCTGGTGTGCTCGATGTGTGAGAACAACAAATACACACTCGTTCCCCCTTCGGGGACACCTGTCATAAAAGAACCCTCTATGTGGGGGGGATACAAATAAGGAAGCGCTGCTTGGCCGAATTCGAGCAGCTCGCAGAGATTGGGATGTTGACAACCCTGATAACGCTGGGCTGCGCTGAACAGCCAGGACAGGACATCTTCGTCTTCAGCAAAGTATGGATACAAACACTTTAGAAAGTAGACCTGTTCATCGCCCTCAAACTGCACCCTAAAGTTCTCAAAATGCGCTCCTGCAGAGACCCTCTCCACACTCTCCACACTGCGCTCAACGAGAGACATACTCACTGCCCTGCAAGCACAAACAACACGATCAACATCAACATCGCGCTGACAAAGTGAGGATGTTTCATACACCCCAGTTCGTGGACGAGTTTTTTTCGCCAACTACGGTATTCTTCTCCGACACAACCACATAACACACAAGTCACCCTTGAGATCGATTCTTTCATCACATACCACCCTGCAGCTATCGCAATATTCTTTTTTCGACAAAGATACATCCAGAAAGCGTGTCCTTCCCTGAAGCCACCGCCCCTCAAAGATGACATGAAGTCGCTAGAGCGTCAAAATATTTACGTTATTTCGATGATGATTTTTTGTACGGGCGGGCCTTCTTGCGTCCCTCATTCGGTTGGACGGAGCGCGCTGACTTAAAGAACTCGATAATGACGCGGGCGGTCGCCTCGCTGATTCCAGGAACCTCCATCAACTCCTGCAGGTTGGCCTCCTCCACTCTCTTTACACTTCCGAGATGTTGTAACAAGGCTTTCTTCCGCGTGTCTCCGATCTGTGGGATTTGATCGAGGACGGACTGCATTTTTTTGCGTTCACGTGTCTTTTTGTGGAACGTAATTGCCGTCTTATGAGCTTCATCACGCATTTTGCTCAAGATCAACAACTCGGGATGTTTTGGACGCACAGGGATCGCATCTTTGCGGTGTACGAGATAGATTCGATCGGTCGAAGAAGGATCATCCTTGCGATCTTCTTCCTCCTGATGACGTTTCTTTGCGATCGCGGCAAGTTCGACACTATCGAGCTCTAATTCTTCAAGGACGAGTTGGGCCATCTTGAGCTGACCACGTCCTCCATCGACGAGCAACAGATCGGGGAAATTTTGTTCCTTGATGCCTCTCTTAAAGCGTCGTGTCAGGATCTCCTTCATCGCGCCGTAGTCATCGCCCCCCTTCGTGTTTTTGAGGTGATAGCGTCTGTACGCAGAGCGGTTGGGATACCCGCCTTCAAAGACGACGATCGCAGAGACAGGGTAGCGGCCTTGCATATGGGAGTTATCGATACATTCGATGCGATAGGGGACGCGTTTGAGCTCAAGGCGCTTTTGGAGACGCTTGAGGCGCTTTTGATTATCCTCTTCGGCACGTTGTTTCTCCAAAAATCCCTGCTCGGCGTTCTTTTGTGCCAACTCGATCAGCTTGAGACGATCCCCTCGCTTGGGAAACCAGAGCGTGACTTTGCGACCACGTCGCTCGGAGAGTAATTCTTCGAGATCTTCTTTTCCCTCAACCTCAAGAGGCAACAAGACCTCCCTGGGAATATCGACATGTTCGCGCAGATAGTAGGCCGAAATAAAGCTCTCCAGGACTTCGTAATCGTCGAACTCTTGCTCAGCAAAGGAGAAGGATCGTCCGCCTGAAAGACGACCTCTTCGGACCGTCAAGAGTTGAATCTCGACCTCACCGCCTTCTCGATACAGACCAAAGATATCTCGATCGACTTTGTCTTCGCTCTGTACGGACTGTTGGGACTCGACAAGTTGTTTAATCGCGGTGGTTTGATCGCGATATTGTGCGGCCAGCTCGTAGGCATGACGGTCTGCTGCGTCCCACATTTTTTGGGAGAGATCGTCGATCAACTCCTGGTGTTTTCCCTCCAAAAACAGCACGACATCTTGAATGTGTGCGTTGTATTCTTCGACGGGAACGGGTAGTACACAGGGTGCGTCACAGCGCTTGATCTGGTGTTCGAGACAGGGACGGGTGCGATTGCGCATCTCTCGCTCATCGCAGGTTCGCAGGCGGAAGCAACGCCCTACGACTTCGAGCGCTTGCCTCACAGCATATCCCGACTGGTATGGACCAAAGAGTCGTTGCTTGGGCTTGGGCGGTTTGTCCTTTGGACCACGCCGGACGACCTGGAGGCGGGGAAAATTGTGTGACTGATCGAGCAGAAGGTAGAGATAGCGTTGTTCTTCTTTGAGCAGGATGTTAAAGCGAGGTTGGTGCTCTTGGATCAGTGTCGCTTCGAGTAAAAGAGCTTCTTTCTCGGTGTGTGTGAGCAGGACATCGATCTCTTTGAGCAGTTTGGGTAGACGCCTGACAAAAGGTCTCGGATCTGCTCCTTCCTGAAAATACTGACGCACACGACGCTTGAGATCTTTGGCTTTGCCGATGTACAGGATCTCATCGCGCTTGCTCTTCATCAGATAGACGCCAGGCGAGTGAGGTAAAGTCTTGATACGAGCTTCCCAATCAAACACATTCGTCGACGCTGTCGACATATCTCACTCCTCCCATACCATCCACGCTCTCACACACAAACCACAACAAGCCAGCAGAGCAAAAGAGCGCGGAGAAAAGAAAATCTGTGGACACCATCTATCTGGCTTCTATCTTTCGGCGACACCACACAAGAGAATATTCTACGACGCTGCATAGATGTCAATTGTTCAGTGTCGAATGTTGTCTCCTGACATTGAGATCCAGATTGCGAAAAAACGACAAATATGCGAAAAAAGCGCCACTCCTGATTGCGAAACAAAAACAAAGGCAGAATAACGTGTCCAATCCCCACGAATCCACATCACCCTCTTCCTCACAGCCCTGGCTGCTCTTGCTCTCCGTCTTCCTCATGGTGGGCAACGGGATCATCCTGGAGCTTATGATCGCCGGATACTCCGCTCACCTCTATGGTGACAGTATCTACCAATTCTCCCTGACGATCGGACTCTTTATGAGCGCGATGGGGGTCGGCTCATGGCTCACACAGCGCGTCGAATCGCAGCTCATCGCGTGGCTTTGTGATGTGCAAATCTTCACAGCATTCGCCGCTGGCATCACGATCACAGCCCTCAGCCTCGTCGGAATGTACACCGCGAGCTACCCTCTGTTTAGTCTCCTATGGACCGCGCTTCTCGGTGGTTTGACGGGCTTCCAGCTCCCTCTCGTGATCCGGATCATCGAACGGGATTGGTCCGTCAAACGCTTGCTCGCGCAGGTGTTGTTCATCGACTACGTCGGCGCACTTGCAGGTTCGCTCTTGCTCCCATGGTGGCTGATGCCACGCTTTGGGTTTGCCAACAGCTCGATCATCGTCGGTGCGCTCTGTCTGCTCAGTGTATGTCTGCTGTGGATCGGCTTTGGTGCGACGTTGCGGCGCTCTCTTTGGAGAAATATCAGCATCCTCGCTCTTGGTGTGTCCTTGTTGTTGGGCTGGCAATACAGCCAAGAGCTGCTCGACACACTCGCACAACGGCGTGTCCCAGGGGTCAAGCAAATCTACCTCAAACGCTCCCCATACCAGGAGATCCGCTTCACCAAATACAAGGGAAGCTACTTCCTCACACTCAACAGACAATCACAATTTAGCACACAAGATGAACGCCGTTATCACGAAACACTCGTCCACCCAGCGATGCTCGCGGCGCGTTCACGAAAGCGCGTCCTGCTGCTTGGTGGTGGTGATGGGCTCGCGATGAGAGAGATCTGGCGCTACCACGACGTCGAAGAGGTCGTTATGGTCGACCTCGATCCAGCCATGACCGACTTCGGACGCACACACCCGATCATGAAGACATTCAACGAGAACTCGATGGTCCCACACAAAACACGCACATACTGTCTCTACAAACGACGTTGTGATGGACAACAAGCGCAGCTCATCTACGAACAACTCATGCCAGATAAGACCTCCTCCTGCCCATCTCCCAAAGCCATCGGTATCCCCAAAACACAATGCCGCCTCGATGTCAGGAAGGTACACACCAAACAACGCCTGATCATCAAAAATGAAGACGCCTGGAAGTACATCGAACACAATAAACAGCCCTTCTCCGTGATCATCTCCGACTTGCCTGACGCGACCAACATCTCCCTCTCAAAACTGTACAGCGTGGAGTTCTATCGCTCATTGCGCAAACGGCTCACAGCTGACGGTGCGATGAGTGTCCAATCGACCTCTGTCTCGCCATTTTTTCGCCGGGCGTACTGGTGCATTGTCAATACGATCACAGAAGCAGGTTTTCGCACACATGGATACCACACTTGGGTGCCGAGCTTTGGGACACATACCTCTTACACGCTCGCGACACAGCGGCCCATTCAACCCAAGACGTTGATCCTGCGCACCCCAACACACTATCTCAACCAACATGTCGTACCCAACTTGTTTTGGTTCCCCAAGGATATCTCCCACGTCAACACACCTGTCAACAAGATCGACACACACATCCTGCTGCGCTTCTTCTTGAATGGGTAGAGCGATGACCAACACACACACACGGCAAACACAGCTCTGTGCGACACTTTCACTCGCAGGTGTCGCGTGCTTTGCCACCTTCGCATTGCATGAACAATGGATGGGCTGGGCATTCGACGTCGTCGGTAGGTGGGGACGTCTCGCCTCTCTCGCCCTCTTTCTCTCCGTCTTTTTGGGCTTCATCCTCAATCAGCAAGAAGACGCTACAACACGACAACATCGACGTTTTCTCTTGTTATTAGTGAGCTGCGTCCCGCTCTTGGCGGGTCATCTGTTTACTTGGGGGATGCGGCCACATTTGTTGATGGCGCTCTCTTTTGTGTTGGCGGGGTTGTGTTTGGGAGGAGAATGCAAGACGGCCTTTCGGCAGCTCGACATCTGGTCACAAGAACCACTTGTTCCTTCGGGAGGTTCGCTCTTGGGAGCGGCGTTGGTGTGGCTTCTTTGTTCTGCAACAGCGCCTTATATCGGCGCCGCCACGACCTCCCTGCTCTTCACGATGTTCGTCATCTACTGGAGTATGAGGAGTGATCCCCTTCGCGGTCACGTGGTGTCCTTTGTTTGGGGCTGCGTCCCTGCGTTTGTTATAGGATTGGCCTTTGTGCAACCTCCCTTCTTGCATACACCCAAACACGTCCCTCTCTCACAACACACAGCACGCGGCAAGACCTACTTTGTCGAACGCCAAAAGAGCGTCGGGACGCTGTTTGTGAGAGGCCCCTATACGGAGTATTTTGCGAGCGAAGACCGTCGCTTTGGCGAGTCACTTGTCCACCCCGCCCTGTTGCAAACGCGCGCTCAAGCGCGCGTTTTGCTCATCGGAGGAGAGGACGGCAGCGCGCTCCGCGAGATCTTGCACTTTGCGAACGTCAAGAGCGTAATCCAGATCGTCCTACTTCCCACAAAGTACGAACTCTTTCGGTCACATCCATTGTTGCGGGCACAACACCAAGACGCCTTTCGCGATCCTCGCGTGCAGACGTACTTCAGCAAAAACATCAAACGCTCGTCCCGCATTGTCCGCCAGTACAGAGCTTCTTTTGACGCGATCATTCACCAAACTGCGGCACACAAGGATTGGGATATGTACGCGACACACACATGGCTCAAGACGCTCGGCGCGGCCTTGCGCAAAGGTGGTCGTCTCACATGGGACGCCGGACCTTTTTTGGATCGGCGTTGGTATGCTTGCTGGATACAACGCTGTAAGGACGCGGGTTTCACGACGTATCCGTACAGAAGCTTTGGGCTCGATATCCGCTGGACGTATGTGTGGATGTCAAAAGGCAAGATATCACCGACGACGTTCCACCCCTCGAAGGCGAACACATACGTCATCCCTGGGATCTACAAACAACTGTTTTCATTTCCACCAGATGTCCGACTGCATTGTCCGCCATCTGCCTATATACCCTGAGGCGTAAATCATGGAATCAACCACAGAACAAACCTCTGAACAACTCGAAACAGAGGAACTCTCGGAGACAGAAGCGCGTCGCCGGACCGCGACGATGTTGTTTTCGATCATGCTCATCGCGACCAACGGCGTGATATACGAGCTGTTGATCGCAGGTTATTCATCGTACCTGCTAGGCGACAGCATCACACAATTCTCCCTGACGATCGGGATCTTTATGAGCTCAATGGGGGTCGGCTCATGGCTCACACAGCGCGTCGAACGCGATCTGGAGCGGCGCTTTATCGAGGTCGAGTTGTGGCTGTCTTTGATCGGTGGTCCCGCTGTCTTTCTGCTCGCGATGGCACACATCTACACCCGCGTATACACCTGGGTGATGTTCGCATTGATCGTGATACTCGGTGTCTTGATCGGCTTTGAGATCCCACTGGTGACACGTGTCGTCCACCGCTTCGGCAATCTCAAGAAGGCGATCGCCAACGTCCTCTCCTTTGACTACATTGGCGCGCTTGTGGGTTCGTTGTTGTTCCCGCTGTTCTTTTTGCCCACGCTCGGCTTTACAAGGACGTCCTTCTTTATCGGCGCACTCAACCTCTGTATCGCGCTCTTAAACATCGTCGTGTTCAAAGAGGTCCTCGGAACATCCCGCCGATATCTGTGGATTTGTAGTGTCGCGATCGGGATCTTTCTCGCCGTAGGTTTTGTCTACTCAACAGGCTGGATCGAAGACGCACGAGAACGCTCAACAGGCCAAAAACTCGTCTATCTTCACCACTCTCCTTACCAACACATCAGACTGATCAGGGACATTCGTCACCCCAAAAAGCCTTACCGTCTGTACATCAACGGCGAACACCAGTTCAGCACAGACAGCGAGCGACGATACCACGAAGCGCTCGTCCACCCGGCGATGTCGATGGTATCTTCCCATAAGCGGGTGTTGTTACTTGGTGGGGGCGATGGGTTGGCGCTGCGGGAGATCTGGCGATATCCAGATGTCAAAGAGGTCGTGATGGTCGATCTCGATCCAGCGATGACCCAATTCGCCAAAAAACACAAACTCTTGCGCAAGCTTAATGAGGGCTCTCTCGAAGACAAACGCCTGAAGATCGTCAACACAGACGCCTTCTTGTACATCAAGAAGAAGCGCACACCGTTCAACGTGGTGATCCTCGATCTCCCTGTCCCTACGCAGATCGCGCTGTCCAAGCTGTATACGGTCAGCTTTTACAAAACACTGCGCAAGATCGTCCACAAAGATGGTGTCGCCGTCACAGAGGCTGCGACGCTCGATCCTGTCGAGAACAAACCTTTTTGGTGTCTCGTGAAGACACAGCGAACCGCAGGATGGAAAGTGCGCCCGATGCTCCACGGACCGATGGCTTTTACAGTAATGAGTCACAAGACGATCCAGCCAAGGCAGTTAACGCTCCAGGTCGCGGCCAAACATTTGACAACGGCGGCTATCAGACGTGCTTTTTCACTGCCTCCAGACGTGACACTCCCCTCCCCTTCTCAGCCCAACACCCTCGAAACACACCGGCTCATGTACCTCGTGCTCGCGCTTCGCTAATCAAGACACCTGTTACCCGAGCCATTCATCCGGTTTGATACATGTATATCCTCTCTCATGGAGGCGTGTGAGCCATCGGCGCAAGAGCGCAGGTGCGTCGGGTAAAGTATCGTGAAATAAGGCGATCCCACCAGGATGGAGCTGTCGCTCCAGACGTCCTAAGATCGCGGGAATCGGTTCATTGCGCGTGTCGAGGCTGCGCATACTCCAACCGATCACACGCAATCCCAACGCCTCAACGACCGGACGAACACGTGGGTTGGTCAAGCCAACAGGTGGACGGTACAGACGCAGGTCTTTCCCCGCAAGCTCCGACAAGGTGTCTTTACCACGCTCGATCTCATCGCGGAGTTTTGGCAGCGTGTACAGATTGATCCACATGGGATGTGTGTCGCTGTGATGTCCGAGGGTATGACCTTCTTTCACGATCCTCTTTACGATCTCGGGGTGTGCGCGTGCGCGTTCACCAATACAAAAGAACACAGCTTTGACATCGTGCTCTGACAAGATATCGAGGATCGCAGGCGTGATCACAGGATCGGGTCCATCGTCGAAGGTCAACAAGATCTGCTTTTTGTCAGATGGACCGCGCGTCATCGTCGACACAAACCACTGCATGTCCAATCGACAGACACCGAGCACGAGTAGACATTGATGGATGAAGAAACCCACCGCAGTCAAAAAGATCGCAAGATATCGATCGAATGACCACCCAAGTAGAGCACAGAGACAGAGCCAGAGAATGAGGAGATAGTTAGAGCGTTGAAAGCGGCTACGTGAGGAGAAGAAGGCAGGTATCGACATCGCGATTAGATCAACGTGTCTTCGATGGAGATCCCTGTGGCGTGGACGCCACTCAGCTTAAAGTTGGGGGACGTGAGGAATGACTCAAAGAGCGAGATGAAGGCAAGCGCAGCAGACGCCATCATCGACTTATCCTCTTGTAATGTGCGGAGATTCTGCTCACGCACTTTGCGCTCAGGGTGATCGAAGTGATTGGTAAACAGACCATCGAGTCGGTTTCCGCGCTGAGAGGGTGTGATCCGATTGATACCACCACCGATACAATACTCCATCGCGTCGATCAGGATATCGCGTTGTTTTTCAGCGTCGAGGATGTGATAGCTGAAGATGTGCGTGAGGATTCGACCGGACTCTTGGAGGCTGGCGGCTGCAAGCGCGTGGAACAACCGGATCGCAGGACCTGACCCATCCTTGATAATCTCGGAGCGTCGAACAAGCGTCAAAAAGATCGCGTTCTTGAACATCTGGTACAGGCGGTGTGCTTCATCCATCTGCCCGGGGGGTGGCTTTTGTGTAACGGTCACGCGCTTTTGTCTGGTTTGCAAAAACAACACGTCGAAGATCAACCGGAAGAACTCACCACTTTCATTCTCGACAATACGCATATCCATAGTGTTATCGAGACGATCTGCGAGTTTGACCCACAAGATCTCAGGTTGATCGACAGCTTGCTCGATCATGCGACCGAGATACTCATTGTAGTCTTCGCTATCGCGTCTGGTGAGCACTTGCATACGATGGTAGAGGATATCGCGCTCTTCGGGGGAGAGGCGTTCAGTCAGTGCCGCCATCTTTTGACCCAGTTCTTGGCGGATGTTCTCTGGTTGATCATCTGTATAGATGTCTTCGTAGTAGTCGTGGAAAAAAGCCGTGAGGATGTCGAGCTCGTAAGGTTCTTCGCAAGCGAGGATCAACAGGTGAGATGCACGCATGGGGTGGATCACAGCGAGCGGACCGAGTCGTCGGGAACGGTTTCGGTAGGCACTGACGAGATAGGCGACACCATCTTCGATCGTCGCCAACGAACCACACAAGGGGCGATTTTGTATCAAACCATTGACGAGCGCTTCGTAGGAGGGGGCTCTCGACGACAGCAAATAATTGATCCTTGCTGAGATCGTCAAAAAACTCGTTAAAGAGAGGAGTTCTTGTTCTTCGAGGTTGATCCGGCTTTCGTGAAACATCTGATGAACTCTCCGTCCATTTGGAAGACACCACACATGAGAAGAGCCTACTTCTACGTGGATATCATCTCTGCCAACTCAGTCTACAGACCTTTTGTTGTAGAACACACAATGACGAAATATCAAGAATTCTTCACCAACGCTTTTTGGCTTCGCTCAGACACATCGAAGCTTCGCCAACGCAGTGATGATGACAACCCGTATCTCTTGAGATGCATTCGTGTGATATTGGGTTTTCACAAAAACATATCTTTTGCGAGAGAACTTTCTCCTGGTACGAAGAGAGAACACATGAGAACGTCTACGAACTCCGTCTCTTCTTGGGTCTTCTAGTGGATTTGTTTTTGATCGAGGGTGGTTTTTTGATCTTTTTCTTCTTCTTTTCAAAGGAGATTGACATGGAAACTGGCGGCAAACCGTCTTCTTCCAGGGCAGTCTCATCGGCGATTTCGACACCGTGCTCTTTGGTCTCCTCGCGGAGATCTTTGAGGAGCTGCTTGATATCGCGGGGGATGGGTGCATTGAAAGACATCTCTTTCCCAGTCGTCGGGTGGATAAAGGTGAGAGACCTTGCGTGTAATGCGACCCGATCAAAGTCAGGAAGCTCCTCGTAAATGCGACCACGACGAGCGCAGGCTTTCAAATAGACCTGATCCCCGATCAACGGATGTCCCATCTCACTCAGATGAATACGAATCTGGTGTGTCCGCCCTGTCTCAAGGCGACAGGACAGTAGACTCGCGTGTGTAAATTGTTCGAGCACTTCGATGTGTGTGATGGCTTCTTTGGCGTACTTTTTCTTCGCATCCTTTTTGGGCACAGAGCCCTTGTAACCATCCCCTCTATCCTCGACAAGCCAAGAGCGAACCGTCCCATTCTCAGGGTGACCCACGACCACAGCTCTGTATTCACGACCGATGGAGTGATCCGCAAATTGCTCCTTGAGGTGTTTGAATGCCTCTTTGGTGCGGGCAAAGATCAACACGCCACTCGACAGCTTATCGAGACGATGTACGAGGTGGAGGGGATCTTTGAAACGCCCTTTGCGGATTCGCTGAATCGTCCCACGTAAGAGGATCTCAAGTGTGTCAAGATCTTCGATCTCCGCGTAGGAGACAGTGAGCATCCCTGCGGGCTTGTTGACGAGAACAACGTCCTTGTCGATGTAAAGGATACGACTGGCTTCGAGCTCACCACTCAAGGCACGACGAGGCTCGCTCATACGTACTTCGAGACGTTTCCCTTCGTTGTAACGATTGGCGGGGTTACTTAATCGTCCGCCATCCAAAAAGACTTTTCCAGTGTGGATCAACTTGCGCGCTTGGTTCCAACTGACGGGTTCAGGCGCATATTTTCGCACAAGCGCGGCGTAGGTCTGCTCCTGGTCTTCTTCGGCCAGAAGGCAACTCCAGTTATCTTTATCCACTTCAGTTCGCTCATGGATCTGTTGTGTGGAAGAGGTGCTCGCTTGCTCCTCAGCATTCTTCTTTTGCATAAATCACTCTCATTTCCGGGTTGCATCGACACAAGAGAAAGGATACAACCAAGTACAAATTGGAAAGGTGGTGGTGTCATCCCACCACAAAAACGCCCGGATAAAGGACGATAATCGAATCAATCAACAGCACATCATGCTGTATAGGACCAGAGGACACCAAAAAGCAAATATGTCTTTTCCCTTTGCGCAAAAAAAGGATCTGATCGACGAGGCGATGTACGCGATCAAAGCCCAAGATGCCGACGCATACACACTCCTCGAAGCCAATCAACAACGCCTGATCCGCCTGATGCAACTCCTTCAGGATTACCCATCTCTGCGCGAAGAACAAGCTCTTGGTGGACACTACCGCAACACCGACACGTTGCTCGATTTACTCTGCAGTGTGGAACCTCTTGAGCTCAAGCTGAAGCTACCGAGCAAAGCGATCCTCTCCGAAGGCTACATGACCACCAAGATCCAGCATCTCAAAGGGATCTACTTTACACTTATCCGCATCCACTCACCAGCCTGCCCACCGCGTCTCAAGAAGCGCGTCTTCGACGCACTCGGCAACACCATCCACACCTACCTGCTCTATCAACTACTGCTTGATGTCGTGCTCAACAAAGGCGCGCCCAGAGCCCTCAAACGCATCTCCGCCGCGCACCTCGTGTCTCTGTGGGATACCAGCACGAGCCAGGAGAGTATCGGTGAGTTCTTCGCCCTCATACGCTCTCTCTGGGACGCACGGATGAATGTACAAGTTCAATACGGCACGCTCCTCGGCACCTCTGAGCTGATGCAATTGATCGAAGCACAGTGTCCTCCACAAGTCCTCGATCACTTCATCGAACAACAAATAGATGACGAAGAAGCGTTTGCGTTTCAAGAGTTTTTGTTTGGACTCTCCTTCGAAGAGCTTACCCAACTGCGCTCCGTGATGGAACAACAAGGGCTCTCCATCATCACAGAGCAAGAAGTCAGACGTATGCTCAACCGCCCACTCGGTAGCGCTGGCACAGACCACAGAGAGGACCCACATGTCGTCTATCGCTCTTATAAGCGCCGCCGCATGAAAGCCAGATACAGACGCGACACAAACGCTCCCGGCCCCCAACGAACCGCCGAAGAGTACCTCGTCCACGCCCTCCTCGAAAAAGAACGTCTCTCCTCAACCAACGCCACGTAACCTCCCCTGCGCGTAATTCACTGAATCACCTTGACAATCAAGTACACCACTCGATACGCTCCTACCAAAGATAAGACGATCAACACACCAAGCTCGGGAATGCATTCTCTGTCAACGACCTCCCCCTAAAGGGAGAGGCTTGAAAGAGTCTCTATGTTGACCAGCCTGAGTCCTTTTCGGAGGACTACGTTAGGAGCGAATGTATAGGCACCCTGAGATGCTTCTCCAGTCTCAGGCTCTGCGGTCAGTGATTAAACAGTCTGAAGGTCTAAGGCAGTGTTCCTCACAAGAAACCGCTCCATAACATTGGCGAGGAGACCATCACCAGAGAACCCCGTAAGGGCGACTCTGAGAACGCGAGGTAACTCGATTTTGAAAAACGAAACCAACCAAACCAAAAACAGAGTTCTCGTCATTGACAAGAACAAACAACCGCTGATGCCTTGCCATCCAGCAAGAGCACGGCAACTGATGCGAAAAGGGCGTGCTGCTGTCTATCGTCGGTATCCTTTTACGATCATTATCAAAGAGCGTGAAGGTGGTGACACTCAACCTACAGCGCTCAAGTTCGATCCTGGAGCAAAAACGACAGGCATTGCAGTCGTTGTTGACTGTAAGCGAGGAAAGCGCTGCGTGTTCGCTGCTGAACTCGAACACCGGGGATGGCAGATCAAAGAAGGGCTTGAAAAACGCAGAGCTATCAGAAGGTCTCGAAGACATCGAAAGACACGTTATCGTAAACCACGCTTCAAAAACCGTACGAAACCAAAAGGATGGCTGCCGCCATCACTTCAGAGTCGTGTAGACAACATCGCATCCTGGACAAAGAAACTTCGTTCTCGCATTCCGGTGTCATCGCTCTCGATGGAGAGAGTCCGCTTTGATGCACAAAAGTTGGTCAACCCAGAAATCAGTGGCGTCGAATACCAACAGGGTACTCTCTTTGGTTACGAAATCCGAGAATATCTGCTAGAGAAATGGGGTCGCAAGTGTGCTTACTGTAGTAAAAAGGATGTTCCATTACAGATTGAGCACATGACACCCAAATCAAGAGGTGGAAGCAATCGTATTGGAAATCTGACATTGTCTTGCGAGAAGTGCAATCAGAAGAAGAACACGAAAACAGCAGAAGAGTTTGGCTTCTCAGGTCTTCGAGAAAAATCCTGCAAGCCTCTGAGAGCTGCAGCAGCGATGAATGCAACCAGGAACGCGATCTATAGCGTTCTGAAGGCCACAGGTCTCTCTTTGGAGACAGGGACAGGTGGAAGAACAAAGTACAACCGTAGCAAGCAAGGATACGCAAAAGAGCACTGGCTTGATGCAATGTGTGTTGGAGAAAGTGGAGAGAACGTATTCGTTGAGAAACAACACGAAGTACTGGAGCTCAAAGCAATGGGGAGAGGGAGCAGGCAAATGTGTCGAGTCGATCGCTATGGTTTTCCCCGAACAAAAGCAAAGAGTGAGAAGAGAGTACGAGGTTTTCAAACAGGAGATATCATTCGAGCGGTCGTTCCAAAAGGGAAGAAGAAGGGCGTCTATGAAGGGCGTGTAGCTGTTCGGAAGAGTGGAAGTTTTAACATCAAACAGGGGAAACAAAAANCTGTGCAGGGGATCGGNTGGAAACATTGTAAAATCATNCAACAAATAGACGGATACAGTTACAAAAATCGAATGGGCGT